>NZ_JBHILX010000010.1:0-18167 GCF_042193585.1 Bartonella sp. PS7NMGDW
TATCATTTTTTACTTTTTTTAAAATAAAATAACATAAACATCTGGTTGTATTTCAATACATTACACTAAAATAAAAATAAAACATGAAAACAGAAAGAGTTAAAGGGAGCATAGCGCCTTTAAAGTAAAATATAGCACCCCATTGCAATGCATAAAAATAGGAAGCGCCTAGGAATGGATTAATCACAATAACGCTTGTTTTATGTTACTTTAATAAGGAAATTTTTCTGCACAGGTACGATTCATAAAGACATTGCTGTATAAAGAGAATTCGTATGATCTGTAATTTGTAAAAAGAATCAAATTCTTGTAGAAACATGCTAAGCTATGCTAGCTCTCTTTATTTAATATTGAAAAAGTACTCTTAGAATCTATGTGGGATAACGAACAACAAAAAAACGATCCCGGACAGGACCCTGCTCTTGTCGTCAAACGCTTGCGTCCTGCGCGCCGACAAGTTTCGGCCCGTTGGCTTACGGGAACCGTTCTAACAGGAATCACTTCCTGCATTCTTATGGGTATTGCACTTTTTACGGCTCTTGATGAACAACAGCGATTGGTAACCCCTCCACAATGGTTTACAAATGAAAATCTCTCACACACACAAGATCCTGAGGCCAATGGATATAAAGGGGATCGTATTTCTCCCACCCATGCACGGCAAAGCTTTGACAGCAAACGTCAATTTGAACTATCGATTCTGCAAAAAAAAGGCGATGAACAAGTCATTCAAACACAACATTTTGAATGGATTCGTATGGCTTTAGCTGAAAAGCGCCCCCAAAAATATAGCTATCCAAAATTTGATTCTTTAAGCATTCTTGCCAGTGATTCGAAAAATCAAAGTGCCAAACCACAAGATTCTGGACAGATTTATGGAGCAAAGGTTGAAACAAAAATCACCTTACGCAGCTATGATTTTAAGGTAAATCAATTCGATTTTGATGACAACGATACGCTGACAGATGAAGAGGCACAACAAGAAGTGCAAAAAGCTGGGTTTACGTTAGAAAAAAGTACCGAACTTCTTTCAGTTCTCACATTGATTGATCCTTTAAAGTTAGAAGATGCATCTACTGATTCCCAAGGTACAGAATCCCCTGAAGTTCGCATTGTGCAAGAAAATGTAACCGTTTCTCCTCAAAGTCACCGTATCGATCTGACAAAAAACTATGTTGAAGATATTATTCCTATTCGTAAAAAACAAACGATAGCCGATGCTTTCAAAAAAACCAGTTATACAAAAAAGCAAATTGAACAGGTTGTAAAAACGCTAGAAAAAATGAGCCTTTCCGATACCCTTAAAGAGGGAAGTCTTTTACGCATTGGCATCGTGACACAAGCTGGTGAAGAAGATCATCTCGTACGCGCAAGTATCTATCAAGGGATGTATCATGTTCTCACCATTGCGCTAAATGATAAAGGCCAATTCATTGAAAGCACAGAGCCTAAAATGTCTAAAGCTCTTAAAACGGCTTTTCAAAATGGTATTCCGCATTCTTATATCAATAGCGCGCAATTACCAACAGCTTATGATGCACTCTATAGTGCTTTGCTAAGCCATAATATATCACAATCTCTCTCTCATCGTCTCATTCGTCTGCTGGCCACCAATATTGACATGAAAAGTCCGATAACCCCCAATGATCAAATCGAAATATTTTATGCCGTACCACAAAGCGATAAAGAAAACAAAAACGGCAAAAAGAACTTGAAAGCAAAGGAAGCATCCAAAAACACTGATCCAGAAATTCGTTATATTAGTGCAACTTTTGGGAATACAACTTATAAATATTACCGTTATCAATTAAAAGATGGAAGCGTTGATTATTATGATTCTGAAGGGAAGAGTTCAAAGCCTTTCTTGCTGCGAAAACCCACACCAAATGGGATTTTTGGCTCCCCCTTTGGTCCACGCAAACATCCTATTTTAGGCTATATTCGCATGCATACGGGTGTTGACTGGGTTGCTCCTAAAGGATCACCCATTATTGCTGTAGGAGATGGTATTGTCACAAGAGTAGGCGTAACAGGCGGCTATGGAAATCACACGGAAATTCAACATGCCAATGGATATGTCAGCAGTTATTCACACCAAAGCCGTTATGCACCAGACATCAAACCAGGCGTGAAAGTACGACAAGGACAAATTATTGGCTATGTTGGATCAACAGGCATGGCAACCGGACCCCATTGTCATTTTGAAATCATTGTCAATGGCATCAAAGTTGATCCTATGCGCATCCGTATACCGGATAGCAAAGCCTTAACCAATCAAGACCTACAAACATTCCTCCAAGAAAAAAACAATATTGATGCCTTGATCAACAGCCCGATACCCCCCTCTGAAGATACTTAAAGCATAAAAGCATCTGCATTTTTACGACTCAAAACATCTAAAAAATATGCTTTAGCGCTTATTTTTCTCAAAGAGATTTCCGCACTTTAAATATCTGTAAAGAATACGCCGAAATATGCCACCACCCAAGGCTGCCATAACAATGATTAAAAATAAAACGCCCTCCCCTTTGCATGTTTATGCACGATAGAAAAGTGCAAAATATGAAATCCAAAAAGGCTAACTCTTCTTGTTTGTTTTATCAAAACGATAAAAATCCCTTTGTTTTCCATGCAATAAAATTTTAATCAAAGGTAAGTTTTTTCTCAAGGATGAAGATTCTAAAACCCATATCATTCTATAAACAACCAGACTTCTTGTTGAAGAGATTTCACTTGTTGAATGCTTATGCTGTTCATAGCCCTAAAAAACGGTGTTTCATAAACTTTATGAGCAAGTTATCCTTAAGAATATTCGTTACACACTTTTACAAAAACACCCCATATTTAAAGTTTTACATGCCTTACAAAAAATAACAAAACTTGAAAAAACAATCTCTTCGCAAAGAAATAGAGCTTACTAATATAAGTATTATTATTGGCTTAAAGGAGCTCTTATTCAAAATAAATTTAAATTTTAACTTAAGCACTTCAAAGCTATAAAACATACAAAAAAAGAGAATTTTAAAAGCCGATAATCGGAGTAAACAAAGCGAAAAACAAAGAGAGCAAAAGATGAAGAAGAAAATTTTCTTCTCTTGAAAACAATTGACAAGCTAAAATGAATGGTGCTGTGTTCGTGTTATCTAAGTCATATTTTATTCTCATTTTTATTAAAGCGAACAAGCAGAGAGTAAAGAATTTATCTCTTAAAAAAATCAATCAGAGTTTTTTTGAACTATTCATACTGAGTTTTGGCAAAGGAATGACAATCTTTGTGCCCCTCAAAGCAGAAGTTTCAAACAGAGGTTTCTCACCAAATTGCATACAGAGCTGTTCCACGACCACACGACCAAGTCCTGTTTTTTGTTCTAAAGTTTGGCTTTTCATTCCCACGCCATCATCTTCTACAATGAGCATCAATTGTCCATCTTTCTGGGGACCAAAGGAGATATAAATATGACCCGTACGTTGATCAGGAAAGGCATGTTTTAAGGAATTTGTCAGCAGTTCACCAAGAATAATTCCAAGTGTTGTCGCATCTCTTGAAGACAGGCGACAATCTTTAAAATTGGTGTGAATGGTGATGTTTTCACGCAATTCAAAAGGGACTGCCAATTCGACATCATGCACAACAGAACTGAGAAACTCTGCCAATAAAGTCGTTTCCATATCATCACTTAAGCGCAAACGACGATGTGCTGTAGAAATTGTCTGAATACGATCACGCGCAGCTCCTAGAACAGAACGTACCTCTTCATTTTTGCTCCGGTTTAACTGGAGCCCCAGCAAAGAAGACACCGTCCCAAGAGAATTGCCAATGCGATGGCTTGCATCCTGCAATAATATTTCAACCCGTTGGCGTTCTTTTTCAGCGTGATTGCGTGCTCTTTCTAATTCTTGTGTCCGTTCTTTCACGCGGGCTTCCAGAGCGATATTTTCGCTATGAAGCAGCAATTGATACAATTTTAAAGAGCGCACATCACGATGAAAACGATTAATAACAAAATAGGCAGAAATAAAAGTACTCACAACAGAAACAATAGCCGCCAATGTCAAAGCAGCCCGCATTAATGCGATACCCTCACGCTGTTTTTGTCGCACCACATCATCCCCATTAATAAAGCTTGTCATCAATTGAGCTAAACGTGCCACAGGAATCTTTGATCCTTCAAAAGAGGCAGCTTGAGAAGGTTGTTCAGGAATCGTATCAAGAGCATGCATATGGGCATTCATAAATGCTTTTCGTGCTTCAACCTCTTTTTTAAAAGCCGTAAACCATTCATCCCATTGTGGATGCGCATAAACAATAAGTGCAATATAATCGAGAATATCCCCCAACTCCCGCTCTGCATTTTCAAAACGTATTTTATCTTCCGCCTTGCGCGTTTTTGCATAGCTGCGATCAGCAACAGCCATATCAATCAAGCTAATAAGGACCAAATCAGCCTGTTCACGCAATTCTGAACTTGTATTCAACTGTGCGACTTCTCGATCAACGGCATTTGAAAGCAACATAATAAAAACCGATGCCAAAAGAGCCATAACAAGAGAAACAACAATCGCACACCACCGCCAGCGTGATATCGTTGCATCAGAAGAAGGCATTTGAGGCATCAAATTTGTTTTTGTTGTCATAGAATGTCCATTGGCGAACTTGAAAGTCGTCATTTTTCAGCACAAAGGAAGGCAACCTTATGGAAAATAAAACCTAAAGCCCGTGGGAAAGTTTATACAGGCTTTTCTTGTGTTCCTAAGGATACACGCCAAACACTCTGAATTTCCTCAGATACTGACTTTACTGTAATAGCTATAACGGGAATAAAAAAAACAAGGCTATCGATCATAATTATTATGCTTTTTTAGCCGTTAAATGAACACAATGTACTTCCAGCTGAATAAGAATCAGGACCATAATCAGACTCACCATCCACCTTGAGAAGTTCTTGTAATCGATTACGCGCCCTGCTCACACGGCTTTTAATGGTTCCAACAGCACAACCACAAATAGCCGCAGCATCCTCATAAGAAAACCCCGATGCGCCAATGAGAATAATGGCTTCTCTTTGATCGGCAGAAAGCAAATTTAAGGCTTTTTTGAAATCTTGCAAATCAAGCGATCCATATTGAGCCGGATGAACAGCGACATTTTGAGTAAACACGCCATCGGTATCTTGAACTTCTCTTCCCTTTTTACGCATTTGACTGTAAAATTCATTGCGCAAAATGGTAAAAAGCCAAGCCTTAAGATTGGTTCCCATCTCAAAACTATCTTGCTTGGCCCATGCCTTCATAACAGTATCTTGGACCAAATCTTCGGCTTTATCCTGCTTACCACTTAAAGAAACAGCAAAAGCTCGTAAAGCCGGCAACACCAAAAGAAGTTCTTGTTTAAAGTTTTTCGCGCACTTTGACATAAAGGATTCAAACCTTTTCCACATTGTTTAAGCCAAATTGCTCTGCGCGCTCCAACTTCTCTAAAAGCTCAAGCAAACACCGTGGCAGTGCTTCTTCTTGAATTTCCATGTAAAATTGACGTAACTTCCGTGCTATTTCGCTATTGACCCCGAGAAGATCATCTCCAACTGTAAATTGTGTGGTGAGATTTTTTTCATCACGGTCGTTCATTTTTCATCCCCCTAATCCATATAATATCAGTAGCACCGCGAAGAATTTTTTCGCCTTATGGTTGTAAATATAGCTGTCGGTAAAAAGTTCCATACAAATCAAGGAACTTTTTTACCGGCTGAGAATTTCAATCAACAAAATGCTTGAAAGGTCAAAGGAGTTATAAATTATGTCATTATCAACGCGCATTGCCCCGCATCTTCCCTATCTTCGGCGTTTTGCCCGCTCTGTCACCGGTAGCCAATCCTCTGGCGATGCTTATGTATCCGCGATGTTGGAAGCACTCATCGCCGATATCTCCATTTTTCCCAAAGCATCCAGTGACCGAATTGGTACCTATTGGCTTTTTTGCCATCTTTTTGACCAAACCACACCGAACATCCCTGAACCCCTGCCCCAATTTGGTCTTGAACAAAAAACAAGTGCCAAATTATCCTATCTCACGCCCCGTGCACGCCAAGCATTTTTGCTCATTGCCGTTGAAGGATTTCATGAACGAGAAGCCAGCGAAATCATGAATCTGGATACAAAAGAATTCCGCAAGCTTCTCAACCAAGCATCCATTGATATTTCACAACAAATTGCCACTGAAGTAATGATTATTGAAGATGAACCTCTTATTGCGCTTGATATTGAGCAAATGGTAGAAAGCCTAGGTCATCATGTTGTAGGAATAGCGCGCACGCGTGATGAAGCTGTCATCATGTATCATAAGAAAAAACCACGGTTGATTTTGGCTGATATTCAATTAGCCGATAACAGTTCAGGTATTGACGCGGTCAACGAGATTTTGAAAAATGACCGTATACCAGTGATTTTCATCACGGCTTTTCCTGAAAGGCTGCTGACCGGCGAGCGTCCAGAACCAACTTTTTTAGTGACCAAACCTTTCAACCCGGATATGGTGAAAGCGCTTATTTCTCAAGCTTTATTTTTTCAAGAGAATGCTTCTAAAGCGGCTTAGAACAGAGTAACATCTTAAAATTATGATCGTTACGCCTCTTTCAAAGCCTCCCATGGATAGATCTCATATGAGTGCGCTCATGCAAGCGATTCGTGGTGCTGATATTTGTGTTCTCTATCAGGCAACAAATCTGGTTTATTTATGGGCTGAAAACTTGCCGCACCATTTGCACAATAAATGGCGGGTTGGGTGTCGTGACAGCGACTTTTTTTCGCTTGACCTTGCAGACAATATGGAAACCATCAAACTGCAAGTTTTAGCGAGTGGCAAAATGCAAACTGTTGAAGCACGTTTTGAAGATACAAACAAACAAGAGATTTGGTACAAATTTTCTATTGATTGCCACCGCAATGATAACGAAGACATTATCGGTATTATCACCACCGGTGTTAATATTTCCGGCTTACGCCGCCGTGAACAAGTGCTTAAAATCCTTCTTCGCGAAGTCAGTCACCGTTCTAAAAACCTTTTAGCGATCATTCAAAGTATTGCTAGCCAAACCGCGCGCTATACTGAATCTCTTCAGGTTTTCTTACGCAAATTTCAAGGTCGTCTTCATTCTCTTTCTCATTCTCAAGATCTGATCACTGATTCCGATTGGCGTGGTGCTCAATTTCGCGAATTGGTCCAAACGCAGGCTTTAGGCTATTTTATGAAAGAAACAAAACGTTTTTCACTTGAAGGCGTAGATCCTTATCTTTTTCCCAATGCCGCTTTGCATATTGGTTTGGCTTTTCATGAACTGATTGTCAATTCTCTTTCTTTTGGAGCCCTTTCCCAAGAAAAGGGGAGCATCTGTGTACGTTGTGAAATCGAAACAAAACCGAATGGCAAAACGCAACTTATCATCACTTGGCATGAAAGTTTTGAATCCGGCATCCCTCCCACAAACAATAAAAAAGCCTGTTTTGGTAGTGCCGTTCTCGAAAAAATCGTTCCCATTTCCGTGAATGGTTCAGCTTCCCTCAAATTGACACAAGAAGGAATTGTCTATTGCCTCTCTGTTCCTGATACTTATTTTGATATTTTTTCTTAAAAGAGCATTTTAAACAATAAATAAACAAGAGAAGTTTCCCCTTTTTTTAGCAAAATTTCTCATCTGTTTTATTAAGCACAAAGATATTTTCCACCCCTTTAAACCCAGCTCTATAATCCCCCAATAGTTCCCAAAAACCTTAAAGATGAGAACTGAAAGCCACATAAAGTCCATTCCCGCTGTCAATCAACTTCCATCTCTTATATAACCGCATATTTTAAAACAAGAACCAAAACGATGAAGCGCAAACCGTTTCAGCTTTTATATGCCAAATAAAAGCGAGTCTATTACCCACCTCTTTTTGTGTCATTTTCGCAATGCGCATACAATTTCATTTTGGCAGAATATGAAATTTCAAGAAGTAAAGCTAACATCCATCATCACTCTTCAGCTTTACGGGCTTAAAGCAACCACAACAACGACAATCAATTGATGAAAATTACACATTTTATGCTTGTATTTATCGCATTCTTTAATGGAGATATTCTCTTCATGTACAATAGGACACCCTATAACAGAATACGCTTGTGTCTTTGATTCACGCACTTTTTTAATATTTGCCAGCGTATCCACGCTCATTTCAAATCAAAACAGTGTCTGTAAATAAAACATAATTAATAGCCCCCGTAAAGTGAACCCTCAAACACGCCCCTTTTTACTCCACATCCTTCTGTACCTTCATGCCTCTTTTCACTTCATAAAAGTAGTAGCGAGCATCATCATACCATTTGTCCCTCATGTTACAACAGCCCTTGACCTCTGAGAGCGTTCATAAGAGGCATTTTAGTCTTTTTTCAAATATTTCTCACCAACACAAAGCCCATACCCACCCTTTTATGACGTGCAAGCCAATGACTTTGAATAATTCAATATAGAATGGCATCTCAAACGCGGAACTAAAAAACTTTGAAACCGTTTAACAGTGAAGAGTCCTCTAAGCTGACAAATTGGAGTCCGCTCTGTCAACCTCTCATTTGGAAAATAATTGATGACCCCCCTTGTTTTTATCCTCTTATTAGTTTCATGTACAGATGATTTTAATAGTTGCTATTCGAACAATACAATGGTTAAAATCTATCCCACGGCTCAAGCATGTGAACAATCCATGATACCGTCCACAAAAAAGTTTTCATTTTCTGGACAACAAATTTTTGCTCAATGTATAAACGTCCATGCAGATTTACATCAACAAGAAGTAAAATTGATCTGGTCTGTAACAAACCGTGGAAATTTCCTGCTTAAAAGCCAAAACGTAAATAACAAGATATCTACAGTCCAGAAAGAAGGTATTTTACCAACATCGCTTCCTCTTTTGCATTCTTCTTCCACAAACCTCTTGCAGAAAAAACTTTAAAAGCATAAACCCATCAGATCTCAAAAAAATACTCAATGAAAGACATGATTGATAATAAGCGCATGCAACCTTCAAAAGACCATCACACAGAGCAAAACTCTCTGCCTCAAGATCTCCCTTTAGATCCTGCTGTAGAACGAGTGAGAAAAAAACTTATGGGTTTAATGATTATTTCCGTTTTAATAACGCTTTTCCTTATTCTAACTGTACTGTTTTTAATTGTTTATAAAGTGATAACAACCGGATCAGCGCCAAAACAAACAGAGCTATCTTCCTCTCCCAGCAAAACCCCACACGTTATCCATCATACGCTCTCTCTACCGGAAAAAACACAGATTTTGTCGCAAAGCCTCTCAGAACACAATATTGTACTGAAAGTTTTAACCCCTGATGGACAAATAAAATTTATGATTTACAATTATCACACCGGTGCACTAATCGCCGTTCTTTCTGTTGAAACAACAAAAGAAAGTTCGAAGATAATGCCTCATTAAGCAAACGAACATCACCATAAGCGCTTACATAGCATCCCTGAAGATTTAAACATTTTCCTCTGCTTCAAGATACGACCACTTGGGAAACGGTAGATTTTTCACTGTATCTCCTGACCTAATCTCGGAAAAGAAGAAACCTTTCTGTCAACGCATTCCCATTTTTAAGAAAACTGACATCGCTTGGGAAAATCTAATGAACATGCAAGAAAGGCATCTTCTTGAGTGCAAAAATTCAACATAATTAATTTATAGTGATGATTTATTTTGCATGTCAAACGAGAACCTCAAATACTGTAAGATTCTCCCCTTTCAAATCTGTTCATAAGGAACTGAATCAAAATCATTTGCTCACATATCCCAGCAAGGAAATGGATGAATAAAAATACCTCTTATGAATGATCCGATATCAAAAGAAGAACTGTTTCAACATTGAAAATTAACGCAATAACGCCCAGCTTACATCTTTTATTAAGCAAAGATAACCGATGTATTTCACATGATAGAATTCATGAGCACCATCGCAAAATGGGCATAAATACATTGAACAATATTAAATATAAGTATGAATAAATAAAACAACGACATTGCGTTCTTCATACAAGAACTGCCTCTTAAAATACACGGATGTGCTTTTCTCTGTATTCCCTCACTTAAATCCCAGTAAAGAGGCAATCTTTTCGGTCAACCCCCTTCGTTAAGTTCCTAATACTGCCCGTGAAAATTCAAACAAAGCGCAAGAAGCTTCTTAAGCATATATATTTACTATCATGATACCAATAACATCACCACAAGCGCTTACACAGAATCCCTGAAGATTTAAACATTTTCCTCTGCTTCAAGATTGACCACTCGGCGACGGCGCGGTTTTCTCTGTATCCCCTCACTTAATCCAGGCAACGAAGAAACCTCTTTTGTTGCTGTTGATGCATCTCCATTGCTCGTGCTTTCTGCTGTTGTAAGTGAAAGCTCAAGAGATGATTCATCTTGGGTCCGTACAGTACGTCGACGGGGAGAACGACGTGTTTTTTTGACGGGTTCAACATTTTTCTCAGAGCGACAGTGCTCTTGATCGGTTTTTTCATCCGATAGAGCCTCTAAAGCATTTTCACGCGCATCCCCATTTTGCGTTTTAGCATATTGGCCATTACCATTTTTTTGCGACGGCATCTGTAATACATCTGTATCATCCTCGACAGTATCCTTTTTTTCACCGTCAAGATTTATTTCACCGCATTCTTGCTCGTTGTTTTCATCACGATTTTCATCACCACGATTTTCATCACGTCGAACCGATTGAGACATTTGTCCAGCTGCTGCTAAAATAATACGCAAATAGTGCTCGGCATGTTGTAAATAATTCTCCGACATAACACGATCACCCGCACCTTGTGCATCACGCGCAAGGCTTATGTATTTATCGGCAATTTGCTGAGCATTCCCGCGAATTTTAACATCCGGACCGCTACTTTCATAATTGCGAGACAACGGATTAGGACCGCGACGATTATTATTGCTATTACCATTATTGTTATTGTTGCGACCGCGTACCCGTCTATTTTGTTGTGGCCTCATCTTTATCCCTTTTTGGAGTGTTTGTCTTATATGTATGTCTTAATTGACTCTTCCTCATTGCATTACCTTTTGATAATGCTAATCATTTTTAACATACGGTTATCAAGCTATCCGCGTTTATTTTACTCAAACGAACCCTACTGATATTGATAAAAGCATATATTTTCTTGAAAATCATAAAACAGCAGGGAAATCGTAAATTAAAAATTCCCTCTTTCTCTGTTAAACAGCAGAAACCTAATGATGTTCACGTAAAATGCCAAGTGTTTTTTTTAAAATAAACCATATTTCACTAAAAAAATAATTATCTTGTGGAAAACAAAAAGGGAAACACACACACACAACACACCTGACAAAGAAAAATTCCTGCCAGAGAATATTAGAAGCTTCCTTTTTTGCTCTAAAACCACCGCTCCTAAAAACGCCGATATCCTCTACCCCCTCGTGCATTTAACTCACAAGCACTTCCATCCCAGCGAGTCACCGCGCGAACCTCTTTATTTTATGAATATAGCCTCTCTTCATCGCTAAAGCAACCCCTTTGCGAGCGATAATCCACGATCGCTTCACAAAACCTCTTGATCTTTATAGATAGATTAATACGAAGTATTATTCAAGCCCTATAATCACCAAGAGATTAATCTTCTTTCCTAAATAAGCCCGATACTATCAATTTCTATTTTTACCCATGCATTTTTTAAGTTAATCACAGCCTTTATTTATAACAAATTGAGCCTAAAAACAAAATATTTAAATACAAAAAAATATCAAATTATGAAAAAAATGACCAATATGTCACACTTTCCTAAAAATCAGCTTCTTCTCAAAAAGATACTCTCCTCAAAAACTATCAATAAGAATGGCATAACGCATTTCCTCTCTTATCTTTTCTGATAAAGAAAACTGGAATTATAAAACAAGCACATTTGTAAACCCAGCACAGCACTTTACGCATGAAGCAGCCTTGAATGTTTATAAAAGGAAGTTTTTTACTCATTTTTGTCATGTCTATTGACTTACGCCCTCAAAGAACGAAGGTTCTCAAGTCACACTGTTCTGTCAACAATCAAAATTCTTGTAAAATTCGTACACTGAATTAATTTATAATGATAATTCATATTTTTGTATTAAGTAAGAAAACTTAATACCGTAGGATTTTTCATCCTCAATCTGTTTACTATTGAATCAATCTCTTTTTCTTGCATGTTACACTCGGAAAAGCCTGCGTAGAGTAAAAACGATAAAGAAAGGCTAAAAGTGCCTCTTATGAACCATCTCTAAGGCTTACGGGCTGTCGAGAGGCACCATTGGGAACGAGCACAGTGTAAGATAGTACTTGGAGCTTACTCTTTTTTGAAACGTAAAGATGAACATGCTCTATAAATTTTATACACTTCATGAGAGGCTTTACCATTATACCCTTCACCAGAACCATTACGAAATGGATTTCCCACGCCTGTTATTTCCCTTAAAAAAGCTCAACAAATCCTCCTAAAACTCCACCACGCCCCTTTAAACATTTCAAGGAGGCATCCATGCCTTATGTCGCAACACCTTAAATAAGAAGTGCAATATAACAAGATAAATAAATAAAATTTCTATTGGTCTCGAGGCAGATCGTAATTTAAGGGGTTTTTATCTTTTCATCAAAATTCGCATCCTTTTAACTTTCCGTATAAAAACTTAAAAGTAATTGCGTCTTTTGCCTTTTTTATTTTCTTTTTCATTGAGAAAACAATCGCGTAAGAGAAAATAATTTCCATCCCCAGGTCGTACCATCGTCAAACATTGTTTTTTTGCAGTATCAGAAAGCTTATCCCACATTTCACGAATAGCAAAATAGGCCTCACTTTCCAAATTAAGACAATGCTGATAAACTTCTCTTTTCATATCGGGCATAACGGAAGCAGAAATTTCCTTGCAATATACGCGCAGATCAAAAACAGGAATAACCAATTCAACAGATGCTTGTTGTGTTATTTTTTTATGAGAAGAAAAATAACTGACCACCTTTGCAACAACAAAACACAAAATCACTATACAAAAAAGTATTATGCAAACAAAAGCAATCTTGCGATATAATCTTTTTAAATAAGCCTTTTGCCTTGCGCGGATTCTTCTTTCCATAAAGATTGTACCCTTTAATATCCCAAGAGAAGCTTTTACAGTAAAAAATGATAGCAGTATCTGTGTACACAATACAGGTTATAGCAGCAAACGATCAAGACTCTTATGTTAAAAGACTCTCTTTTTTTATTGTATAATTTTTATCGTATAAAATTTTTGTGAAAGACTTTTCTCACGCCCTTTATGAAAAAATAGGGATTATGATTTTCTTTCACCACCTTAAAAGACGAAGATTCTTCATCCATGCGGCTTTATAAACAATTCGTCTTCTTTAAGATACATCACATTGATTTATAAAGAGTATTTATTGTTTTTTCATATTGAATGAGAGACCCGAATACCACAGGATTCTCTCATCCTAAATTTGTTTTCTGTTGAAACAATCAAAACCATGTCGCTTGCAAGTTACAAGCGGAGCTGGCATGTGGATTAAAAACTGTACAAAAAAGGCATATGCCTCTTATGAATCGTCTCACGAACCAAGGCTTTCGTAACATTGGAAACTGGAAAAATATATGAGAGTACCAACCTGCACTTTTATGAAGCATAAAAATGAGGGAGATACCTTATAAGTTTTATACATTTCATAGGGGCTTTACCCCTATACCATTGACGAGTGTTCTTGTAAAAGGGACTTGGGAGTGGGATATCTCTTTAAAAACAAGTCCATGAATATGCAATAAATGTATATTCGGAGACAAATAATATTTTAATATTTGAGGCATTCTGTTTTTATGTGAGAGGCATGATCCCAAGAAGACACACGATACATAAAAGCATAAGGCATTATCTTCATTATTTAAATAATATTGCTATAGATAGTTTTGAAAATTATAAAGGAAAAAGATGATAGTCCGAAGAGTGATTAATATGCCTTTATATTTTTTCTCAATAAGGCTGTCTTCCTATTTCAGAAATCACTCAAATACAGCCCTCATCTGCTATACATAAAATCTAGCTTACAAAAGCTGGAGTTGCCCAGAGAGTTTTGCCCTTCTGAATCCGTAAGGCTCTCATTCTTCTTTCTCTCAAACATGCTACAGCTTTGAAATTTGATGTTGATTGACAAGCAACAAAAAAAGCTCTGCACTCTCTTAAGAAAACAACGCCTTAAGGTTACATACATAATGGATTGGAAAGATGTCCTAGCTTTTTATCAAACGCGCTGTAAAACAACGAGCGTAACATATTAGCTTTGCTTATCCCAAAAATGTTCATCCCAATCTCTTGTATCCAAATCTCTTATATCTCAATCTCTTGCATCCAATTCCCTAGCCTTCAACTCCCTAGCCTTCAACTCCCTAGCCTTCAACTCCCTAGCCTTCAACTCCCTTGTGTCCAATGCATAAAAATCAAGTTGAAGAAAATATATGGACACCCCTAAACTCGAAAATATGAAAGGAAGGCGTGACAGAGTTTCGCGTTCCTTATGTCATGCAAAAGCATTAGACATTCTGAAACAAGCACACTTACTGTCTCGTAATGATTCCTTTTTTCTTCTACCGGTCAAATCCCCTTATTTAGAGAATTGGCTATCACAAGTTATGCAACAAATAGCGCTATATGAAACAAACAGAACCTGATTTATATCCGCATGGAATTCGTTCCAGTTTACATGATTGGCTCGCAAAATCCACTTGACTTTCCCCTTTGTCTTTTCCCCTCATGGGATCTCTATCACCATAGAACAAAAAGCGATATTTTATGACGCTTTATGGACAAAATCCCCACCGCCCGAAGAGTTCATCACATGACGAAAAAAACACTCCCCATATTCACCACACACAAACACTTCAATATATAAAACTTACATGCCTTCTATCACCGCACTCTCAAAAAGCAGCAAGACAACAAGATAAGAAATTATTGATGTAAAACTCCAAACAAAGAAAAGAACGGATTTTCTAATCGAGGTAAACAAATACTGTTAAATCAACGCTTCCATTTTTGATGATGTCACACCTATGCTTTATAGCACCCCTATCACACTTCATAATACCGAAAAATTTTCTCTGCCCTACGCACTATGCGCATCAGAACCAATCAAATAAAACAGAAATGCGCTATCTTCCTACTTTTTTGTTTTTGATTAAATAGCAAGATATAGCTGTAATTCTTTAAAGAGCTTCATACCATAGATTCATTTTATACATAATATCATCAACAGAATGTTTGTATGTGCTGCAGGAAGAATCCCCAGAACGCTCCATATGACCACTGGATGAAGAGCTGTTACAGGATTCTACAAGAAATGCCAGTGACATTGGAGATAACGCATCCTCGCTATCAGAATAATAAGCTGATAAAAAAGTGTAATCTTGTGAAGGAAGTGTCCCCGAATTTACTTGTGATGGAGCGGCAACAAAAAGAGAATTAAAGGTTCTAGGACCAATGACAATATCACCATTCGCTTGCCGCATAATACTTCTTGCAGAGTATATATGATTTGTATTGATTGCCCCCAGCGAAGCCCATTCATCCTGCCATAAATATGCATAATAAAGATCCATAACTTGTTCATGTTGAACAACGTTGTCAGCAGACATAGCTGTATCAAAGAGTGAGTTAGGAACATAATAAAAATTTATATCTGGAATAATTTCATATAGCCAGTACGTTTCATCAGGATTATTAGCAATCTGTTGCCGCGCCATTCTGTAAACTGCATCCATATTTGCAGTTGTAGACACAAATGCTGAAGTCTGTTGAGCAAGAGAGTGCCCAGTTACATGATGTATGATATCCTGATCATCCCCCCAAGGGGCAAAACCTCCTCCAAAGAATATAACAGATGGAGAGCGATCATCTATACGGAAAACCATATGGGGAGGATCAATAGCATATGACAGATTTACATCTGAAAAGAAAAAAAATAAAACTGTCACTAAAAATACTGAGAATGCTCTTTGAAACATTTTTATACCTTTGATATACACTCCATATTTTATACCTGTAACCTCTTGAAGCGTTACAGATATAAAAAGGGAGAAAAACCCCTATTGATCTTATTTTAAAGTGATGGCTAAAACCCTTTTTGCTGGCACATGACCCGCTTCAAAAATAACCATTACTTTTCTGTTCAAAATGACTGCGGTTTTTGCCAAATCCAAAATACTTTTTCCAACAATGTTATCACAGCCCCAAACACCTTTTTGAATGTCTGAAGTAGGGCTGATACCGTATCTGAGCTCTAGGAGACATTGTGCTCCTGCGCTAACGACTTGAACCGAATTAAGATAACCGTTTTGTTCATAAACTCCAGCATGAGAAACACCTGTTGTTAATGCTATTATCACCAAAACGATGGATATTTTTTTCAAAAAGCTTTTCATAATTTACCTCTTTTAAATTTATTGCAACGGACATGAAATGCATCCCCATGCAATCTAATGGATATTTTTAACCTCCTCGCCTCCTTAAAGACGAGAATTTTAACCAGCTTTAGCCCGTGATAAGACTGCCTCATCTCAGTCTATTCTTACCTCTATCCCCGCTGTTGCACGATTTATTTTACAGGCTCTACAGCAAAGCCTTCCCTTATTGATGCCGCGTGAATGATGACTCATGCACACAACAAAACACCGCATGCACAAGCTCTACCATTGGCGATATCTACCACTGACAATGTCTGCCATTTTAATGTACGTGCATTCTACGGATTCAAAATGTGTCTATGATTTATTGCCTATCGCAAGCGGCATACTGTCAACAAAGACAATTAAGACACGTATTTACAGCCTCACTAAGCTTAAATCTGTCTAACACCAAACGCTAGAATGAAATTGCCATCTAAGCTCAAACGACGATTGATGCAAAATCACTCAGTTTAAAATAGAATCAACTGTAGTTGAATATCTTAAGATAGATCCTCAATACCGATAACTCATGAATTCTGTAAAACATGAACGATTATACTCTGAGTAAAAACTGTAAATCAGAAAACTGCTAGGGTTAAAATAGCCTTAGTGTAGAAGATTGACCATTTTCCAAGCATCGCCTATTTAAGTCACAACGAATACAGATAATACGCTTAATTATCACGCACTCTCAGCCCTCGAATAACATTGATTGAATAGTTACTTCTGTAACAAATATCAACGAATTGCGATGTACTGTAAGCTCTATAGGCCAGCTCAACAATCTCAGGACTTTGAATATGAAATGTTCTTCCTACAATTTTTGACATTTCAGGCTCTTCTGTAGGCCTCGTTTCTAAAACAGAGAGAATATTTACCCCTTGCAAATTTTTATATGGAATGACAGAAATATTATTGATGATTTGTGAGCGAACCATTGTTCCGCCGATATCTGAACAATCATCTGAAATAGTCCACAAACGTGCAGAAGCTGGTCCAGTAAGACACAAAGCTAAAAATATTAAAATCAATTTTTTCATTATAGAATACCTCTTTTTCATTTTTGGTTGATCAAAAAATAAATGCTCTATGGACAGGCAAATAACTATCCTGTTCACAACTATCTATCTCACTGCTTTAAAGGAGCTAAATCCCATAGAGACACAAATCGAGATGGTTAATCACCCATCGTTTTACTTTTATCCGCTTCTTCAGCGTCTTGTTTGTGTTTCACATCTTCAAGATCTTTGATAATCGTTTTCAATTGTTGTTCTAAAATATCCAAACGCTGTGTAAGTTGGAGAATATTTTGAGTCTGTATTTTATCAAAACATTGGAGATCTTGACGTGTTTGCTTCAACAGAGCATTCAAAGGAGCATGTCCCATTCTTCCGCTAGCATAAAGAACCACACGAATACATTCAGGATCATCAATATCAGCAATAGAAAATGGAAAAAGTGCCATTATATCCCCCTTTTTGATAAGCTAAACGCGTATTAAACATTTGAATATCTTTTTCCGTTGTACGGCTCTTGCATTCTTCAAGACAACCTCAGACAACCTCAGACAATCTCAGACAATCTCAGACAATCTCAGACAATCTCAGACAATCTCAGACAATCTCAGACAATCTCAGAC
>NZ_JBHILX010000010.1:18267-86234 GCF_042193585.1 Bartonella sp. PS7NMGDW
CAGACAATCTCAGACAATCTCAGACAATCTCAGACAATCTCAGACAATCTCAGACAATCTCAGACAATCTCAGACAACTATGTGAAAGGCTTTTGAAAAAAATTTCTTCATCGAAAATTTTTACAAGGTATTTTTTTAGATTATATTCTGTTTTCCACCTAAAATGATGATTTTACCACCTGAAACCAAAGAAAAATACATGTCACCTTGCATGCTTTGTTGACTTTCCCCAAAAGGACAAAGCCACCCCCACCGGTCTTTAAATAATGCCAATCGATAAACAACAATCTGTAAACAATCTGGCTTATTATCTAACGGATTTGGCTTGGCTTCCCTCATCAAATGCACCTTGGAATGCATCCCATGCATAAAATTTTAACCGCACCTCAAACAATAGTATTTTACGACACAACAGGATAAACTATTGTCTTACAGATTTTCTCGTATCACTCTCATTCTGTTTCAAGAAGTTGCCTGATAAGCACAAAATGCCATCTAAGAGAGTTCAATGCCTCACCATGTAACGCATCGCCAATCTGCTCTAGCCAACAAAGCGCCCATTTTGAAAGAATAAACGCTTTTTACATACACTCCCAAAAGAAGGAGAGAACCATTTTGCCTTTCCTCACTTTAAATAGACATATCCGTTGACCTCTTCCCACCACCTCAAAGGACGAAGATTTTAGCCCCTATCGGTTTGTAAACAATTCAACTACTCTGAAAGGATTCCGTCTGCTAATCATTTATATGATTCATTGGCATAAGGTTTAACCAAGCAAGCCCTCCACTGAATAGATGTCTCTTCAATACTTAAATGGATCAAGTATTGTATATCTTATTTTCCTTATATCACCAGCTTCAATAATAGTGTTTTAATGACGATGTTTTACGGCATAACAAGATAAAATTTTATCCATGGGCTTTTTGTCATCGCCCACCAGCACCTTAAACCCAGCGCTTTAAACCCAACGCTTTAATAATGTATCACGATACCACAAGAGAGAAGCATTTTGGATAAAGTCTTTATTCCTCAGCAAAAACTCTATGAATAAAGAAAGTTTTTTTGTTCTCTTTTACCCCTACCTTCAATAATCACTGTCTTGATCCTCTAAAGAACAATAGGCAAACTGACCGTTACACATCCAACAAAGGCAGCACAAAAAATAAAATAATAAAGAGAGTTGAGTTTTTTCTAAAGCGCCTCAAAACTTTCTGCACAATATATTCTATAAGACTTTTTCTCATAACAGATATTTTGCAATCATTTTTATCTTTCTCAAAGCTTTCATTCTCAGGCTTTGACAGCATAAATCACCGCCATATTGACAGGGCGTGTTTCATCACCCCCTGTTTTTTGCAACAAGACCTTATGTTCATGCTCTCCTGCAGCCTTCGTTAACCGATCTTTATTGTAGACTTGAGCCAGACTTCTATTATATTCACCGTGATTCATATCCCAAACTACCTTGTCAATCATTGGATAACTATGCTGGTGTTTGCCTGTTGAATCTGTTTTTCCTTCATGGGTATGAGATTTAAAAGACTCTTCTTGTCGACTTCCCAAGCGACGTCCTTTATCAATTGCTTTTCCACTATCGAGCCCCCGTAAAAACATTCCACGCAAATCGGGAACATTGAATGTTGTTCTCCCGTCTCCTTTTCCCCATGTTTCTCCCAGAACAGCAAAGAGATTGGCATAGCTCCTTCGCGAATATTCTTTACCATCACACAGTAACCATCCAGAGGGTATTTTTTCTGTAGCAAAAGTCCCGATAAATCCAGAAGAAAACGTTTCCGGTAAAGGAGGAAAGGGCGGAATTTCAGGAAGTTTTATAGTAGGATTGGTTAAAAACCAGCCATCAGCATTTTTTCCGGCAATATCACGCGTATAGACGATCTCATAAAGCCCCCCTTTTTGAATTTCTCCGCCCTTTAAAGGCATAATACCCTCTGGCGTTGCCATATAAGTTGGTCGTGGAAGTAATTGATTTAAAGAAACATTTGTTATTCCTCTGTTGGCGCCTTGTGCTTTGAAGCGCACAACAATGCCATCCATATAAGTCTCAAAAAAAGACTTTGTCGCCAAACGAAGTGATGTCCTCTCGTTCTTCACATCAACAGTAAACTGTGTTTCAATCCCGCCCCCATTATCCAACAAATATTCTTTGATGCGTTGCATCATAGCGCGAGCACTATCATTAACTGTGCTTGGAGGTTGCCCTTCTGCCCAGTTTATACTCTCGTCGGCATAAGCATTTTCTGATGCGATAATTGACCAATCATAAATCGAACTCATAGAAGATACTCTTTATTCAAAAAGGGAAAACGAGCAAAAAATGAAGAAAAGAAAGCCGCAATTTTATTTTTAGATGCCGGTATTTTCTCCTCTTTCATTTTCTCCATTTTCAGTCCTATTTTGTCATAATCAACATGCAATAATTTTGTTTTTGCATTGACATAAACAGCTTCCGGCTTCACACGCAACACGTCTTGCGCCATAACGCCCTGATAACGTTGTGGATTTCCTTTATAATTAAAGGTATAAAGTGGATATCCCTTTTTCTGCCCCACAGGGATAATATTTTCTTTTGCCCTCACATCACAAAGCCCTAAAATTCCGCCGACCAATCCAAGCACTTGCTGCGCATCACGCAATGGATCTTTTGTCACAGAAGGCATTGTCGTGGATTTTCCGGAAGTCGTTCCGTAATTTCCAGCAGCCTGAGTCCCGACCTGTAACAAGCTTTGCAATCGGTTCCAATCTTGATTATCTTTTTCTGACCATTTTTGGCGTTCAGCATCTAAGATATTTTGACGATTTACATCTTGAATCATGCCCCCTTTCAAAGCATTGCTTTGCACGTTACTCTGCCCTTGATAATAGCTATTTGCCGCATTAACCTGATCATTCTGAGAGCGATCAATCATCTGGTTTGCATTCATCATATTGTTAATATCTTGATTATATTGCTGCGCTGCAGCATTTGTTGCCAAGGCGCCTAGCTCATCGGCCAGCACACCGGTATGAGCCCCAGAGCCATAACGTCCTGCCCCAGACATTGATTGATTAATTGCATCGGAAGTTTTATTCAGAGCATTTTGCAATGCAGTATTAAATTTACTATTGCTTCCAATCCAGCTTCCCTTAGCCATACCGGAAAGATTTGTAGCGCTGTTGGTTGGTGCATTCAACCATTGCGTTACCGTTGGATTGTTATAGAGCCCTGCTGCTTGTTGTAAACCGGTCAGAGCATTTTTTGTCATATCGCTAAGACCAGCGACTCTGTCTCCCTGATAAACGTTTCCGCCAATCCCTTTATTATAAAGTCCAAGTGCATCAGCACTGGCTTGTTTTAAAATATCAGCCGCCCAAGCAGGTGGAGCATTTGTTTGTGTTGTTGTCTGCACTTGAGGTGTGGTTTTTCTACTCATGACTTGAGAACCTTTCTATATTGAATAAGATTACGAGAATATCCGTGATGAGCGAGCTTTTTCGCCCATCCAGTTCTTCCAAACATGTGCATTTCTTCAGCATTAATTGTTCGCGCCCATTTTTCGACTTCATCAATCAACTTGACCAATTTCAGCCCTCCCTCTCCAGCAAGATCAGAGAGAACGACGCATTTTTTTCCCGTATGGGCACTTTCAACTTTGGTTATTGCAAAAGCACTAAATTGGATTTTATTTTTTAAGACCAGCCACAATTGTGCTTGTCCTGTAACGATTTCTTCAGCAATTTTTTCCAGACAAACATCATCAGGAAAGCGCCGAGCATATTTTCTCAATGCAGCATTGAGAGCCTCTTGATAGGGCGCTATTTTTTCCCATGGCCACTGCTCTGTCAAATGAGCAGAATATAAATCTTGACTCTCTTGCATCATAACTTTGGCTCTTTTAGCTTTATCACTCATCTCCCCTTAAAGAACATCCCCCCTACGCATTTCTCATGTTCCATGCCCCCCGCACAATAAAAGAAAAAAAGCCCCATCATCTCTTTGTCACAACAAAAAGGAAACTTCTTCTTTATAAAAATAAGCCATTGTGCAGACTATTTTTCCTTTATCGCAGAAAAGCATGAAGCATGAAGCATGACGCACCACCTTGTTCCTTTGTTTATAAAGGCTTTGGTCTATGAGCATTTATTCTTTAATAATAGGGGCGTGATCCTATCGCATGGTATTACAAAAGGGCATGCCTATCGCATGCCGGCCCGCGTCAATTCCACATCAAATCCGGTGACATGAGTCCAATTCACCCCTTCAGGAATGCGCAATTTAAAGCGATAAAACCGTGCCCTTGCGCGACAATGAATTTGTCCCGTATTATAAGAGGGCTGTTTTTCTGGCAACCAAACAGTTTCCTCTTCAAGAGATTGTCGAAAGCGCATTCCCACAGACAAATAAAACTTTCCACTATTGACTTGAGGCATAATATTTTTCACCCGTGTTATCATGCCATTTGTCTGCCCCATTTCTTGTGATGTCACCACACAAGCCATAGGAGAACCAGAAAACGAACCAAGTCTGCCCTGTTGATCAAATGCCCCCAGAATAGGCGATTCATTTTTCCAAACTTTACTATCGAGAGAAAAGGACAAATTATCAATATTCTCTGTTACAAAATCAAGACCTTCTAGGGTTGTTCCGGCTAAGAAAATAGGCAATATCATTTTGATATCGACGAGAGCTTTTGTCCATTTTTGCAATCCCCAATCATAAATGAGCAAGATACGTTTATGAAGATTCTCATCAGAATCAACCATCCAATAAACACGATTATACACCCCATCGATAGCCGCAGACATGGTATACAAATTATCCTGCCTTGATTTTGCGGTCATCGTTCGATCGACTTTTTCGAACCCAATGGGGATAATCTGTCCATCATTTGTTATTTGATAAAAACCGCCCTCATCGGCAAAGAATGCTAAATCACCGCGACAAACAATTGATTCAGCATTTTTTGCGCCTCTTTTATCGTGTATTTTTTGGAAACTAAAAATAATCTTAGAGCCAGGGATAAAAGAACCGGCATAGATTGCAGAACGCATAAAGATAATTGGATTTGTTGTCTCCGTTGCCCCTTGAACAAATCCGCCATCAGGAAAATCTTGATAATCGCAACTTTTTTTCCCCACGGTCCAAAATTCAGCATCATTTAATCCAGACCAATGAACCCGTCTTGGATGCTCGGTTAATTTCATCAAACAAACGAAATCTCCCCAGATTCGAACAATCCCTGCTTGTGGTGGATTTCCTCCTAAATTTCTAAATCTTTTATCATGATTAATATCAATCACTTGTGGTTTATCATTGGCATTCACCGCAATGATAAAATCACCAAACAAAGCAAAAGACCACGGAGCATCGATATTAGCCAGATAAGATTTTCCTTTTTGGCTAATATCTTTCCAGTTCATTGTTGTATTATCAAGCAAGAAGATTTTTTCTCTTGTCCCAACAATAATGGAAACCCCATTTTTTGTTTTAACCGCAAGAGCGCCTAAAATTGGCTCAGGACAAGGCTCTGATAAAGGTTCAAAACTTGGCATAGGGATATAGGAGCCATCAGCCGGTAGCACATTAACAAGTTCATCGGTAAAAATTCCATTGATATCCGCCACATCGGGTCGATAATCAGCGATTGGGAAAAAAGCCATCAAGACCCCCATAAAATCTTTGAAGAGCCTAGTGCCATTCAAAACACCGAGGCTTATTGATAAAAAACCACAAAAGCCCTTAAAACTCTAAAGGCATAAAATTCAACAAAATACACAACCTTAAGTTGACCAACGCATCGAAAAAAAGATACCATAAATAATGGCATACCCAGCGCCATCCACCAGCGCCCGACCAAAATCAACCGCCCGCAATCACCCCAACAACTGGGAAAAAGCCTTTAAACTCTCCATAAATCTTTGAAGAGCCTAGTACCATTCAAAACACCAAAGCTTACTGATTGAAACCACAAAAGCCCTTAAAACTCTAAAGGCATAAAATCCAACAAAACACACAACCTTAAGTTGACCAACGCATCGAAAGAACGATACCATAAATAATGGCATACCCAGCGCCATCCACCAGCCCTTCACCATCAATCCCCAGCGCTCATCCAACCATAAGGGACAAACCAGCCATCAACGATTTGGAACAAAGCCTTTTAAAAACGCATTGGGCGAATCTTTGAAGAACCTTTTTGGCGCGATGTTTCAATACGCAAAGCTTGAAGCTGTTCTTGAAAATCTCTGAAAGAAACGGCGGCATATTCAGGATCTTTAAGAATATTTTTATAAAGTTCATATTTTGCCCGTGCTTTAATAAGATCAAAAGCATAAATCAACCAAGGATTATCATCCTCTTTTAGTTGTTCATCGGCAAAATGAACAGGAGCATAAGAAAGCTGTACAGTTTCCACATGTTCTGGTGTTGGAAAGAGTCCTATTTTTTGATCAAGGCACGTATAAAAGAATGGCGTTCCTAGCGCAGGATTCATACCATATTGTTGATGCAACACTTCCAAGGGCTTAAAGAACAACTTTGTTGGTGTTGCATTCTTTGTTGCTAAAAAGACGCCCTCCAAACTCTTTTCTGATTCAATAAAAACTCCCTCTTCTTGCCCATACCATGTTTTACCACTTTGTGTTTTAAACGTCCTTTCTCTTTTTTCATTAAAGAAAAAGGGTTCGCGTTCACACAAACGCAAAGCCGTAAAAATTGAATCTTGAATTTGCAGAGAATATTCCGCTGTTGTATCATCAATTTCATCTTGAATAAGGGCGACCATATAAGCAAAAGTTTTAGAATGGTCTGAATGTGTAAGGTTTAGATTTTGGGGATCAGTGGATAAAGTGGTCATAAGCCTGTCCTTGTTTCTGGAAGCATTTTAAATTTTTCCCCCAACAGATCCCTCTTGTTGGGGGAAGTGAGCAAACATTCGCTTTAAGCGGGTGCTCCATAAGTTGGGATGACGATAGTGCCAAAATCCTGAGCCCCTTGCGTACTTCCTGGCAAGGTAAAGCAAGTTTTTTTCATACCAATAATGGTTTTTGCCGCGACCCCGAATTCTCTTTCATAGTCGAAGAGTTCTTCCACCAATTTATAGCGTGTTGCTCCTCGATCTTTACCAAAAGCAATCACAGCACTCTGCGCACCAAGGAGAACAGCACGACGCACATTTGGTACAGCTTTATTTGCCGTCCCAGATTCGACCCCTTCGGTAATATGTTCAGCTTCGCGTAAAACCACACCATTATACATGCCCAAAGATCCATCATAGAGCGGATTTTTGATACGACTTCCACTATAGATTGCCTTGGTAATATCGAGCCATTGCCCCGCATCTGTGTTGGTTCGCAATTGTGTCACTTGGGTTGGATGAAGATAAAGCACATAGACATTTTCCCCATCGATCCGCA
This sequence comes from Bartonella sp. PS7NMGDW, assembly GCF_042193585.1. Lineage (NCBI taxonomy): Bacteria > Pseudomonadati > Pseudomonadota > Alphaproteobacteria > Hyphomicrobiales > Bartonellaceae > Bartonella > Bartonella sp. PS7NMGDW. The sequence goes on from NZ_JBHILX010000010.1 coordinate 25,682, forward strand.
CGGGTCTAATTTTAGGATTTGCCAATTTAGCCCGTTCAACAGCTTTATCAATGAGCTTAAGATCAAAAACATCGTTTGATTTTAAATCTTCATCTTTTGTTTTTCCATTAGGGCGCACGACGCGTTTATCGGTTGGTGCCGTTGGTGCATTAAACCCATAATGGACAGGTTTAAGATTAATCGTACGTCCCTCAAAGTTAATAGCTTTTGCAGTATATCCACACACTTGAATGAAGAACATCATACTCAGACGATCTGCATACCAATCAACCAAACCATTTTTTGCCTCAGTACGCAAATCATGGAGAATTCGTTGTTGATCAATCGTTCCCTCATTTTTGACACGCACAGCATGAACGAGTTCATTAATTGCCAAACGATCATTGAGAAACTGTAAAGCTTCTTCATTACCTTCCAATGTCTGCCCTTCGCTCACCCCATCGCCTAGCAACTGCACACGCAAATTAAAGCTAATAGCATCCCCACTTGCTTTCGTGGTTTCATCTTTTAATTGTACGATACTGTTTGAATCATTTCCAATCAGCGGTGCAATCGGAAGTGCTTTTGAGACTTCTTGGTTTAGTAATTTAGACCATGTGCGCACTGCCATTGGGTCATTAAGTCCGATATAAGTTACAGTCATTTTGTCCTCTAAAAGTTTTATTGACATAAAAAACCCGGCAAAGCGCCGGTTATTAAAACACCACATTTCATTTCAAATGGTGAATAGGTTGTTCGTGAGTTTTATCTAATTTCTGTTAGCGTCTGCCTCCCCCTTATAAGAGCTCTCCTCACCACATCCGTGCTTTGAGAAATCCCCCGTATTCCCTGCGCTAAAAGCCTCTCCACGTTCCCACAAAAAACACTTGCCACATTCTTGTTTTTTAAAATTCTCTTCCCCCCATTAAGCGATTAAAAGAAGCTTTATTTTTAGGATCAGAAACCCAAGCGCTAAACTCTGCTTCTGACATTTTATCAAGCATCTCCAAAGAAATCGGCCCATTTGGCGTCAAGCCGTTATAAGCAGCAAGTGTACGTGCAGAATTGTGTCTTTCCTGTAAATTTTCATCCATGTTATTGGGAACATTTGTGTAGCCAATTTTTTGTGCAATAGAGTAAATCACTTCAGCCGGATTTTGATTTTTTTGCGCACAATCGCGCAAGATCTGTTTCAACTCATCACCAATCAACGCATCAATATTTTTGGGATCTGCCATCTCAGGATAAAGAGAAGCACAAGCTGCCAACTGTTTAGCCCGCGTTTCATAAATAAAATCAGCGGCTTGATCAAAATCATGATGCTTTTGTTTAACACTTGCAACAGACTGCTGAAAAAACGCATGCAACTGTTCTGCTTCGCGAGCCAGAGAAGGTTGTTGTTTTTCATGTAAAAGCCCTTGTTTTTGGAGTGTTTTTCCCAACCATTGCATATAGCCCATAAAGTCTTTTTGCGGATCTGGCGGACCATCTTCTCCCCCTTGAACTTCTTTTCCAGCCTTTTGCGAAGAGTCCTGTTTTTGATGCATTTGCCCTTGGAAATTATCTTCAAGAGTTTTTTCTTCTCTTCCAATTTCACCGTCTTCTCCCTCTTGTGTTGAGAGTAGATAATCCTGTTTCAATTGGTTTTGTTCTGCTGGCGTTAAGTGTTCTTGATCCATGACATTAGCCTTCTCTTTTTTAAAACAATAAAATCAAATTTTTCAGATAAAACAGCCCCATAAGCATTTGTCCCCTTAATGCTTACCCATCATCACTTAGGCTCCAGCATTCTCCTCACATGGCTCCCCCACCATGACAGCAAAACACCTCCCACCATATCCCCGCCGTGACAGCAAGACTCTATTAAAGATGTTTCCCAACACCAACACTACGGCTCAACACAACAGCTCTTCTGAGATAAAGAGAGGCGACATTGCACGACATAAGCAACATGGGTAAACTATGGACATTGTTTAGATAAGCAACTTCTGATAGATGAAATTCATCCAAGAGAGCACATCATAAAGCATCCTATTGTTGAGCCTTTACTGTCTGCAACATCTGCATTATCTGCTCTGTTCCCATATTACCCCCCATCTGCGCTGAGGCATTTTGCTCTTCTTGAAAAGAGTTTTGCGCCTTTATCGCAATTTTATGAATAAGTGAAGCCGGTAAAGGCGAATAGCGTAAGAGATCGAGCATAATTTCAGGCGTTGCAAAATTTTGCATCAAAGGAAGCAATTGCATGATCAGTGCAAAAGTACGCTCTTTTTCATTAAGACTTGTTGGCGCATCATCCACGACAATATCATATTCCAAACTTGTCACCATTTCGCGTGTCAGCGGCACATACTGGGCATTTTCATCACCAGCAATACGAACCAGCCGCCCATCGGACAGATAATTTTGAATAAGATAGAGAATAATTTTTCCCTGTCGTTGCCGATATCGACGCAACCCATCAAAAAAGGAAGCCAAAAGATTAAGTGACGATTGTCGCCGTTGTTGTTCAAGAACGCCAGGCTGATTGACAGCTCTTGTCCCAATAAATTCAGAAGACAACCCCGTCACCTGTTCAAGTGCGCTCTTTGCTTCATTAAACAATTGGAAAAACCCTTGCGGAAATTGTGCCACGGGTTTAGGCTGAATTCTTCCCCCAGACACAGAACCACTTTTCAACCAAGTAATACTATCAGCTCTAGCCCAACTCTCGACGGCTTGTCGATCATCATCAAAAGCATCGCGCTCTGCCATAATTCCGCCTTTTGATTGGCTATTGAGCAAATGCATCACTTGACTAAAATATTTGTTTGCCCACCGTTGTGGATCTTTTGTAGGGCGCACAAGTCCGTAAAAGTGCCGGCTTAACTTATCAAAAGTACCGGTAATACACTCCCATCCCAATTGATTGGGTGGAACCAAGGGCTTATCAGGCGCTTCAAGCAGCTTTCTGCCTAAAAATGCCCTTTTGACAATTTTTCTGTTCAACCTTGTTGCTTGAACATGCGGAAAGGTTTTACTTAAATTTTGGAAATCTTGCTCTGAATAATCGACAAACTTTCCACTTTGAGGCTCGAGAACTTTATAAATCACCTCGCGTTCAAACCAACGACATTCTACCAATGTCACCATTTTAGGACGTTGATAGGTCCCTCCCTCTTCCCACTCTCCCTGATATCCCCTCTCGGACTGATAACTTTGTGTCATCCCATTGCTGGTTGAATGTGAAAAACTCTGATGTTTAACCCAATCAGCATTAAGATCACTCCAATGAACATTGGGAAACATTTCTTCAGCCACAGCAAGGGGTTTTTCATCAATATACCACAAGCGTTGTGCATCAATAAGATTAGGCTTAACAGCACTTGCATCCCACACCATTTTCATAGGGTCGAGCCGCGCAATGATTGGTTTTCCTTGTGGATCTTCTTCATAATCAAGGCGTGTATCTGTCCACCCCATTCCGCAAATAATTGCATCTTGAAAGGCATCGGAATCTTCGTATTCCCCATCGGCTTCATCACGAAACCACTCAGCCGCCCCTGTCAAAATCTGGTTTGCAAAGGCTGCTCCTTCTTGTCGTGGAATAAATTGAACTTGCCTTTTATTATTGCGCTCAGCCCCAATCACGGCATTAATTAAAGGCGCAATACGGTTAAAAGTCATAACCGGTCTGTTTTGTTCGTGCAAGACAGCCAAGTCTTGCTCATTCCATTGCCGTCCATTATAAAAATCGTAATCTTCTTGGGCATTTTTTCGCCATTTTTCGACATGGGCAATATCATCCTGATACCACTCCACGAGTTTTTTAAAAAGTGCTTGATTTTCAAGCGTTTCGATTTGATTAAAAGTAGAATCTGTAGAAATATTCATTAAAAAGCCATCCATGACGTTTGAGAATGGTGAAACGAGCGATAGGTATTTTTTCGCGCTCTAGCATTTGGCTGTTCATAAGCCACACACATCAGTCCAAAGGCATCGGCCCCATGGCTAGCCCAATCATGTTCAGCGCCTAGTCCGATATTGCGCTGTTCGTCGCGCTTTTCATGATACCAAGCAAGCGCTTTTCTACCCGCACATGTCGTTTCACGATTAAACCATAGTGCAGGAAACAATCGCCTTACGGCCTCGATACGCATTTTCACAGCGCCTGTTCCTTGATTAGGGATCACTTTAGTTTGAAAACCGGCTTGTTGAAGTGCACTTTCAAAACTCACATTATAAACACGATCTTTTGTTGCGCCATCATGAGGCAAAACCATGAGAGCCTTTTCATATCCCCTTTGAAAAACCCAACCCACATGCTCTGAGAGAGGCTGTCCTTGGGCTTCATAATAATCGAGCACTCGAATTTCCCGTCCAACAAATTGCGCAACCCACAATGCGGTAGCATCAGCCTTTGCTCCTGTTCCCCCGATATCCCAAAAGATTTTGACCTGCATCAAAGGATCACGTGGAACGGTGGTAATCCGCCCTTCCATTTCGGCTTCGAGAAGACATTTCTGATAATAAGCCCCTTGGACAGCTTGAAGATATTCGCCTTCCCAAATATGGTTATACTGCTCTGGTCTTTGCTGCAAATCGTCCATTCGATCACGATTGAGTTTTTCAGGAAATTGCGGATTATCACGCCAATTAATTTCTGCCCCTTTGATATGAGGATTATCGACATTTCGGAAACGTTTTTCCACGGGTGCATTTTCATGGCACGGATTCCATGTGACCCATAATTCTGCATTCCAATCTTTTCCTTCTTCGCGCAAAGTTGGAATAAGTGTTTGCCAAGCAGTCTCAGTGACCGGCTCCGCTTCATCGACCCAACAAAGGAAAACGCGCCCCATTGATTTAATACTTGCGATATTGCGATCAAGCCCAGCAAACACATAGACAATCCGTCCATCTTTTGACTTAATATATTTATCGCCGATTTCATAATAGTCTTGTAAAAAAGGGTAAGATTCGATAGCGCGTTTAATTTCTTCCAAAGAACTTTCATTGAGAGAATTTTGAAATTGCCTTGCACAAAGAATAATCCCGCGTTCTCCAGCCATTCCATGGCGATATCCCACAACAGCCGACATCAAAGCAAAAGAACGTGTTTTTCCAGAACCCCGTCCTCCCCAAGCGGCTCGCACATCTGCTTTTCCAGTAAAAACAGGAATAAGCTTTGGAATAAGAGCCACTTGAGCCGTTTTCTGCTCCATTTTTTGAGAAATTTTCTGAACAATTTTCATTATAAATTTTCATACTTTAGCAATAATTGCGCTTCACCCTTTTGCTTATCCCAAGTTTAATTCTCCCAGAACAATTGAAAGAAAAGAGCAATTAAAGGAAAAGAGCAATTGAACGCAAAACGCCCTTCTCAAAAGCAGCGCTTTACCTTCCTTCATCCTAATACTCAATGAATTTCACTTTTTTGCATGAAGCCCCCCCCCTTCAACCCCTTTGAACCCCTTTGACCACTTTGGACCCCGCATATACACGATATGCGCCCCCAAGGGTCCTTAAATCACAAGGGTCCCTATTCCCCCCCCAAACCGCCCCTCAAACACCGCGCCTGTCATCCCCCAACCACAAGCACAGCATCCCCCCACCAAATCATAGCCTCAGCACATGGCTCTCAAGCATATCCAAAGCCCAACATCCTCCAATATCATGCCTCTCAAGCTTCCCCAATCCTCACACTTGTCTATCCCCGATACCCCCACCAAAACACATGCATCCCGCAAGCATAATACTTCTCTCAAGTTTCACGCCCTTCACCCATCAAAACACTGTCCCATATCCACCACACAAACATCCTGCACCAAATCTCCTCCAACACATGGCTCTCAGGCATCATTCACCCAAGCCAAGTATCACGAGCGCCTACAAGCAAGATAGCCTCCGCTTCAATCCCCTCAAGACAAGCAATCACCAAAGCAGCCCCCCTTGCAAGACATCACCCCGCATCATCCACCTCAGCCTAACATTTTTCAATATCACAAGCCTCCGTTGCTGAAAAATCACGCTTCTCCGGTTCACTATTTTTTGCATTCACTGGTACAATCTCGATACGCGAAACTGTTTTAACCTGCCCTTCTCCAGTCCCCTGAAGAGGCAACACTTTTGCAAGAAGCGAAAAAAACGGTACGGGATTGTTTAGAGCATGATATTGAAGATAAGACACCAGCCCATCTTCACCATAGTGATAGCCAGCCTGCTCCGCCGCAGTCAGAAGAGCTTCATTAAATCGCTTTGTTGTTTTATTCAAAGACCCTTTTTTCCGCCCTCTTCGACGTAAGGGAAGACAATGTTCATCTACCATCATCATGATCCTTCCAACTAAAGAGAAACCAAAACCTCAAACACAAAAAATGATATGAAAATCAGGAATGAAACCTCAAAAGCAACCAGCAATTTTAAAAAAATGGGACACATACTAAAAGGTAAAAAACACCCACAAAGCACAAATTCTCTGCTCCGTTTTTACGGATCTCCATTTTTACAGATCACCATTTTTACGCTTTTACATTATTACAGAACAAAGCCAAATGAAACTCCCAAACCACCACCCCGCTCCACTTTGTAAACACTGGTCTGTTAACAATCTGATTTCTCGTCTATCAGATTTCCCTGCTGATTATTTCATATGGCTATCCCACACTTTAAAGAATGGTGTTTCATCAAACACGCCAGATAAGCTCTGATCTACAATTCGACTTCAAAAAGCAAATTTTCCTCTGCTGAATAAAGCTTCCACCCCGCACCGGTTTTAAACTATCATCCAACCTCTTACCCAATAAATTCCCCTACTAACATCAGATTACCGCCCCCAAACATTCCTATTTTACAGTATAACAGACTAAAAAATATTTTAATTTTCTTGCCAATCTTCTGAAACTACTTTATTGATAGTTCTGTGTTTTTGATCGTCCACGCAACGGTCAAATAGGGATTTGAAAGCCCGAACGCTCAGTACATAAATTTATCCCGCTTTGCGGATATCCCGGAATTCCGGGAGCTTTTGCTATGTCCAAGTGCTTGTCAGCACTAAAAGCAAAAGGCTGGCTGAGCTCAGTGCTTTCAAACTCCCGGAATACTCATGCGAGGGCGCTCGCAACCGGAGGGGAGCTTGAAGTGCAAACTAAAAATTCACATTTCAATGACATTTCAATAGGTAAAAGAATCCGTCACAGACGCATTTCAATGGGACTTTCTCAAAAGGAATTAGGAAGCTATTTAGGTGTCAGTTTTCAACAAATCCAAAAATACGAAAAAGGCTTAAATCGTGTAAGCGCAGGATGTTTACAGGAAATCGCCAACATCCTAGAAGTCCCTATTACCTTTTTTTATACTGATATTGCTACAAAAGAAGATATTCCCACAAAAAGAACTCTCTTACACCACGATCAAGACACATACAGCGAAAAAGAACACGCCCTTTTGAAAAACTTTAGAGAGCTCCAGCCGAAAAAACAAAAAGCAATTTTGTGGTTAATTTCAGATTAGACAAAAGCGCACCTAGCGACATCCCTCGCCAATATCCCCTCTGCCTAAAGCCTTTCCCGCCTGATACCACCACATCTCAAAAAACGGTTTACAGCACCGGTTTACAACATCATAGGATAACAAACACCAAAACCTTGGAAAAACATCCCCACCCCTCTCACAGAATTTTATCAAGAGATCTCTTCTGATTTAAACGCACAATTCCGATTGTATCATTATGATACCTTTTTACATTTACCTTGTCAAGTTTTTATATTTTTCTTTTGATATTTTTGTGTTTTTCTTTAAGGAATCCACATCCATCAAAACACCTCTCATAAAAAACACAATGTCCAAAACAACAAGAACTAAAACAGGATTGCCCCTAATAGGAGTGCCCCTAAATAGGATTATTATTGTATTTCTCATTCACCCACTTATTAAAAAAACATTTCTCAATGCTTCTCACACCCATTTCACGGATATCCCCCATACAAATATAGACGTAAATATAATTGTTAAATTTCGCATAGAATATAAAAGCCAACCACGATTTTTCTCTCTTCACACCTCTTTACACATCCCCTCTTTACAACATCACCCCTGCAATCTATTCACAGCTATTCCCAAACTCTTCTCTCTAGCCAACACACGAACAGCACTCTTCATTTCCCTCCATTCACACACTCTTCACCTCCCCAATCCTTCTCACCCCTCCATATCATGACAAAAAACACGCACAATACATAACCCCTCTACTCCTTTCTCACAGACACATTTTTACGCTTTTACATCATTACAGAACAAAGCCAAGGAAAGGTTCACCACCCCGTACCACTCTATAAACAAAGGTCTGTAAAGAATTCAAATGCTTGCCTAGCAAGTTTCCACCAATGACCACTCTTTCGTTTCAGATCACCCCCTTCAAAGAGCGGTGTTTTTACCTCATGAATAAGATAATGAACGAACCGTCTTTAGAAAAAAGAAACGGCATGGAGATATCAAATATATCAATGGTCGTCATCGACTGTCGTGTTAAGAGGTGTTAACTCTTTATTTTTCTTAATTTTTACAACGCCAATCATTCCCGTGGAAATAATGAAGGCAGACATCGCTAAAAAAGAGCTTAACAATCCCACAAGCGCCAAAAATCCAGCAATAAAGCCAGACATTGCTTCCGCAGAGTTCGCTAAAGTTGAAAAGGTTCCAAAACTCTTACCAAAATCTTCACGACGAGAATATAATTGAATAGCTGAAACTAAACCAATATCCACAAAGGCACCAATAAATCCTAAAACAAACGCTAACACGAGAAGGAATTTTAAATAAATTTCTGCAGCTAAGGGCATAACAAACAGAATAACCCCATAAAGAAGCCAAAATACCATGAGCTTCAACGATGTAATATTTAATATAATTTTATGATATAACAAACCACCAACAATAGTTCCAACAGCCATGAGAGAAAAAATATAACTCACAAGGCTCTCCTCTCCCCCTATAGAGAGAACAAAAGCTGGAATTAAAAATCTTAAAATAGCACCCGTAAAGAGAATAGCAAACGACGATCCAACCAGCGTAATAAATAAATGTTTATTTTCAGTAGAAATATATTTAAGATATGAAGCTGTTTCTCGATAAATTTTTATAAAATTGAATGATTTATTCTCGCTTGAATTTAAATTCATGAGATTAAATAACACGATAATAGATATAAAATAGGTAAAAAAATCAAAAATGAGTACTGCCGATTTATTTGCTAAAAAAAGCAGTAGGGAACAAACCAAAGGTCCAATGACGGCTGCAGTTTCCATGATAATTTGAGCAATGCTATTGGCCTTTGTAAGATCTTTTATTGAAAACATTCTGGGAATAGCAGCTTGAAAACTTGGTTGGAAAATACTTCTTCCTATCGTTGTACATATTGCTGCAACAATAAGAACAATGATATGTGCCGTACCTGTTATAGTGGTTATAAAAACGAATAATGAAGCTAATAATCTAACAACTTCACTTAAGATCATATTTTTCTTCAAAGAAAAATTATCCGCTAACCAACCTCCTATAGGGCCAAAAAAGAGAAAAGGGATAAATCGAAAAAAATACACAAGACCTATAAAAAAGGTGTTATCTGTTAATTCTAAGACCAGTAAAACAAAAACAACTTCATAAGCATAATCACCAACTTTAGAAATAAAGAGAGAGCAAAAAAGAGCTAAAGGACTCTTTTTTAAAAATAAATTCATACCAACCATCCAATGTTAAACTTTTCTACACTTAAAGTTACACTTCCTTCGATACAATTGGTGATATGAACTTCAGAAGAGTCTTTTATTCTAATAAATCACTTAATAAGTTAAGTGAAAATTTTTAAAGAAATACTCCTCTTGATATAAGCATTTAGACCAATATCAAGTAATATATTAATTTTTCTTTCTTATTTGCTTTAAAAAAGAAAGAATGTAAAAATTATGAGATCAAAATCTGCTATATTATTATATTGACTTCCAGCCCACGTCTCAAAGAATGAAAATTCCCAACCAGAACTAGTCTACAATCCCACGTCAAAAAGCAGCTTTCCCCACAAAATAAAGCTTACACCCAACCACTCCTCAAACGACAGCACTTCGTCAGGCTCAACAAATCAAGCCCTCTCTCCTTAAACCACCATCCTTCACGCATCTCTTTGCAATACCCGCCTTACCCACACTCTCCTCCTATCCATGCGCACTCTCTTCATTCTCCATTCCCCTTTTTCTCTCCCATCACACACTTAACAACTGAACACCCCTCTTCCTCTAAACTTTCCCCTCCATTCACGAAAACACTTCCCCCAATCCTTCTCACTCCTCCATACCATGACAAAAAACATGCCCAATATGAATTGGTGAATATTTCGTCTTTTTTGTAGATAGAATTACTTATAGGTAACAGTTTTAACATCATAGCTGGGTACATACTGTTAACATCATATACTTCAATTCCATTATATATATGTCCCCCTGTCTTGATTAAAAAAACAAAGCCACCTTTATATGCATTTCTTAATATCTCATCATCATTTAATTCTAAAGTAGGTGTTAAAAAAGTTGCTTTTGTAATTTCCGATAAATTGTTCATTACAGGGCTTGGTAAAGTATCGTATTTTTTTAAAGTATCCTTTTTTAATAAAATGTCTTTAAACCATATCTTTTATGATATCATCTTCAGCTTTTGAGAAATTATTTTTTAAATCAGTCTTTTAGCACTGCTCTCTTTAACAATATTTCTTTTTAAATTAGTTATTATATTTATTGTAGTGAATTAACTGATTTTCAGTTTCTGGATACGCTTTAAAATAAAAAGCACTATTTGGAATTGATTCATTATATTTATGGGCACAAACAGCAAAGTTTTCTTTTTTTGTTTAAACTTTTTTTCTGCTTGCCATTTTTTTAATTCTCTGCTAGCTTCACACACATTCTTAGTAGTGACGGTTTCCGAAGGTGCGATTTCCTCCATCGCCTTTATACCTAATGAAGTACTAAGATATGAATGTGCATAATTTATACGTTTTTTTAAGTTTTGCAGATCAGTTTTTTTGACATTGTTTACCCCAATGTTGAGAATTTTTTCCGCTATTGAAGCCCTCTGTTCCCGCAGAGGGCTTATTTTTATAATAAGGTGACAAGTATAACTTGTATCATCTATTTTTTCTTGTAATAAATTAATAAATTTTTTCACCATTAAAACATCTGTTTAAAATTTCATAATCTTTAAACTCATAAGTTTTTTGTTTCTGGATTAGAAAATTGAACTTGCATTCTTATTTTAAAGTCAAGTCTCATTAGCAATACCGTGTATTTTATTACATAGTAAGCTCTATTATCGTTACTAGATTTAGTTAATTTTACTGATAAAATTAGGCCCATATTTTGACTGGTGGTTCCAAATTTAGAGACAATATCAAAAAATCTCGAATAGCTGTTCTTGCTATGACAAATAGAACTTTTTTATCATCAAAATACAGAACTGTTTGTACAGTATTAGTCTTTTTGTCTAAACTAAGAAGTTCTGCTTTACCTGCTGAATAACCTAGTACTTTAAATTTAAAATCAGCTTAACTATACATAAATCCATAAATCTTTCGCATCATTTTACGGATATACGTTTTTACGCTTTTACACATTCACAGAATAAAGCCAAACGAAACTTCCAAACCACCACTCCGCACTGCTCTGTAAACACGGGTCTGTAAACGAACAAAGCTTTTTGCCTAGTACCCCTTACAGTCTTCAGACACCCCCCTCAAACGACAACACTTCATCAGGCTCAATAACTCAAACCCTGCCCTCAAATATTCCAGCTTTTCACTCCCCCTCAAAGAGCAGTGTTTTACGGCACAATAGAATAGAAAATTTTTGATTTTTCTTGCCAAGCTTCTGAAATTACTTTAACTTAAAGTGTAATTTTGGTCGTATACGCGACGATCAATAGAGAACTGAAAGCCCGAAACCTCGATACATAAGAATGAACCCACTTTTGTGGGTGTCCCGGGATTCCGGGAGATTTTGCTATGTCCAGGTGCTTCCCAGCACTAAAAGCAAAAAGCTGATTAAGCTCAGTACTTTTAGACTCCCGGAATACCAATGCGAGGGCGCTCGCAACCGGAGGGGGGCTTGAAGTGCCAACTAAAAATCCACATTTTATCGACATTTTGATAGGCAAAAGAATCCGTCACAGACGCATTGCCATGAGGCTTTCTCAAAAAGCATTAGGAAACTATTTAGGTGTCAGTTTTCAACAAATCCAAAAATATGAAAAAGGCTTCAATCGTGTAAGCGCAGGGTGTTTACTCAAAATCGCCCAAAAACTAGAAGTTCCTATGAACTTTTTTTATGCCGATATTGCCACAAAAGAAGATCTTTCAACAAAAGAAAATGCCTCACACCACGATCAAGAAACATACAGCGAAAAAGAACACACCCTTTTAAAAAACTTTAGAGAGCTCAAAGCGAAAAAACAAAAAGCAATCTTGTGGCTAATTTCTGATTAAGCAACAGCGCAACGATCAACGTTATTCCATTCATATTCCCCTAAGTCAAATTCAAACCACCACCCCACAGCCCCTTCAAAGAGCGATGTTTATGGCATAATAGAATAGAAAATTTTTGATTTTTCTTGCCAATTTTCTGAAATTACTTTATCACTTAAAGTGTAATTTTGGTCGTCTACGCAACGATCAATAGGGATTAAAAACCCGAAGACTTGACACATAAATTTATCCCGCTTTGCGGGTATCCCGGAATTCCGGGAGATTTTGCTATGTCCAGGTGCTTTAGCACTAAAAGCAAAAAGCTGAGTCAAGTCAGTGTTTTTAACTCCCGGAATACCAATGCGAGGGCGCTCGCAACCGGAGGGGGGCTTGAAGTGCCAACTAAAAATCCACATTTTATCGACATTTTGATAGGCAAAAGAATCCGTCACAGACGCATTTCAATAGGGCTTTCCCAAAAAGAATTAGGGAGCCATTTAGGTGTCAGTTTCCAACAAATCCAAAAATATGAAAAAGGCTTCAATCGTGTAAGCGCAAAATGTTTGCTCGAAATCGCCCAAAAACTAGATGTCCCCGTAAACTTCTTTTATGCAGACCTTGCCACAAAAGAAGATCTTTCAACAAAAGAAACTCTCTTACACCACGATCAAGAAACCTATAGCGAAAAAGAACACACCCTTTTAAAAAACTTTAGAGAACTCAAAGCGAAAAAACAAAAAGCAATCTTGTGGCTAATTTCTGATTAAGCAACAGCGCAACGATCAACGTTATTCCATTCATATCCCCCCCTTAAGTCAAATTCAAACCAGCTTCCCCTCAAACAACAGCACTTCATCAGGCTCAATAACTCAAGCTCTGCCCTCAAATATTCTAGCACACCACACCCCTTCAAAGAGCAATGTTTTATGGAAGGGAGGATAATCAGCTGCATTTTTGTTGTCACTTATAATTTTCCAATGACTTTTGAATGCCTCAATTAGTCTTTTTATAGCACTTTTACTCTTTTTAAAGCTTCTTTCTCTGCTTCTTCTTTTAACTTCATGCCATTGGCGCTTTCGTACCTTTTTATTGTTTTTTCAATCTGATCATCAGTCCCTGCTTTAAAGACAATCATTGTTTCAAACGGACGAAATAATGACGATTGCGAAATATGAAACAAGATATTCGTACGCAAATTGCTTGGATCAAAATCGCTATACCTTTTTATTTTTAAGTCATCGATAGATATCGCTTTTTTTGACATGGCAAGACCAATAACATCGCTATTTCTCTCACCAAAATTTTGTACTTTTAAAAGGTTATTTTTAGCGTCATCAACTGTCGATATATTCATGACTTCGTCAAGAACTAGAGCATTTATATCAAATTGAGCATTGCTGACAAAAATGAATATAAGATCACGCAAAGAACAAGCTTTTTGAAAATAACAAGCATTGTACAAACGTGAGCGAATCCCAAGACATCCGACTGCTTGTCGAATGATTTTTATAGCGAGCTCATATGATTTTTCATCTAAACGAAGATCACGAATGTCTGGAATGTAGATTTCTTGTGTTTCTTGTAACGGTGCAACTTCACTGTTTAATGCACGATCAATAAGCTTTTCTAACCAATTGTAACTCTCACTATTATCCTGCTCTCTGACAGACGATCTAATCTCTTCTAAAAGATTGTCCAGCCCATACTCTTCTCTAAAAGCACGCTCTCTTCGATCACACGTCATCGTAAATGTATGGGTATTTTCTCGTTTGTCCGGTATAGATGATGCGTCAATTTCTGGATCATTCACTTTAAATGGATCAACGCTTTCTCCACTTTTAACAGGTATCGAATGCTCACCTCTAATAGTATCAGAAATTCTCTCCCCTTGCTTCTCCCTAAAAGAAAAGCCTTGTTCAAGAAACATCTTTAATGGATTGGAATCGTCCGGTGTTAACGGCATATCCCGTATTAAAAAGTCCAAAATTTCCTGTTGAAGCTTATCATCACTTATTAACGAATCTTTCCTATCCTCATAGAAATCCTTTAAGCCTTTTGGAATACGCCGATTGCAACTCTTAACTTCCTTTGCAAACCAGCTGTTAATTAATTCCTTGTTTGTGGCTAAGTTTGTGGCTAATTTCATGAGATTATACCCCCCGCTTAAATTTCAAATGATCCTTTTTATCAATAAATCCAAATACAGTTTTTATTAAAACTCTTGAAAAAAGTTCATTATCTTTTTGTTTTACTTAGTATTTACCATATTATAGTTTATTGGCAAATAAGTAAAGTAAAGTAAAATCAATTAAGATATAAATGATATTTTTAATATACACCTTCACTTAAACTTGCTTTTATAACAACGAATAGCGAAAATTTTAACCAAAAACAGGTTAGGGGTCTTGTTTTTAAGTCTTTATCTTGATTAAAAAACTGCAAAGGAGCAAACTTGATTGTGCAGATAATCATGCTTCATTATCTACGAGCCACTAACAAGAGTGCAATCAATCAAACAGTTTTAAAAAACTTTTAGCAAAATTTTAAAGCAGAAAAACGCATATCACCGAAAAAAATGAGAGAGCAGTGCATTTTACGCATCCTCCACCTTTTGCTTAAACAGCAAAACTCCAACCCATCGTCAAAATATCTTCGTCTAAAATCCCCCATGCCACAGATCAGCCCCCTCAAAGAGCAATATTTTACGGCGAATAAACGGCATTTCTCTTTAACGCTTTTACCCACAAAGCAATAAAGCAATCCCGCTTGTGACTTCACTTATAACATTGCAAGAAAATAGCTTTCACGACAAACAGAAGTAAAAGAATCCTACGATATTCGAGAACGCTCATTTAACATGCAAAAAAACCGACCACTCCCTTTGCTTTGCAATAAAACACCCCGCCTGTCTCATCGTGAATTTTTCTAAATCAGCATGCCTCAAAGAGCGGTGTTTTATCACATAATAGGATTATCACCGCTCTTTATAGCGTGAATTTCTCCACACTTAATCTTCAGGCAAAAATTCCAACCGATCGCCTTGTTTTGTAATTTTCACCGTTGATTCATCGTGAATTTTTCCAAACAAGATATTTTCCGCCAGTGGATCTTGAATTTCTTTTTGGATAATCCGTTTAAGCGGACGCGCACCATAGAGCGGATCATAGCCTTTATCGGCAAGAAATTTTCTCACCTCTGGCTCGATTTGCAAAGTTATTTTGCGTTCATTGAGCAAATTTTGCAAATGTTCTATCTGAATATCGACGATCGCTTCCATATCGTGACGTTGCAGCCTTTGAAAGAGAATAATCTCATCAATACGGTTTAAAAACTCCGGACGGAAAGCCGCTTTCACGACATTCATAACATCATTTTTTGCCTGATCGGTTGTTTGTCCTTCAGGCAAAGCGGTTAAAAATTCAGCACCAAGATTAGAAGTCATAATCAGCAAGGTATTGCGAAAATCGACGGTACGTCCTTGACTATCGGTCAAACGTCCCTCATCCAACACTTGTAGCAAGAGATTAAAGATATCCGGATGTGCTTTTTCAATTTCGTCAAACAGAATAACCTGATAAGGTCTTCTACGTACGGCTTCGGTCAGCACCCCACCTTCTTCATATCCAACATATCCAGGTGGCGCCCCAATCAGCCGCGCCCCAGCATGCTTTTCCATATATTCCGACATATCGATGCGCAACATGGCATTAGAGTCTTGGAACAGAAAAGCAGCAAGTGCTTTGGTTAATTCGGTTTTTCCCACACCGGTAGGACCCAAAAACATGAAAGAGCCAAGCGGGCGATTGGGATCTTGCAACCCTGCGCGCGCACGACGTACAGCGCGAGAAACAGCTTGCACAGCCTCTCCCTGCCCAATCACACGTTTGCTAATTTCATCTTCCATCCGCAACAGCGCCTCCCGTTCTGCCTCCAGCATCCGATCAACAGGAATACCGGTCCAGCGCGAAACAATCCGTGCCACATGTTCAGCAGTAACCGTCTCTTCAACGAGATGATTTTGTTGATCATCATTTTCCGCGATGCTCAATTGTTTTTCGAGTTCAGGGATAACACTATAAGCGAGCTCTCCAGCGCGTTGGAATTGTCCGTCACGTTGTGCAATAGCCAAAGCATTACGGGCTTCTTCGAGTTGTTTTTTCAAATCAGCAGCATGCCCTAATTTTTGTTTCTCAGCCTGCCAAGCCGTTGTCATCTCAGCGGACTGTTGTTCCAATGTTTTCAGTTCCTCCTGCACATTTTTCAAACGTTCTTTTGCTGTTGGCTCGACATCTGTTTTCAAAGCTTCCCGTTCGATCTTCAACTGTAAAATACGCCGATCAACAGCATCGAGTTCTTCCGGCTTTGAATCGACCTGCATGCGCAACCGCGCCGCCGCTTCATCGATAAGGTCAATAGCTTTATCCGGCAAGAAACGATCCGTAATATAGCGGTTAGACAAACGCGCCGCCGCAATCAAAGCACTATCTGCCAAGCGCACTTTGTGATGTTGTTCATATTTTTCTTTAATACCGCGCAAAATAGAGATAGTATCCTCTAAAGAGGGTTCCGGTACAAAGACAGGCTGAAAGCGGCGTGCAAGAGCAGCATCTTTTTCAACATATTTTCGATATTCATCGAGCGTAGTAGCCCCCACACAATGGAGCTCTCCGCGTGCAAGAGCAGGCTTTAACAAGTTAGAAGCATCCATAGGCCCGTCAGATTTTCCAGCCCCCACGAGATTATGCAATTCATCGATAAACAAAATGATCTGCCCATTTTCAGCTTGCACCTCTGCCAGCACCGCTTTAAGGCGCTCTTCGAATTCCCCACGATATTTTGCACCAGCGATAAGCGCTCCCATATCCAGCGCATGAAGCTGTTTATCACGCAAGGTTTCAGGCACATCACCATTAACAATGCGCAATGCCAACCCTTCCACGATAGCTGTTTTCCCCACCCCTGGTTCACCAATAAGCACAGGATTATTTTTGGTCCGCCGTGAAAGCACCTGAATAGTGCGGCGGATTTCCTCTTCCCGCCCAATAACAGGATCCAGTTTTCCTTCACGGGCATCTTTTGTCAAATCACGAGCATATTTTTGCAAAGCATCATATTGGCTTTCGGCATGGGGGCTTGTTGCTGTTTTTCCCTTCCGCAAATCATTAATAGCCTCATTAAGCGCCTGCGCTGTCAACCCTCCGCTTGTAAGAATATCAGCAGTTTTTGCGGTCTTTTCCATGATCAGCGCTTGCAACACACGCTCCACAGTCACAAATTGATCACCAGCTTTTTTCGCCAGATCTTCCGCTATGTTAAAGACTTTTGCCAACGGCTGAGAGAGATAGAGCTGTCCATTTCCCCCTTGCACTTTAGGCAAAGCATCAAGCGCTTCGTTAAGCGCCTTTCGAATAAGAGTAAGATCACCACCCGCTTTTTGTATCAGTGATGCTGCCAATCCTTGAGAATCGTCTAACAACACTTTCAACAGATGCTCCGGCAAAAACTGCTGATGATCAGAAGCAAGGGCACCACTTTGTGCTGATTGTAAAAAACCCTGCACGCGTTCGCTATATTTTTCCAAGTTCATTTTTTTTCCTTAAATCTCAAGCCACCACCGCACTTTAAATTCCCCCAACATTCCACAAAAGAGACATCTTCAAAGGACCAACCACCCCCCACAAAACACCGCAAATGATGCCACATGAAGAAGAACCGTAGTGCTAAAAAGAATATGGGTCCTCACAAGCCCTATAGCAAGAGGGAGAGAAAGGCACACTGTCATTATTTAAATAAAAACTGCAACTCCCCTATAACCCCACCATCACAGCCTCACCATCACAGCCCTCACCAGCACAGCCCCACCAGCAAAGCCTCACCATCACACACTTAACAACTTAACACCCCTCTTCCTCCCAACTTCCCCTCCATTCACAGCACTCTTTCCCCCATTTATCTCACCCCATTCCCCGCCAGACAAAAGCCCAACATGACCCCAAAACACGCACAATGCATAAATCCATAAGTCCTCCACTTCACTTTTACGGATATACATTTTTACGCTTTTACATCTTTACAGAACGTAAGCCAACGAAACTTCCAAACTATCGCCCCGCACACCGCTTTGTAAACACTGGTCTGTAAACAATCCAGCTTCTTATCTAAGGAAGGACTACTGATCACTTCATATAATTATCACCACCCCCCAAAAGACGCACTTCATCAGACAAGGCAGTTAAGTCCAGCCTAAAATATTCCCTTACACACTCTTCTCCAACCAACGCGCTTAACACCCCTCTTCCTCCCAACTTCCCCGCTCCATTCACAAATGCGTCCCCCCATTTATCTCACCACATTCCATGCCAGACAAAAGCCCAACATGACCCAAAACACGCACAATGCATAAATCCACAAATCCTCCACTTCACTTTTACAGATTCACATTTTTACGCTTTTACATTATTACAGAACAAAGCTAAAGGAAAGGTTCACCACCCCACGCTGCTCTATAAACAATAGTCTATAAACGAACAAAGCTTTTTGCCTAATCCCCTTACAGTCTTCAGACACCCCTCCTCAAACGACAGCACTTCCTCAGACTCAACAAATCAAGCCCTATCATGAATATTCTAGCTCTTCCCCCCTAAAAGAGCGATGTTTTATGGCATAACAGAATAAAAAATATTTTTGATTTTTCTTGCCAATATACTGAAATTACTTTATCACTGAAAGTGTAATTTTAGTCGTCTACGCACCGATCAAGAGGGAAGACAAGCCCTAAGCTCTAGCGTAAAAACGAACCCGCTTTGCGGATATCTTGAGTTTCCGGGAGTTTTTGCTATGTCCAAGTGTTCTCAACACTAAAAGCAAAAAACTGACTCGGATTCAGTACTTTTAGACTCCCGGAATACCAATGCGAGGGCGCTCGCAACCGGAGGGGGGCTTGAAGTGCCAACTAAAAATCCAAATTTTATCGACATTTCTGATTAAGCAAAAAACGCGATTTATAATCCATATTTCACACTTGTTTAAAAAGTACCCAATCTTATAGCCTTTGAAATTATTTTCATTTTTCTTGCCAATCTTCTGAAATTGCCTTATCATTTAAAGTGTGATTTTGATCGTCCACGCAACGGTCAAGAGGGAAGACAAGCCCTAAGCTCTAGCGTAAAAACGAACCCGCTTTACGGATATCTTGAGATTTCGGGAGTTTTTGCTATGTCCAAGTGCGATGAGCACTAAAAGCAAAAAGCTGATTTAGGTTCAGTATTTTGACTCTCGGAATACCAATGCGAGGGCGCTCGCAACCGGAGGGGGGGCTTGAAGTGCCAACTAAAAATCCACATTTTATCGACATTTTGATAGGCAAAAGAATCCGTTACAGGCGCATTTCAATAGGACTTTCCCAAAAAGCATTAGGAAGCCATTTAGGCGTCAGTTTTCAACAAATCCAAAAATACGAAAAAGGCTTCAATCGTGTAAGTGCCAAATGTTTACTGGAAATCGCCCAAAAACTAGATGTCCCCGTGAACTTTTTTTATGCAGACATTGCCACAAAAGAAGATATTCCTACAAAAGAAAATCTTTCAATACATGCCCCACACCATGATCAAGAAACCTATAGCGAAAAAGAACAGGCACTTTTAAAAAATTTTAGAGAGCTCCAGCCGAAAAAACAAAAAGCAATCTTATGGTTAATTTCTGATTAAGCAAAAATGCAACGATCAATATATCCTCCCCCCCTGCCTAAAATTTCCCATACCTGATATCACCACATCCCTCAAACAATACTGTTTTATGACATATTGATTTTTCTTGCCAATTTTCTGAAATTACTTTATCACTTAAAGTGTAATTTTGGTCGTCTACGCAGCGATCAAGAGGGAACTGAAAGCCCTAAGCTCTAGCGTAAAAATGAACCCACTCTTGTGGGTGTCCCGGGGTTCCGGGAGATTTTGCTATGTCCAGGTGCTTTAAGCACTAAAAGCAAAAAGCTGACTAGAGCTCAGTACTTTCAGACTCCCGGAATACCAATGCGAGGGCGCTCGCAACCGGAGGGGGGCTTGAAGTGCCAACTAAAAATCCACATTTTATCGACATTTTGATAGGCAAAAGAATTCGCCACAGGCGCATTTCAATAGGACTTTCCCAAAAAGCATTAGGAAGCCATTTAGGCGTCAGTTTTCAACAAATCCAAAAATACGAAAAAGGCTTCAATCGTGTAAGTGCCAAATGTTTACTGGAAATCGCCCAAAAACTAGAAATTCCCGTGAACTTTTTTTATGCAGACCTTGCCACAAAAGAAAATCTTTCAATACATGCCCCACACCATGATCAATGCACCTATAGCGAAAAAGAACACACCCTTTTAAAAAATTTTAGAGACCTCCAGCCAAAAAAACAAAAGGCAATCTTATGGTTAATTTCTGATTAGGAAAAAATGCAACGATCAATATATCCTCCCCCCCTGCTTAAAATTTCCCATACCTGATATCCCCCCCAAAGAGTGATGTTTTACAGCATGATAAGATAATTCACGCTATAGCTCGTTTTCTGTTTCTGTTATTGCTTTAAGCCAAGCTGCTTGAGGATCAGCGACTGGGGTTTAAAGTTTGACTATTCGTAGCAAAGCAGAGTCACACAAAAATGACATTGTTGCTCAAAACCATGCCCCCTATTGAGTTTACGAGACAGTGGAACAGTGTCAAGAAGGCAAAGCCCCGAAAAAAAACATATGAGCGGTTAAGTAAAAATCAAAAATTGAATCTATAACGTTGAAAAAGCTTCCCGATGCTGGATTATTCCCGTGCCCCCTGAATCTCAGAAAAATGATTTAAAATACATGTTTCGTTGATGAGCCAATCATTGAGAACGAACAATTGACAAAGAACGGTTCACCAATATCCTGATAGCCAATAAACAGAATAATCCACTCAATCCAGAAAGAAGGAACAATTTTCCAGCCGAAGTGTGACCTAAAACAAACGCTCCAACAAAGGGCGCCACCAACATAGCTAAATTTTGTATAGACTGCACCCATCCAGAAGCCACCCCAATCTGTTCATTGAAATTGCTTACCAGATAAACATTAGAAGATATGGAAAAGTAAGCGCTCACCATTCCAATAAGAAAAAAACAGAACAACAAAGTCTCAATACGGAGTAAATCAAAGTAAAAAAAGCACACTGAGATCATGACAAAACCAATCATTGATGACATTGCCGGCATTAACAACTCCGATATTTTGCCTGTAAGGGGTTTATGCTTTGATTGTTTCACACGCCAAAACCCATAGAGAAAATTACCAATCGCCGAAGCCGATACCAACATCCCAAGAGCTTGTTTATTCATTTTCATTACACTAAGAATAACGGGCAACTGATTATTCACCATAAAGATCATGGCAAAATACACAAATATCACCGCCACATAGGCATACCAAGTTGTCCCATAAAGCCTCTGCTGTGCTTGCGTGGTATTCGCTTTTTTTATTCTTAGCGACGAGACAGGTTGTGCACCAATAAAACAAAACACGATAAAGCCTAGCAATGTCAGAAATCCAGAAAACAATAAAGTATATGTATCTGACAAAAATGCAGAGAGAGCACTACCCAAAGCAGGTCCTATCATCTTCGCCATGCTATTGATCATATTAAGCACAGAATAGTAACGAGTCCGTCCGTTTTCAGGCACCGAATTTGCACTAAGAACGGAAATTGCAGGCATGGCGACACTATTGAATGTCGCTCGAATAACTGCCAATATAATAAATCCTTGCAGACTCGTCGCCAGCAATAAACCGACAGTACATAGCGCCCGTAACAGCAGTGACCCCCGCAGCCAATGGATCATAGAACGATGACTTACCAACATTCCAATTGGCTTAGACAGAACGATACCAGGTAATAATGTTGCCGCTCCAATAAAAGCGACATCATATTGATCAGCTTTCCAGATGAACACAGATACGGTCAAAATCACGATATAATCAATCCAGCCCCCAAATGACACCATACCATTACCCAGCAAAAGCACCAACAAGCGATTGTTTGCTGCCCCATCTCTTTGCACCAAAACACGCACCCCTCTTTTTCCTTAGCAATACTTTAGCAATATTGATTGGATGATCAATCTTGCCTCACACCCTAAAGACATCAACAACTTTCACGCAACAAAGCACCAGCAAACGATTGTTTGCTGCCCCATCTATTTGCACCAAAACACGCGCCCTTCTTTTTCCTTAGCCATACCTCAGCAATACTGATGAGATGATCAATTCTTCCCTCACACCCTAAAGACATTATCGACCTCCCCGCAACAAAGAAATTTATAATGATCCATGGGAACCACTGGTGCTAAGTCTTAGATATGTATTAACACTTCCACCATTGATTGAACTTAATCTGCATCTCTACGAACCACGACAATAAGCAAGCCGTTAATCCAACCCTTGAATCCATTTACGATAATCCCGCGTACCCCCTTAAGCTCCAACACAAAAAACGCTCTGAGCATTCTCTCCTCAAGAGGACTCTTTATTCTTCCTCATCACTTTTCTGCGGCGGGGGCGGTAAAATATAAGCGCCAGAAAGCCAACGATTAAGATCAATGGCTCGGCACCGTGTGGAACAAAAAGGATAGGCGTTTTGTTGTGCCATCTGACCACAAATCGGACAAGGATGCGGAGGGCGAGTCTCTTTTTGCAAATTGAGCTCTTTTTTTTCTTGGCGCACCTTTGTCATTTGCTCCTTCATTAGTTTTTCTTCTGTTCCTTTTTTTTCATTTTGGCTTTTCTCTTTTTTTTGGTTTTCACCTTGCATTGATCTTGCCTTAAAGTTTTTCTAATGCGTTTCTTCAGCCCAGTGCGTAAAAAGCGGATAGTGATAAGCGGTCAAGAGATCGGCTGTTTCAGCCAACGGTAAACCAACCACATTGGAATAAGAACCCCTGATATAGACAACAAAAGCACCGGCTTTTCCCTGAATAGCGTAGCCACCCGCTTTCCCTTGCCATTCTCCTGAAGCAAGGTAAGCCTTCATCACAGCAGGGGTTAAGCGTCTAAAACGGACACGACTTTCAACCAATTTTACGGTTTTTTTCCCCTTTTCATTCAAGGCACAAATAGCGCCATAGACCTTATGCGCCCGCCCCGAAAGGTATCGCAAACATTCATAAGCCTCGTCTTCACCCTCTGGTTTAGGGAGAATGGTGCGCCCCACAGCCACCACCGTATCAGCAGCCAAGATAATCATTTTCTGTTGAGGTAATTCTTCTTGAGCATTCTGATTGTACCAGCGCAAAATTTCTTGGGCTTTCAGGGCTTTTTCTTTTGCCAAACGTTTGGCAAGGTTTGCAGGATGTTCTTTTAATTTTGGCGTTTCATCAATATCGCTTGCACAAACCTGCTGAGGATCAATCCCTATTTGTGCTAAGAGCGCTAAACGCCTTGGCGAAGCGGAAGCAAGCACCAAATGAATTTCTTCTGTAAGAGCATCTGCCAAACGTTTTTCCCCCCACTCTCTTATATTTTTCATTTCCACCCCTTCACAATCGACTTCCCTCTCACCCCTTTTAAACACCCCCTTTTACGCGACCCCCTTTAAGCGCCCCTTTTTAAGCACTCCCTTTTAAGAGCCCCTTTTTAAGCGCCATTAATCTCCTTGATCTTTTTCCGCATTAATTTTACAGTTTTTCAAGGCCATTCAAACACTCCCCTTTTTTCACTCATGAAAAGCAAGCTTAAAAACTGTTAAAAAATAATAGAAATAATATGATGGCTTTTACAAAAAAGCACAAGCCACCCCTAAAGCTACTTATAGCGATATGTAATGCGCCCTTTTGTCAAATCATAAGGTGTCATTTCCACCATGATTTTATCACCTGCCAACACGCGAATACGATTTTTTCGCATTCTACCAGCAGTATGCGCAATAATTTCATGATCATTTTCCAGTTTCACACGAAACATTGCGTTCGGTAAGAGTTCAGTAACGATACCAGAAAATTCTAAAACTTCTTCTTTTGACATAAACAAACATTTCCTTTACAGTGCACATTTTTGTTAAGCTGTGCGTTATTTCCAGCGTTCATACCCTATTTTCTTGAGTTTGTGAATAAAAATTCAACAAAAAGAGAAAGGTTTTTCAAGTTTACTCTCTCATGCGCTCAAAAAACATCACCCCACACATTTTGGCACAAAACTTTCTCTCCACCAATTTTACCCACCCATTTCCTCCAATTTTTATGATGATCTTGATTTCAGAGTGACGAGAAATTACGCTAAATTTTCTCCCCCTCAAGCATTTTCCCAACGCCTCTGACTTATCCTCCACCACTTACAAACAATCATCCTCCCTCCAACTTTTCCTCACCTTCTCCCTTCCACACCTTAAACATGCGCCCTTCAGATAAACACCACTCCCCACACCAAAAGCCCCCTCCTTTTCTCAAAAACCTCCTCCATTCTTCACGCAGCCTTCCACAACATCCTTCACCACCCCACACGCCACTCTCTATGCATTTCCCATACAGCCTTGCCCCATTTTTCCTCTCTCCACACATTTCCTCTAAGCCACTCCTTCCATTTATGTTGCTCTCCCTACCTTCGAAAACACGATCCCCATACATTGCGTATCATTAACCACAACGCCCCTAACGACATAAAGCCTTTTCCTTTTTTGCACATTTCCGTTTTCACGCTTTTACACATTTACAGAAAGCAACCAAATGAAACTTCCACCCCTCCCCACACCACTCTAAAAACAATACTCGACAACCCAGCTTCTTACCTACCCAACACCCCCTATAAACTTCAGATCCCCCCCCGCACTCCAGATCACCCCCTCAAATGACACCACTTCATTAAGGACCATAAGCCAAGCCTATCTCCTCACACCATCCTTCATGCATCCCCTTCGCACCACCGTCTCTTATCCCCCCCTTCTAATCTGTTCATTCCCATTCCCTACCCCCTCTCTTCTCTCTCATCAACGCACCCGCCTCTTCATCCCAGCTTTACCCCCCTTTATAGACCGCGTCACCCCCACACCCCAATCTTCCCTCCACTCCTCTCATCACATGCCATGCCATGATAAAATCACACACCACGCATAAAGTCGCACCTTCCTTTTTTGCACATTTCCGTTTTCACGCCTTTACACATTTACAGAAAGCAGCCAAACGAAACTTCCACCCCACCCCGCGCTACTCTAAAAACAATACTCGACAACCCAGCTTCTTACCTAGCCAACACCCCCTATAAACTTCAGATCCCCCCACGGACTTCAGATCACACCCCTCAAACGAGACTATTTCACCAGACCAGAAAAGGAAATCCAGCCTAAATATTCATCACACACTCTCACAAAAAACACCTTGATAAATTGATATGCCTGATACCACACCCCCTATAAGCTCCCCTTCTAATCATGATTTCGGAGCCGCGTGAGAGAGACAAAACAAGCCGTTAGGTTCTTGGGGTCAAGGACGCCGTTAGGCGCCATGTAATGGTCTCCTTGACCTTAAGAACCTAGGATTGTTAGTCTCCTCATTAAACGCGGATCTGAAATCATGATTTTGGTGAGCGTTCCGGAGAGTTTGAAAGACGGAAAGCCTCTCATTAAAAAATAAAGTTTATAAATAAAAACTATTTTTGTTTGCCAATCTCCTGAAATTACTTTATGACTTAAAAGATATTTTGATCGTCCACGCAGCGATCAAGAGGGAAAACAAGCCCTAAACCCTAGCGTACAATAGAACCCACTTTTGTGGGGGGCCCGGAATTCCGGGAGTTTTTGCTATGTCCAAGTGCTTTAAGCACTAAAAGCAAAAAAACTGACTAGGGTTCAGTACTTGTGACTCCCGGAATACCAATGCGAGGGCGCTCGCAACCGGAGGGGGGCTTGAAGTACAAACTAAAATCCAAATTTTATCGACATCTCTATAGAAAAAAACGCTATTTATAATCCATATTTCGCACTTTTTTAAAGAGTACCCAATCTTGTAGTCTTTAAGATTACTTTGATTCTTCTTGCCAATCTCCTGCAATTACTTTATCACTTAAAGAGTGATTTTGATCGTCTACGCAGCGATCAAGAGGGAAAACAAGCCCTAAACCCTAGCGTACAATTGAGCCCACTTTTGTAGGTTTCCCGGAATTCCAGGAGATTTTGCTATGTCCAAGTGCTTCTCAGCACTAAAAGCAAAAAGCTGAGTCAAGTCAGTGTTTTCAGACTCCCGGAATACCAATGCGAGGGCGCTCGCAACCGGCGGGGGGCTTGACGTGCCAACCAAAAATCCACATTTTATCGACATTTTGATAGGCAAAAGAATTCGTCATAGACGCATTTCAATGGGACTTTCCCAAAAAGCATTAGGAAACTATTTAGGCGTCAGTTTCCAACAAATCCAAAAATATGAAAAAGGCTTCAATCGTGTAAGCGCAGGGTGTTTACTCGAAATCGCCCAAAAACTAGATGTTCCCATAAGCTTTTTTTATGCAGACCTTGCTACAAAAGAAGATCTTTCAACAAAAGAAACTCTCTTACACCACAATCAATACACCTATAGCGAAAAAGAGCACGCCCTTTTAAAAAATTTTAGAGAGCTCCAGCCGAAAAAACAAAAAGCAATCTTATGGTTGATTTCTGATTAAGCAAAAGCGCACACAAAGCATAAATCCCTCCGCATCATTTTACGGATATACATTTTTATTTTACGGATCAACGTTTTGATGCTTCTCTACATTTACAGAAAGCAGCCAAACGAAACTTTCAAATTCCTCTCGCACCGCTTTGTAAACATAGGTTTGTCAACAATACAGCTTCTTACTCTAGCGAATTCCCCTGCTGATTTCAGATCACCACCCCTCAAAGGATGATATTTCATCAAACGCGACAGATACGTCCTATTTTAAAATATTCTTGCCCCTTCACCACCCTAAAGTAAGATCACGCAAAGCACCGGTCAATCCCACGTCAAAAGCAACTTCCCCACACCCCAATCTTTTCTCCCGTCAACACACCCACCTCTTCATTAAAACGCCCCCTCCCTTCATAAGACTCTTTATCCCCACACCCCAATCTTCCCTCCACTCCTCTCATCACATGCCATGCCATGCCATGCCATGCCATGATAAAATCACACACCACGCATAAAGTCCCAGCTTCCTTTTTTGCACATTTCCGTTTTTATGTTTTTACATATTTAAAGAAATCAGAAAATCTGTAAAAAATCATTACACAATAACGTTCTCGACAACTGTCTTTAAAATCTCGCCTCCCTTTTCATTTAAATCCTCCTATTTTTACTTAAATCATAGATATAAACCGCCCTATTATTTCCCTTGACCAACATAAAATTTTTCGACAAATTCTAGCTATCAAAAGGGTTCATAAGAAGCATTTTACGACTTTTAAAAGAACTTTTATTTACACCCAGTGCTTTCTTGTAACGTACGAGAGTACATTTAATTGATTGACTAGAAGAAAATTTGAAATGAGAGAACCTTTTCGTTTTTCTCATTCAACATTCGCAACGATAACTTATCCTTATAAGTCAGTATTTTTTCGTAAGACAAAACGCACAAAACACACGATACTTGCGTTGCATATTCACACGCTTGTTTTAAAGACAGATCTCTCAACGCTCGTCACACCCATTTCGCAAACGCTATCCATAAAGGCATGGTAAAGCCCCCATGAAGGGAATAAAATCCATTCAACCCTCCTTATCTTTACGCTTATGCAGGAACAAAACCGGCACTATCACAAAAATTCTGCCAGCTTCTAATGTTGCCGACAGCCTTCAGTTCAAGAGCCAATTCATTAAAGTTATGCCTTTCTTGTAAAGTTTTGACCCACATGGCCCGCCCGCTCATGATGTGCAAGCAAGTAATTTTAATTGATTCAATATAAGAGAACTGATGATGAGAAAATCTTATTCTATTCAGCGTTGTGCTTCACGTTGAAAATGATTTCATTATAAATCAATATATTAACAAATAGGAGAGTCATCATCAAGATGCTTACCTTTTTCTAAAAAAGGCTTCACATTGAAAAAACATCTAAAAATTAGATAAAAAAAAGGTTTGCCTCTAATAAACAAACCCCTGTAGAAAATTATTCAGATAATTTTCAAAATTTTAAATTAATCCCTCTAAAAGCAGCAAAGATACTTCAGAAGCATCAAAAATGAATACAAAGGTTTATTTAACACAACGTTAAGAAAAATCAAGAAGAAAAAAATTTTATCGTTAATGCACCTTTAAAAAACGAATTTTTTAACCCACGCGGCTCAACAATTTGGGGCTGCCCTATAAACGCCTCCGACCAATCCCTTCATCTCCCTCAAAAGACCGTATAAAAGGTTCACAGAGCAGGTCTTCGCTAAAAAAATACCAATCGCAAGCGCTCATAAAAGGCAGCGTTGGCATAAAAGATCAGATTATCGAAAAGCTTGCTGAAATGTCTTCCCAGTCAATAAAAAAGAAGCGGACTTTTAAATATTTCCGCCTCTTTAACAATAAAACCATGATGAGGGATTATTAAAAAATTTCAAGACTATGAAGGGAACCAATTTGATAACAATTCATACCTTACAGGATCATCGGCACATTGTCCGCCACCACATTCCAGTATGGTAGAAATCAAATTTGCCGCAATCAAAAACACAAATAAAAAACTTGCCGTTTTACTCAAAAATGGAAAAGGAGAAAATTCTTTGAACTTGTGTGCCAATTCGCCTAAAATCATGACAAATGTGACAGCAAAGATACAAAGGACAGAAATAATGAAAGCCCAAGTATAAAAATGCAATCCAAAGAACGTTGAACCATATCCCAAATCATCAGGTGTTATATGCAAAAACACTTGCCGTGCTGCAACGGCACTCGTTACCATACAACCGAGAATAACCATACCATAATGGGTATTTTTCACCTTATAGTGAATATTGAGCAAGAACCCACAACCTGCTAGCATCAATCCAACGCGCTGCAGCAAACAAAGGGGACACGGTAACTCAAACTTTACCAATTGATAATAAAAAGCCACCACCAAGACAATGGATAACCCAATGAGTCCTAGCGTATTCATAAAGATGACGAAGTGAGGATTTTTTTGTTCAACATGTTCCATGGCTATTCTCTCAAAAAGATAAATTTAAAGTAGAAGTTGCGTGATGATTGAAAGTGAGAAGAATGACAACGAATAAAACTGCCCACAGAGCATAACTTATATTTTTTTTGCCATACATAGTCGTTATTGCAGTACCTAAAGCGATTAAAAATGGAAAAAACATAGCTTTAAATCTCCTTTACATCCGGTGTTTAACTCTTAATTTATTTCAGCTTCCACCATTATTACAAAATTGGGCAAAAAAGAGACCATGGATTTATTATTCACAATTCGTCATTCACTTTTCTTGTCATACTATCTAAGTGAAAAAACAAAGAACCATATAATCGCTAAGAAACACATCTCAACAAAAGCACAAAAGCGCTGATTATTCGCTTCCCTTTATATCAGCTATTATTAAAATATATCAACGATTACAAAGAGCACATCCCCCCACTCAATTAAAATAACCACTTGAACAGCAAAATAAATAGCCTTTGAAATTAAGAGATCGATATCTCTTTTTTCTCAAAGAATATCCTCACTTTGCAACGCATTTTCGCCATAAAAATCTCTTTTTCTCATGAGCAATTTTTCAAATTGCAGCAGATTTCATAATATATGGTGACCATGTTTATTTTGGCAAATAAAAATGAAACATTTTTAAAAAAACTTACAATCAATGCCTTTCCCCCGATGTATTTTTTCCTCTTACCTTAAATAAACAGCAATTCCGCAGCTCAACAGTCTCATAGGTCCAACACCACCCCTTAACACCTCCCCTCAAAATTCATCCCTCCCCCTCAAAAGAAGTGCTTCATAACCTTCAATACTTTAATTTTTCATCTCTCGAGATCCCCCTTTAAATTTTTAGCTTTCCATCTTATTTGAAAAATAACTGTTTCTCTGTCATCAATTGGCTTTGCAAAGAGAATATAAAACTTTAAAAAAATAATGATAAAGAATCGCATTGAACCTTTGAAAAGGATGGTGAATGATGAAAAAATCATGTGATGTCGCGATTTTAATGGGGAGCCAATCGGATTGGCAAACGATGTGCCATAGCGCAGATATTTTGACAAATCTTGGTATTTCTCATAGTTCGCATATTGTCTCAGCACACCGAACCCCTGAACGCCTTTATCAATTTGCAAAAGAAGCAAAAGAAGCAGGGTTTAAAGTTTTAATCGCCGGTGCAGGGGGCGCAGCGCATCTTCCTGGTATGCTAGCAGCCCTTACGCCTCTTCCTGTTTTTGGCGTTCCAGTGCATTCTCATTCTCTTTCTGGTCAAGATTCTTTGCTTTCAATTGTGCAAATGCCAGCAGGGATACCCGTTGGCACATTAGCAATTGGCAAAGCAGGTGCAATTAATGCAGCACTTTTAGCCGCAGCCGTTATGGCCATTTATGATCATGATCTCGCCCAACGATTACAAGATTGGCGTCAACAACAAACAGCTAATGTCGCCAAAACGCCTGTAACGGAGGGTTAAAATGGCACCGTTTTCCAACACGCCCCCCTCACCCAACACCACCCCCTCACCCAACACCCTCTCACCTAACATGTTACCTCCAGGCAGCGTCATTGGTTTAATCGGCGGCGGACAGTTAGCACGGATGCTCACCATAGCGGCCGCAGAATTAGGATTTCGAACAGTTATTTTTTGCCCTGAGGCCGATTGCCCAGCCGCTCAAACAGCAAACAGCCATATTGTTGCCTCCTATGACGATACATCAGCTTTAGATCATTTTATTTCTCAGTGTGATGTTGTCAGCTATGAATTTGAAAATCTTTCGCTTCAAACGGTTCAATATGTAGAGAAGAGTAAGCCTGTTTATCCTTCTTCCAAAGCATTAGAGATCACGCAAGATCGACTTTTTGAGAAGCAATTTTTGCGTGATCAAAGAATTGGCACCGCCTCATGGTATGCTGTTGACAATTCTTCTTCTCTTCTTTCCGCGCTCGATGCCTTAGGCGGACGTGGTCTTTTAAAAACGCGTCGTTTTGGTTATGACGGAAAAAACCAGATCAAGCTTGACCACCCCGATGAACAAACCCTTGACGAAGCCTTAAGGACTTTTCAGGAGCAGCCTTGTATTTTGGAAGAGATAGTTCCTTTTTTATCGGAAATTTCAGTTCTCTCGGCTCGCACAAAACAAGGAGAACATATTTTTTATGATTGCCCTGAAAACCAACACAAAAACGGAATTCTTCATAAATCCTTTGTTCCATCACATATTCCACTTGACGTGCAAAAAGCAGCCCAAGAAATCAGCCTAACAGTCATGGATGCCCTCGATTATGTTGGTGTTCTTTGTATTGAGTTTTTTGTCTTAACGGATGGTCATCTTTTAGTAAATGAACTCGCGCCGCGTGTCCATAATTCTGGTCATTGGACACAAAAAGCATGCATAACTTCACAATTTGAACAGCATATCCGTGCTATTTGCGGTCTTCCATTGGGCAGCACATACCGCCATAGCGATTGCCAAATGACAAATCTTCTTGGGAAAAATTTAAGCACGTTAAAATATTTTCTGAAGCAAGAGCGCACCTCGATCCATTTATATGGCAAAAGCACTGTTCAACCCTACCGCAAAATGGGGCATGTCATCCAATTAATGGGACCAGCTAGCAAATTTTAAACCCACATATATACAAATGCTTTTCCCCTCAATGAACTGAAAAACAACCTCTCCCCTCACACCGATATCCAGCGGCTCAAAGCGCGCCGCCCCCCGCCCCAATCCTTTTAATTTGCCCCCTAGCAGGGCTTCACGCCCTCCTACAAGCTCCTTCTCCTCCATACCCCCCACCCTCAAAAACCACACCAATCAACAATCCAACGGCTCAACAGCGCTCCTGACCTTTCAACACCCCCTTGACAGAGCTTATTTGTTTAAAGCTGAAAAGGCTTTTACTTTTTTCCACTCTTTGTCCTTCTTTTGCGAGAATATTTTTACCTTCAAGGAAACCATTAACCCACCATAGGAAATGTATAATACACCCTTGACAAGAATAAGACTTCTTGTTAAATCTTCCTTACTTTTTTGCAATTTTCACTTATTCGTTGTGCTAATGAAGTGTGTTAATGCGTACCTTAAGGGTGCGTTTTTCTTTTTGTGATCACAGTGAAAAAGTGTATCGTGTGATGTTATGATGCAAGTACAATATCGCAATGCAATGTTCATTGAGTGAACAGTGTATTGGGGTTGTGGTGTTGTATTTTTGTGTTTTAATGTTATATCATAGTTGTTTTAATGTTGTATCATAGTATTGTGTTACGTAAACTGTTTAACGGTGAATATGATGAAAATTAAAAATTCGCTTAAAGCACTAAAGGAGCGCCACCGTAACAATCGTTTGGTGCGTCGTAAGGGTCGTATTTATATTCTTAATAAGACGAACCCTCGTTTTAGAGCGCGTCAAGGCTAATTCTTTTGGTTAATGTTTTTATGCCTACTTTTTGTAGGCTTAAAAATTTTTTCTTAAGATTTTTTGGGTTACGAGTCGGTTGGTTATAAGTTCGTTGATTACAAGTCTAGTATTTGATAATATTTGGTGATTTATCTTTTGGGGGCTTGTTTTTATGGATTCTTCTATTTTTTTAAAAACCTTTCGATTTTTTCAGTCGCGTTTTTTCTGTATTTTCAGTCGCGTTTTTTTTCTTTTTTTTGTTGGCATATTTTGTTTTGTTCCCTCTAGCTATGGGCAAAATCCTCCTTCGCTTCCTGAAGATCGGCCTTCTCCACAATCGCTTTTACCCTTAGATGATCTTATTCCCAATTCTCCTCCCCCTTCCTCAACGCCCTCCGATTCTGATTTGTCTGCGGTTATTCTTGAAGATCTTGACAAAGAGCAGCTTTCCCATATTGACAGAGTTAAGCAACGCAAAGAAGCCGAAATTTTACGTTTACTGAAAGAGTTGAAATATTGTGCTGATGTTTCTCAAGCAAAAAAGATCAGTCAACAACTTCAACATTTGTGGTCCCAATCGGGGAGTGAGACGATTGATCTTTTAATGTCATGGGCTGAAAATGCAATCAGTAGCGACGATTATGGACTTGCACTTGATTATATTGATAATGCTATTGCACTTTTACCTACTCACGCTGAAGCTTGGGTAAGACGTGCTTGGATTCACATTCAACTAAACGATTTCAAGCTTGCCATGCTTGATCTCAACCATGCTCTTGAACTTGAGCCGCGCAACTATATAGCTTTTTTTGAACTTGGCGTTACCATGGAAGCAACAGAGCGTCCAAAACTGGCTCTTAAAGCCTATGAAACCGCATTGGATTACTATCCACAAATGCGCAGAATTCAAAAGCGCGTACAAGCTCTGTTAGACGAACAATCACCACAAGCTCTTTGAAACCATTCAAGAACGAGATGCTTTACGCATCCTTTCAAACTTGGATAAGACGCAAGCCAGCTTTACATTCCACTCAATAAACTCAAAGCCCCCTGCTCATAACCACGCCCTCAAACACCCCGCACGCAATTGACCCCACCCCACGCAATTGAAAATGTCTTTTTTGAATTTTGACCTTTTTTGTATTGAAGGAAGCGTCCAAACACTTCCAATATACCCCTTAAAGAATTTCTTCTCCTAGCAAGCAAACGCTTCACGCTTGAGTCCTCTTCACACCGCCTCTTTTTTCACATCTCTCCATCATGGACAAAAAAAATTTTGTAAACACGATCCTCAAAAAATATTTTTTGAAAAAAAACTTAAAACATCGCTGAGCCCTTTGATAAACTATTATCGCCTTTTTTTTATTTTTATGAGCTTCAACCATAGCAGCACATACCGTATCGGCTCTCCTCCCCCCTCAAAGTTGATAAAACAGCACTGAAATATTCCCCACGAGGCAAAAATTTCAAAGACGCAACGTCAGTTAACAAACATCCTTGAATAAAAAATATTCCCCTTCAAAGCTCCCCCAAGTATTCCCGCGAAACATAAAAATCAAGCGATTGCCAATAAACCGTTATGCCTCACTCAATCACCCACCCCCACTCATATTTTTTGCTTTTTTTACTTTGAATAACGCGTTCTATATATCATACAGCCATTTCTAGCAGCCACCCGCAAGGTTATAGAATCATCCTGAAAAAACTTTATGAAAAATAAGAGATTGTAGTTATTTTATCTCTAGCAGAAACTCTGAAATTGTTTTATATTAAGGAGGGTGTTCTGCGCTTCTCGACAGGAAATAACGTATTCCTGAGACCTTAATGATCTCCAAGGGAGCTGTCCCTGATCAAGCCCGTGGGCTTTTTCATATGGCGCCCACCTATTTGTATAGGTTCCCGGGATCAGCTTTTTCCATCGGCTGTTGTGGATCACCCTTTTTTACATCAAAATTTTTCCAGATAAAAATTGAGAGCGTCCTTTTACATAAGACCAATGACGATACTCTCTTTTCAAGAAAGAAAAATTACGATGAGCTTTATTTTATAAAACAGACAGCACTTACAAAAATAATCCCCTCTGTGAATCTGCTTCATCCCTTTGCACGCAAGCAACGCAAAAGCGGTTTATCGCATCAAGATACCCTATCATAAGAGCGCACATTTTTTCATGAGCACAGCTCTTATCCACACAGAGATTTACAAAACGCCAACAATGGATAAAATACCAGCATCTTATAAAACAATTGGCGAGACAATGACACATAATCCCCTCTGTGAATCGGCTTTATCCCTTCGTACACAGCAGCGAAAAAGCGGTTTATCGCGTCGTGATGCTCTTTTAACAGAAGAGCGGGCACTCTTTTCGCAGCGTGCTTGTTGCCACTTTATTGAATACCTTGAAAAAAAGGGGACAAATTTTTCACAGCTCATTTTAGCAGGCTATTGGCCCATTAAATCGGAAATTGACCCGCGTCCTTTACTGGATGCTGTAGCGTTACGCGGCGGACGTTTAGCCTTACCAGCAGTGCTTGATTCCACCACCATGGTTTTCCGTGCATTTTCGCCCAACACGATTTTAGAGCCCATGCGTTTTGGCACCTTTGGTCCAAGTGCAGACAGTAGCGTTGTTGTCCCCAATAATATTATTGTTCCGCTTTCTGCGTTTGATCGTCAATGTCACCGTCTTGGCTATGGAGGAGGATATTATGACCGTGCGGTTGAAGCTCTTGAAAAACAAGGACATCAAATAACATTATGGGGCATAGGATTTTCATGTCAGGAAGTTTCCTCTATTCCCGCAGCAGAACATGATCTACAGGTACAGGGGATTTTTACAGAAAAAGGTTTCTTAAAATGTTAAAATGTGATTAAAGCGCCTATGCGTTTTTTATTTTTAGGTGACATTGTTGGTAACACAGGCTGTAAAGCTGTTTTTGAACACCTTCCTCAACTGATTAAGAAGTGGCAGCTTGATTTTGTTGTGGTAAATGGTGAGAATGCCTCTGGTGGTTTTGGTCTCACACAAGAAACGTATCAAGATCTTTTGATGACCGGTGTTGATGTTGTGACCACGGGCAATCATGCTTTTTCTCACAAAGAAGCATTGCAGTATGCCCATGAGAGTGATCGTTTTTTACGCCCTGCCAATTTTTCGAAAGAAACTCCTGGAAGAGGTGTAGGTATTTTTACAGCAAAAAATGGAGCCCGTGTTCTTGTCGCCAATCTGTTGGGCAACGTTTTTATGCCGTGCAAAGTAGAAGATCCATTTGAAACAGCAGAAAATATTCTTTTAGCCTGTTCGTTGATGGAGCAAGCCGATACGGTTATTTTTGACTTTCACGCAGAAACGACAAGCGAGAAGCAATGTTTTGGCCATTTTCTTGATGGTCGTGTGAGTGTTATCGTTGGCACGCATACGCATATTCCCACGGCTGACGCACAAATCTTAGAAGGTGGGAGCGCCTATTTAACAGATGCAGGCATGTGTGGAGATTACAACTCATCTCTTGGAATGGACAAAGAAGAACCCTTACACCGTTTTCTTTATAAGACGAAGCAAGATCGTTTTGAACCGGCATGTGGTCCCGCCACCCTTTGTGGTTTAGCGGTTGAGATTTCAGACCGCACAGGTTTAGCAGAAAAGGTCTCGGCAGTACGGATTGGTCCTCATTTAAAGCCTGAAGTTCCAGATTTTTGGTAGCTTCCTTTAAGCCGCCCCCTTTGATGATCGCTCTCCACTGGGCGCCCTTTGGTAGTTTCTCTCCAATGTTTCCTTTTGAGAACTCTTTTTGGCAAGATGACTTTTCAAGCCCTTCCCAAATCCCTAAAAACACCACGCCTTCCAATTTGCCTAACACAGCAACTTTTCTAACACAAATAAGTCACTCTTTAAAAAGGGAAAAGGTCCAAATTTTCATGATTTTTAAAATGACGAGAAGGAGGTTCTATTTGGACATTTCTGCGGGGGGGGGGGAGGAGAAATGCTAACCCCCTTCTCTAAAAAAGGGTTTATAGAATAATTTATTATTTAGCAAGAGCCTCTTTAATTTTTTCTTTATTCTAACAAAAAATTAATCTTAAAATTGCCTTCTGCTTTTTAGGTTTAAGCTCTCTAAAACTTTTCAAAAGGACTTGCTCTTCTTTACTTCCGATCTCATCATCACAAGTTGAGACGTTTTCCTTTGTTGAAAGATCAGCGTAAAAAAGGAAATGGGAACATTGAGAATATCAGCAATTTCTTGTAAACGCCCCGCTCCTATACGATTAGAGCCTTTTTCATATTTTTGGATTTGTTGAAACGTCACACCTAACTGGCTGCCTAATTGCTTTTGCGACATCCCGATCATTGTTCTTTTAAAGCGAATTTTTCTGCCTATCGAAATGTCGTTAAAGTGTGGATTTTTAGCTTTCACTTCAAGCTCCCCTACCGGTTGCGAGCGCCTCTTATGCGTATTCCGGGAGTCTGAAAGTACTGAGTTCGAATCAGCTTTTTTTGCTTTTAGTGCTAGAGCGCACCTGGACATGGCAAAAACTCCCGGAAATCCGGGATATCCATAAAGCTGGATAAATACGTGTCTCAAGTTTCGGGTCTTTCATTCCCTGTTGATCGCTGCGTAGACGACCAAAATTACAGTGTTATTTATAAAGTAATTTCATGAAATTAGCAATAAAATTTAAAAACAGTCTTTATTTGTATTTTTATCAGAGGCAGATAACCTCTCATTTTTGATTAAATTATGTGTGAACGAAGTGAGCGCTATTTATTTAAAAATTATAAGATCATTATCAGGAGATGCTAGACGTAGTAAAAACCTTTCATAGGCATCATGAGCAAACAAGCAAAGAAATATCATGATGATACCACCAATGACCATTGCTGTTTGGTGTTCATAGGGTGCAGCTCCTGCTGTGTATCCGAAAAAAAGAAAAAATAGGAATAAAGCCAAGCCACCAGCAAAGAAGTTTAAGAAGGCAAAAACTGGTTTACGAATGAATAATAAAATAAGGAAGATTGCGTAAAGCAACCTTTTAAATATCACAGCCAACATTCTACGTATTGTTTTAAATATCCAAACGAATATTCTACGTATTATCTTGAACACCCCACGCATTATAGTTGAAGCAATGCTCTGTTTTGCATCTAACCTTTCTTCTTTGGTGTTTGTATTCTTAGAAGAAAGACTGCTCATGACTCTCCCATTTTCAAGCCACTGTACTATAAAAATGTACTATAAAAATAATTTATCTCTAATTATATCATCCCAAAATACAACAATATTTTATTCATTTTAACTAAAAAACAAGTGCTTTATTGAGAAGAAAAGCTATTTTCATTAGTAAGAGCTGTTAAATCCTTACGTCTAAAATAGATAGAGCGTCCACAACGAACAGGTGGTTGCCCTTGCATAAGAATAATCTGTTCGTCTTTTCGCATTTCTTGTGTTATTTCATGTGGATATATTAAAGGTCTATGCTGGGTGCTTATATTTTCTGACCCTCTTGTATGGAATCCTCCTAGAGGTTTGCTTGAATCTTTCACTTCAATGGTCATTTGACCACATGCCTTAGATATATTTTCAGCAGTTTTAATATCTTTTATTGCGGCATAGCTTACAAAAGCACAATTTTCAAACCATGTCATAACGCCTGACGAACCGAAATAGTGTTCTATTTGCTCTACAGACTTGTAAAAAAGCATGAGAGATATACCATATTTGCGTCCATGATCACGTGCTTCTTCTAAAATGTTCATATATCCTAAAAGATCAGCATTATCTAAAATAAAGAGCGCTCTTTTTGCATAATTACCATTAGCAGCCTCCATAGCTCTGAGAAAAGAGCCAACAAGGATACGCCCAACACCTGGATAAGATTTTAAAATTTTTGAGGGGATATTTAGAAAAATATCAATATTTCCCTTTGTTATATCGGTAGTTTTAAAATCATGACCACTGATAAGATCTGCATAGTTAGAGAGTGAAAGCCATTGTATATCTTTTGCAGCAGTAGAATAGACACCTGAGAAAGTTTGCGCCGCCATGTTTGTAAAAACGCCAAGGGTTTCACGAATAAATTGCGATGAAGAATTTGATCGTATAGATTGCAATTTTCCAATCACAGAGGGTTCTGGCATTGACATGATCGTGTGAAGGGTTTTTAAGTTTTTTTCCTTTACTGCGTATTCATCAGAAAAGACAATATGCGCAAGAAGCCCTGTTAACAAATTATGTGCTTGTAATACAAAAAATTGATCAGTCGAAGTTGATTTGTCGTTTTCAGAAAGAAGGAGTCTAGCAACTTCAACCACACCCGCTTCTCTTTCATAAAGGGGGAGATTTTCATCTAATAGCCAATCTAAAGGGTTAAAAGTTTTTGTTGAAGAACCATGAGGATCAAGAACGTATACTTCTCTTTTTGACAGCTGCCTTGTTTTTTTACCATTGGAGCGATTTCAGTTGAAGGGCTTTAACAGCTTACTTGTAATCTATTTATATCTGTGTAATCATATACATTATGGATAGATTTGTTGGGATAGGTAAGGCCGCTCAAGTTTTGGGTGTTTCGATTAGCACTTTGCGCCGTTGGGAAGGTGAAGGCAAAATTATTTCTGAGCATACGGCAGGAGGTCACCGCCGTTATGACCTATCTAGGCTTAGGCCTGAGCTTTTTCATTCGAGAGAACTATCACAAAGAAAAACCATTGCTTATGCGCGTGTATCGAGCCATGATCAAAAAGACGATTTAGAGCGACAAAAACAGGTTCTTGAGCTTTATTGCGCAAGCCAAGGTTGGACTTATGAACTCATCTCTGATTTAGGGTCAGGGATGAATTATCGTAAAAAGGGTCTTAAACGTTTATTGGATGCTCTCATTGAAAATGAAATTGGTCGTTTGGTTATTACGCATAAAGATCGTTTATTGCGCTTTGGTGCAGAATTGGTCTTCGCCATTTGTGAAGCCAAACAAGTTGAGGTTGTCATTCTCAATCAGGGGGAAGAAAGCAGTTTTGAAGAGGATTTAGCCAAAGATATTTTAGAAATTATTACTGTCTTTAGTGCTCGTCTTTATGGAAGTCGTTCGAGAAAAAATCAAAAGTTATTAGAGAATGTTCGTCAAGCTGTAGAGGCATCGCAATGATTGTTGCTCACAAAATAGCTCTAGACTTAAACAATAAACAACGAAGCTACATGGCTCGAGCCAGTGGTTGCGCGCGCTTTGCTTATAATTGGGCACTGAAGGAATGGCAGCAGCAATATGAAGCATGGAAGAAAGATAATAATTTACCAAAGCCTAATGACTATGCGCTACGTAGACAATTCAATTCTCTAAAACGAGAACAATTTCCATGGATGATGGAAGTTACTAAAAATGCTCCACAAATGGCAATTATTCAATTGGGTGTGGCTTTTAAGAATTTCTTTTCAGGGAGAAGCCGATATCCCACTTTTAGAAAGAAAGGAGTGCACGATCGTTTTACTTTGACCAATGATCAAATACAGTTGCAAGGTTTCAAGATAAGAATTCCCAAACTTGGTTGGGTTCGTCTGCGAGAACAATTGCGATTTCAAGGAAAGATCTTGTCAGCAACCATTAGCCGTAAAGCGGATCGGTGGTTTGTAAGTCTTAGCGTTGAAACAGATAATCAAGAGTCACTGAGCGAGAACCAAGCTATTGTTGGTCTTGATTTGGGCATCAATGCACTTGCAACGCTTTCGACAGGAGAAACCATAGGAGGCGTTAAACCTTATAAGGCTTTGCTAAATCGTTTACGGCGCTTATCACGAAGGCTAAGTCGTAAGCAAAAAGGCTCGAGCAATCGTTATAAGGAGAAACAAAAACTCGCTAAGCTTCATGCACGGATAAGTAATATCAGAACAGATCATTTGCATAAAGTTACAACAGATTTAATTCAGCGTTTTGGTACATTTTGTCTGGAAGATCTTCATGTAAAAGGCTTGCTGAAAAATAAGCATTTATCGCGTGCCCTTGCAGATCAAAGTTTTTTCGAGTTTCGCCGTCAATTGGAATATAAGGTGGCACGTTATGGTCGACAGATTGTTATTGCAGATCGTTGGTATGCGAGCAGTAAGATCTGCCATCATTGCGGATGTAAGATTGAACAATTGCCTCTTAACATACGTGAGTGGAGATGTTCTCATTGTGGTACACACCATGATCGAGACATTAATGCCGCGATTAATTTAAAAAACTTGGCGGTGAGTTCCACCGTATCAGCCTGTGGAGAGGAAGGCTCTGGCCAATGTCCTGTGACTTTGGTGAAACCAGCCTCAAAGAAGCAGGAAATCAACAGTATATTTAATCAGAAATGATCACATTTACATAAGTTTGATAGAACGGTCAAAAACGACCAGTGGACCGGAATATTTGAGACAAGTTGGAATAACATTACTGGTTGTTTTATAACTACCAGAACCAGCGAAAAATAACATATGAGTTGAATCAAAATTAAGTTTGTATGTTAACAATGGCTGTCTACCACCTTTTCCCCATGTTGTTTTGTCTTTAGGATCAAATTTGACATCTTTAACAACATCTTCGTCAACTCTATAGCGCTCTCCTATGACGACTTCACCATCACGAGGAAAAATCTCTTCAATCTTTTTCATACTCATCCATTGAACACCACCAAAGATCGTATTTTTTGAATTTTTCAAAGGTGAAGCTTTAGGTAATGATAGTTTTATCGTGTAACCAAGGATAACAATGCCAACAATAACACCCCCTAAAACCATCCTATCAAAGAAAGGAAAAACATCCGCCCATGTCATATTATTTTGACCTACATAGGGACTAAGTCTGATATATTCATTTGCACTATAATAAGTTGCAAACAAACCAAAGATGATCATGGACGAAATAGTGATATTTTTTCTGGTATGCCTTTTTTGTAATAAGATGAATGAAGAACATGAAAGTGCAATAAGGATTAAAATATCCAGTGGCTTTGATCTTACAAACCAATAAGCATCAGGCGTCGTTCCATTTTCTGTAATGTTATTGATCGTTATATTGACCAAAAAAGCTACAATGATTGAAAAGATGAGTGGCAATGCTAAAAATATAATCTGTTTTTTGTCTAATTTATTGACCATTTTCCCCCCGACATATCAGAAAAAGCTTCTCTTCCTATTTTTTTCGAAATTTTTGAATTTTTTGAATTTTTATCAAGTTTTGAAACGTCAAGCAAACCATCTTCAGATGAAAGACTTATCTGCCTCTCTAAGACGGGCTTTTATAAAAAGCTCTCCTAAACTAATTTTTTCAAAAATTTTTCCAAAGTTTCTTTGATGCTTCACGCGCTATTTAAATTTCTTACTTAACTCTTTTACGACACTGTATCGGCTTCTTAACAGAGCCCCCCAATAACAATACGCATTAGTGTTCACTGAAAAAAAGCGCGGTTTATCATATTTTTCCGTAAAACATCGTTGTTTAGAGCCGTGATATAAGGCATGTAAAACTTCACATATTTAAGTGTTTTTTTAGAGTGTGTAATAAATGGGCATGACTTATCCCGTAGAGCCTTTTTAAAGTGAACCACATGGAGTAGTCAGGAGTAGGTCAAACCGCGCCAACAGAATCCGAACTTTTTACAAAACAGCCCTTAAGTCAGGAATATGCATCCTTTAAAGCGGAAGAAAAACAAAGACAAGAAAAAGCGTACAAATCAGGCGTCATGACGAGCACCCCTACTCTGTTTTATGAGATGCATTTCCTTCTAGTCCATGGGCACTTTATCGGCACCCCATTAACAATGCCATCCTCAGCTTTTAAAGAATGAAGCGACTTTTTTGTTATGGTCGTCTTTTATAGGTTTTCCATATTCATTTTTTCATCAATTAAAGAAATTACATCGCCCTTTTCATCAATACCCGTGCCCAAGAGTTCTACTAAACTTCCATGGATTGCGAGATTTTAAAGGATTACACTCCGGATTCTTGTCATGTACTATACACCATTCTATATAAGCGGGGTCATTCTGAAAATCTTCAGGATCATCATAAAGAACTTTTTTTTCAAGTTGATTTGCACCAGACTTTTTCCATGTACCTGCAATCGTTTGAGGCAATTGAGCTTGATAACATCCAATCATAATCAATAAAGCACTCAATAATTTAAAAGTCTTCTTCATTTTATTTTCCTTGAATAATTATAAATACTATAAAAGTACATAAATTATTTTATTACCATATTTTTATATTAAAAAACAATAAATACTGTGAATATTTACTATCATTTTGAATATATATTCTTTAATACTTTGCTTTGACAATGATAATACAACGAACACAAATACAAAAGAAACAACAAGCGCGCAAATACAAAACCGTCGCCATAACGGGAGCCCCTTCCAAATTCTCTGTTCCAAATTCTCTGTTCCATGAGATAGTTGCCCTCTCGCCCATGGCACTTTATCTGCACTCTCAAGCGATTGAGTTCTTGAACATG
Source organism: Bartonella sp. PS7NMGDW (assembly GCF_042193585.1). NCBI lineage: Bacteria > Pseudomonadati > Pseudomonadota > Alphaproteobacteria > Hyphomicrobiales > Bartonellaceae > Bartonella > Bartonella sp. PS7NMGDW. Next base: position 69,146 of record NZ_JBHILX010000010.1, read on the forward strand.
CATGAAACGATTTTCGAAAACCGTCTCTGTAATATGCGTGGTTCCCTCAACCCCGTGTCATAAGCGCCGTAAACGACACTGAGAACAATGATACAAGTCTCTATTTGTTTGTTTTATGAAGCCCCACCCGCCTCTCAAACGCTTATGCCAACTCGTAAAAACTCCAAAACCATGAGAGCCCCGCGTTTATTGAGAGGATTAACAACCCTTGTTGTCTGAGATCAAGCCCCTTAAAGGGAGACCGAATACCTTTGAAGAGAATTACACTGTGATGCGTTGGATTTTTGCGCCACAACGGACTAATTTTTCCTCTAATCTCTCAAATCCACGATCAAGATGATAGACACGATTAACGATTGTTTCCCCCTTTGCTGCCAATGCTGCAATCACAAGAGAAACAGAAGCGCGCAAATCCGTCGCCATAACGGGAGCCCCTTGCAAATTCTCTGTTCCATAAACGGTTGCCGTTTGCCCATCAAGCTTTATCGAAGCCCCTAAACGATTGAGTTCTTGAACATGCATAAAACGATTTTCGAAAATCGTCTCTGTAATATGCGCAATGCCTTCAGCCCGTGTCATGAGCGCCATGAATTGCGCTTGGAGATCGGTTGGAAAAGCAGGATAAGGTCCTGTTTTAATATCAACAGGCATAATTTTGGTGTTCTTTGGATTTCGCTTAACATGAATTCCTTGAGGTTCTATTTGAATCTCGAGCCCTGTTTTTTGGAGCACCTTAAGCACTTTTGTGAGGTGATTAGGATTTGCATTTTTAAGAAAGACATCGCCTCCTGTCATAGCAACAGCCATTGCATATGTCCCCGCTTCGATTCGATCAGCAATAACGCGTATTTTTGTTCCTTTAAGTTTTTTAACCCCTTCAATTGTAAGCGTTGTTGTTCCCTCACCAGTTATTTGAGCCCCCATAGCATTCAAAGTTCGAATAAGATTTGCCACTTCTGGTTCACAAGCTGCATTCTCAAGAAAGGTTGTTCCCTTTGCCAATGTCGCCGCCATAAGCATTACATGGGTTCCACCAACAGTAACTTTAGGGAAACGATAGTGAGCACCTTTTAACCCCCTTGGTGCTTTTGCATGAACATATCCATTTTCGATCGTAATCTGTGCGCCTAAAGTTTTGAGCCCCTCAAGGATAAAATCGACAGGTCTGGTTCCGATAGCGCATCCTCCAGGAAGCGAAACATAAGCCTCTAAGCATCGTGCAAGGAGAGGTCCGATAACCCAAAAGCTTGCGCGCATTTTTTTCACCAGTTCGTAGGGCGCCCGTGTTGTCGCTATTTTTTGCGCAGTAAAATGAATTGTTCTTGAATTCACACACTCATCGTTAAACTCTTGTCCATCAACGGCATATCCAACACCATGATTATTGAGGATACGAATAAGCAGTTCGACATCAGCCAGATGAGGAATATTTTCTAAAGTGAGCGTTTCTTCTGTCAAAAGCGCCGCAATCATAAGAGGCAATGCAGCATTTTTTGCCCCTGAGATAGGAATTGTTCCTTTAAGTTTTTTTCCCCCAATAATTTGAATAGAATCCATCGTGTTTTCCCTCTTTTCCTTTGTGCCTGCCCTTCCAAAGGTTTTTCCCCCTTCGAGAAGTTATGCTTTATTAATCGTTTTAGAACGCATTCTAAATATGAGAACAAATTATTGAGAAGTTTGGTTGCAAAGCTTCACTAAAAAACATTTTTTTGCATTTTAGAGCTCTGTTTGCGCTCTTTGTCGGCTTTGCTCTTTTCGACGTTTCAGGTTTTGACGCAATTGTTGCGCCAATCTTTCTTGACGTCGTTTTGCTTTTTCATCTTGATGATTCATTTCATTTTGTTTTTGTTTTTGATGCATTTGTGTCATTGCGCAACCTTTTAAACAGTGTTGAGCTTCTATCCAAGCAACTCATAACCTTAAATATTCAAGCGTATAAGAAACATATGTCATGACATAAGATACGTTTTCTTGCAAGAATATACAAATGTTCTCTTGCCTATTTTCTGACAATATGGCACAAGACAGCGCAAAGATTGAAAAGGGGCTGCGGTAGCTCAGTGGTAGAGCACTCCCTTGGTAAGGGAGAGGTCGAGAGTTCAATCCTCTCTCGCAGCACCATTTTATTCTTCTTTTGTTTATTCTTCTCTTACCCCTCTCCTCTTTTTCTGCAAACACCAATCACCTCCATTGAATCCTCCATCAACGAAAATATCATACGCAGCACTCTCTCAGTAAGAAAAGCTCTTGCCTTATTTATTGGTGCCTCCCTAACACTCAACATAAAAACAGCTCAAACCCCAATACGTCTCCTGTCTCACTTCCCCCAACACACCTCCCACAGTTCCTCATGCATAGGCTCTTCATGCCTCTCTTTCCCCATACTGACTAAAACAGATAGCCCGCAAAAAACAAAAGCATAACGCGCATCATTGTCACCGCAATAAAAAAGCTCTTGGCCCTTTCATTGTACCTCCCTAACACTCAACATAAAAGCTCCCAGAACAACAACGTGCTCAATACGCCTAAATAAGCTTTAACGGTCTTAATTCCCCCTTCAAACATCTTCCTCCATTTTCCAACATGCTTTCATATTCATTCCAAGCTCCCTCCTTGCGCTTTCCTCAAACACCCCACTTTGCTTTTCCCCCTCTGCTCTTTCCTTTTTATAAAACTTTACCCCTCCTCAACGCTGTACAGATCCCTTTCTTGCCCGCCTCATTCTTGTGTTTCCCACCAACAGACGCTTTGCATTCGCTCCCCGCTCTCTGTTTTTCCTTTCCTTCAGAGCAATTTCTGTCCTTATACTAAAACCTGTCCCAACACACTTAATTTGCTGTACCATCTTCTCCAAAGCCTCATTAAAACGGCTAATTTCATTTTCCAGCTTGTAAATATACGCTTCATCACGATAAGCACGTTTAATCAAAGGTGGCATATCAGGCCAATAGAGCATTAAATCCACCCATTCGCGTTGAGAAATCCATAACCCTCCTTGACATTGTGCTTTATGTTCTGCTGGAAAAGTCTTTTGCATGAAATGAGGGATCAAAATTTCAGGTTTTTTTGTTTTAATTTCTAATAAGCCATTTTCTCCCACAAAAGCATCGGGAGAAAATCCTTGTCCGCGATCATCTGCCAAAACAAAGCCAATACATTCAGGTTCTGTATGCGTAAGTTTTGCATAGAGCTGTCGTGCGATTGGTTCTAATTCTGTCCCGCGTCGCTGAGAAACTGTTGTTCCTTCCTCAACGGTTTTTCCTGTAATTCTTTCTCCCGCCAATTTCATCATCACACTATGATATCGTGAAGTTTTTTGCCCCTGTTTTTTTTGTGCCATAACCATCTCAAACAAAGAAGCCGTAATCAAACCATTACGCACTTTCATCCATTCTTCTGTTCCCTGAACACAATCGATAATGATTGGCATAGTATTTCTCCCCTTCACCTTTAAAGTTTTTTTTGCAATATATTCTCTTTGAAACATTCACATTTTTTAAGCTGTATTCCTGTTTAAGCAGTGTCCCTCACACAGACTAAAAGCGACAGCATCCTTCAATGCATCCTTCAAGTATTGTGCCCCCGAAAACACAAAAACTGCCCCCCAACATCCCCCCCGCAGATTTCTCAATTCCCCAATGAAACTCAGCCAACAGCTTTTCCCTTCGCAAAGCGCCCACAATTTCTCACATATAGGCTCTTTTCTTCATACCCCCCCTGTCTCATATCGGCTTCTCATATCGGCTAAAAAATTTCCCGCAAAACGCTCCCCCCCAAGAAGGAAAACATAACGCGCATCATGGTCACCGCAATAAAAAAGCATTTGCTCTTTCATGAGTAAAATAATGCCCCCCCCCTTAACACGCAACACAAAAGCTCCCAGCCCCCCTTTCTGTCCCAATACTTCTAAACAAACTTTAACGGTCTTAATTCCCCCTTCAAACATCTTCCTCCATTTCCCAACATGCTTTCTATTCACTCCAAATCCCCTCTTGCTTTTCCTCCTCTGCTCTTTCCTTTTTATAAAACTTTGCCTCTGCTCAATGCTGTACTGCTTCTTCTCTTCCTCCTAAGCCTCATGTTCGTTCTACAACATGCTTTCTATTCACTCCAAGCCACTAATAGTTACCTCTCCCTCCATTTCCTCAATCCCCCCAATGTGAAACCCAGCCGACAGCTTTTCCCCTCGCAAAACGCCCACAATTTCTCACATATAGGCTCTTTTCTTCATACCCCCCTCTCTCTCATATCGGCTAAAAAATTTCCCGCAAAACGCTCCCCCCCCCCAAGAAGGAAAACATAACGCGCATCATGGTCACCGCAATAAAAAAGCATTTGGGCCCATCATTGCGGCTTCCTTTTTCAATCTAGCTATTGCACGACGGAAAAATCATGACGACAATATTCTTCCTCCAATTTTTTTACCATCAACAGAGCCACCTCTTGCGATATGAAAAGAATAGCGTTGTGTTTTTGTGGTTCGAGTCTGATTAAATTTCGCGCATTTCCAGCATAATAAAGTGGAATCCCTTGATAAGAAGTCTTGAGATAACTTGGCATGTTTACCACCAATAATCTGTCAAGACATCACATGGCCGTAAACGATGCTGTTTTTCATAAGAGCCATAGAGATTATCTTCATAATCGCAAGCCGCTCTTTCATTTAAACAAGCATGATAAGCTTCACTATTCAAAACGAAGGGCTGCAATGGCGTATTTTCTTCATTCATTTCATGATTTTCGACATAAAAATCAGCGATTTTTTCCGTAACATCTTCAGCATGAGAAGTTGTCAGATCGAGTCGTAAAACTCTATAAACAGTTTCACATTCTTCAATCAATTCGAGCACTTCTTCGATTTCGTCAATTGGTCCTTCATAAGTATCAGGATTTTCCTCTTCGCATAAAACGATAATGATTTCATCCTCTTTAACGAATGGAATATTTTTCATTATTTCCCCCTTTAGATAGTTGATAAAGCATAACCTTGTCTTGACAAGACTAAATATAGCGTTAGTCTTATATCCTCTATAGGAGAGATGTCAACCATTTTATCCTTCATAAAAGATATATTTTAAATCTCTGCGGGGTTCAAATGACATATGTAAATAAAAATCTATTATTCTTTGTTCCTCTCATGTCCCTTTGTTGTTCTCTATTTGTTCTTACTCGATTGCAATTATAAACACACAGGAGAGATAAAATGAGTGATATGATATTAATAAAATACTGGAGTCGTCTTGATTCAAAAGCACAGAAGGAAGTTATTTTGGAGCTTCGTCAACGGGTCGCCGCAAAAGAGTCAAAATCGCCTGCCTCTCTTGCGGAGAGAGTTTTGAAATAAGCTCTATAAATTCTTTATCTTCAGGGCTAGCCCCTTTACCGTAAAGAATATAATTCATACTGATATTAATTTCGTGACAAATTCGCGAAAGAGATTCGATTGTTGGTTCTTTTCCTTCAGAAAGAATAGAATGAAGGTACCCCGCACCTTTACCGGCAGAGAGGGAGATAGATCTTTTTGACCGCCCACTTTTTTCAAAAGCGATCCTTAATCTTTGACGCCAACCATCGATATTCATAATTTCACCATATAGCGCGTCTTTTTAAAAAAACACGTCCTTTTTATAAAACGAGCTTGCATTATCCTCTAAAAAGGATAAAATTAAGGAAACAAATTTTACTTTTTAGGGAGAAAATTTTTTTATTTTTGGATCATAAAAACACTTTAACCACCCTATAGGATATACAAAACCACCTCCCAAAGTTGCTGCCCAAAGCAGATACATTGAAAATGTGTGGTACTCTTTATTTTTTCCATCACCGCAATCTTAAATCGTAAGTTTGCATGCCCTTCAAGCACACCCAATCATTTATAAGCGTCGTAAAGAAGCCTCTCGTCATCATCGAACAGAGCCCAACACAACACAAGTTAAATCCTTATTTGCGCTTTTATCATCACTAAAAATGTATAAAAAAGAAGAAAGTAGATTGCAGTATGAAACACGCTAATCAACAAGAAACTCCTCATTATGAATCGTCTAGGCTTCCATATGTTTGTTGGTATCAAAATGACTTTCTAGGAGGCGTACGTGGGATGCGCGCACACGAAATTGGAATCTATACGATTCTTCTCAATGAAATGTATGCACGCGGCCGTCCTCTAGAAATATCGAAAGAACGTTTAGCGCGTCTTTGTGGTTGTGACAAGCGAACTTTTGTTAATGTTTTAGAAATGCTCATCCAAGAGGGTAAGATTTTAAATTTAGCCAATGGATTATGGAACAAGCGTTGCGAAAATGTTTTTCAAGAGCGTGAAAAATTGCTTGAACAAAAATCCTTTGCGGGTCGTTCTTCGGCAAAAAAACGCAAGAAAATCAATGCTGAGATTCAACACCTGCTTAACGAGAGTACAAAAGATGCTGCACAAAGCTCAGAAGCTCAAAAGACAGAAGAAAAGGAAACACCTTACGGTGTTTTAGAAAAGAAAATTTTGTTTGATGAGACAGAACCTTGTTTTTCCTGCGAAGAGAACTTTGAACAAAGCGATCACCCATCACCCTCATCGGCTCTTGATTCTGCTCTCCCTTCCCCTCCACAAGAAGAAGCGGAGCAAAAAAACGCCCCCTCTTTAAACGCTCCCCAAACCGATTTTGCCCCTGCCCCTATTACACAAATTGTCACGGAGGAAAAAACAAAATCCGCCACCACACTCCCACCCAGCCTCTCTGTATCCATTCCGCCTTCTTCCAACAAAAAACCCACTGCCTCAGTTGCCAAAGGGCATCGCCTTCCTGAGCATTGGCAAGCAGACATCAAGGCAGCAGTTTCAGAAGGTTTAAGTGAAAGCCAAGCTCATTGGCAAGAAAAGAAGTTTCGCGACTATTGGCAAGCCAAAAGCGGCAAAGAAGCTCTCAAAGTAGACTGGCAAGCCACATGGCGCAACTGGTTTCGCCGTGAAATCGAACGGCTAGAACAGAAAAAACAGGGGAGCTCCTCATCTTTCATCTCTGAGAACAACGACATGCTTTACCGCAGTTTGATCAACTATAGCGACAATTTTTGACATCACACGAACAACCTATTTTTCAAGCACGCGCGGAGACAAAAAATGTTTCAAAACCATAAAAATAATAACAAAAACAACAATGAAATAAGCTCTTCATACAGCAAAACGAGCCAACATCACCCCTACTACTCTCACCACAAAAGTGTTCGCCCTACACAAGCCCATCTCTTGCACGCAAAGGAACACAAAAGCTCTCCAGCCTCTGTGTATCCATCCCGCCTTCTTCCAACAAAAAACCCACTGCCTCACAATTGCCCAAGAGCACCGTCTTCCATGCACTTGGCAAATAGTTATCAACGCGGCAGTTTCAGAAACTTTCAGCAAAGATCATACCCTTCAAACAAGGCTCGCCAGCCTCTCTGTATCCACCTCCTCTTTCTCGAGCAACACCCTTCTTCCAATTACCGCCCTTTCCAAAGAGCACCGGCTTTCTGAACATTGGCAAACAGACATCAACAGAGCCATTTCAAAAAACCTTCAACGAAAAGCAAACTCTTTGGCAACAAAACACCCCAACAAGCGCCACAACACATGACCCAACAGGACCCCCCAGCATGCACAAAACCTCAGGCAGATCCACCCCGCTCTTCTTACACCCCCCTTCCTCCTTTCCCCAAGACACCACTTCCCATGCTCTTGGCAAACAGACATCAACAGAGCCATTTCAGAAGGTTTGAGTAAAAGCCAACCCCATTAGCAAAGCCAAGAAGTTTGGCGACTATTGGCAAGAAAAGAGCGACAAAGAAGCGCTCAAAGTAGACTGGCAAGCCCCATAGCACCACAGATTTCACGATCAGATCGAACGGTGAGAACAGCAAAAGAGAGTCCTTATCTCCTACATCTTAAGAAAAACAACAATCATATCACGAATGACCATGAGCACAATTTTTGAAATCAAACAAAAACTTATCTCACAAGCCGATAGAATAGTAGAAATGCTTCTTCCCCAAGGGCACAAACGAGGCAACAATTGGATTGTAGGCAACACACGTGGTGAAGCGGGTCAAAGTTTATCAATTTGCTTGAGTGGGAGTAAAGCAGGACTTTGGTATGACTTTGCAGAAGGCACTGGAGGAGATCTTTTAGATCTTTGGTGTGAAGTCAAAGGCATTAGCCTCTCTCAAGCATTAGAAGAAGCACGCGCAACTCTCAATTTGACACGCCCCAAACCCTTTATGGTCCCTCATCGTTCCTATCGCCGTCCACCGGTTCCTAAAGGGCAGACCCCGCAAAATCTGGTAAAAAACTATCTCCACAAAGAACGCCACATTCCTCTAGAGGTTATAAAGCGCTACCGCATAGGAGAAAATGGTGACAAAATCATTTTCCCCTTTTATAAACCCGACGGCACCCTTGCTTTAGTCAAAGAACGGCTCGCGCAAGCAGGAGCAAAAAGCAAACCAACAGCTTCCCAATGTGAACCGATTTTGTTTGGTTGGCAAGCCCTTTGCCCCACAGCCCCCCCCTCCACGCACGCACCTCAGCAAGCATCTCAGCAGGCGCCTCAGCACACAACCAACCACCCCTCCACGCACACACCTCAGCAGGCATCCCAACACACACCTCAGCAGGCATCCCAACACACACCTCAGCAAGCATCTCAGCAGGCATCCCAACACACACCTCAGCAGGCACCCCAAAACACACCTCAGCAGGCATCTCAGCACACACCTCAGCAGGCGCCCCAGCAGGCATCTCAACACACATCCCAGCACACACCTCAGCAGGCGCCCCAAAACATCGCCACAACCAACCCCGCCTCCACACAAGCACCCCAAAACACACCTCAGCAGACATCCCAACACACACCTCAGCAGGCGCCCCAGCAGGCATCCCAACACACATCCCAACACACACCTCAGCAGGCGCCCCAAAACACACCTCAGCAGGTACCCTCAACCAACCCCGCCTCCACGCACACACCTCAGCAGGCATCCCAACACACCGCCACAACCAACTACCCCTCCACACAAGCGCCCCAAAACACCGCCACAACCAACCACCCCTCCACGCACGCACCTCAGCAAGCATCTCAGCAGGCACCCACGCACGCGTCCCAACAGGCGCCATTCCCCACGCTTTCTTCAACAAACCGTACCATTGTTATCACTGAAGGAGAAATTGATGCGCTTTCCTTAGCCGCCTATGGATATCCGGCGGTTTCTGTTCCCTTTGGGGGAGGAAGTGGAGGCAAACACAACTGGATTGAAAATGAATTTGATCATTTAGAATCTTTTGAAACGATTTTTTTAGCCACCGATATGGATCCGCCCGGAGAAGAAGCAGCCCGTGAAATTGCCAGCAGGCTTGGACGTCACCGTTGCTACCGTGTCCGTTTACCCCGCAAAGATGCCAATGATTGTTTAACCGCAGGGATTGATAGCGCCACCATAAAAGCCGCCTTTTCCTCAGCACAAAGCTTTGCACCAGAAGGTTTACGGCGCGCCTCAGACTATAAAGATCAAGTGATTGGGCTTTTTTGGCCAGAGCCTGAAAAACATCTTGGTTATACGGTTCCCTATCCTAAACTGCAGGACAAATTGCATTTCCGCCCAGCAGAATTAACGCTCTGGAGTGGTGCGAGTGGTGCAGGTAAAAGCCAATTGTTATCAGACTGTATTCCCCATTGGATTGCACAAAAGAGTCGCCTTTGCTTAGCGTCTCTAGAAATGAAAGGAGAACAATCACTCCGCCGTTTAACCAAACAAACGGGCGGCTTAGAACAGCCTACAAAAGAAACGATTGAACGGATTCTTCATTTTTTAGACGAAGGGCTTATTCTTTATGAACATGTTGGCAAATCAAGCGTAGATACCTTGCTTGAAGTCTTTGACTATTGCCGTGCGCGCTATGGCTGCGATCAATTTATCATCGACAGTTTGATGCGGCTTGGCATTGCCTCTGATGATTATGCAAGACAAGAACAAGCCGTTTATAAAATGGTTGATTGGGCTGTTTTAAACAGTGTGCATATTCACCTTGTCGCCCATGCCCGCAAAGGCGGTCTGGATAAAGATATCCCCAGCACAGAAGACATTAAAGGCGCCTCAGAAATTGGCGCCAATGCCTTTAACATTATCACCATTTGGCGCAATCGGTCGTTGGAAGATAAAATCTTTGCCGCCTCTCTAGCACAAGAAAAAGCAGATTTAGCCAAACGCCCCGGCGTCATTATGAATATTGCCAAACAACGTTCTGGTGATTTTGAAGGAAAAATAGGGCTCTGGTTTGATCCCCAAACCTACCGCTATCGCTGTTCTTTTGAACAATCATTCCCTCGACGTTATCTGTAATACCCCATAAACCCCACTCTCTTTAAAAACGCCTCCGCCTTCAAACGCGCACGCCTTGCTCCCTCACAAACAACAGGAAGGATAAATCCACAAATGATAAAAAACACCCAATCCTTCGAGAACCAAAGCCAGCCCAACCCCATATTCTCTGCTCCCAAACGCAAACAAAAAAAGGTCGCTCCAACAACAGCGCAAAACACCACCCCTTTCAATAACCACAAACAACGCGTCACCACCCCATCTTGCCGCCCCCTCATATGCAAAATCAAGAACCACTCCAACACTACAGCAAACACGATCCCTATCAAGGACAATAGTCCCCACGGTATATCCATACTCTCCATTCCCTCAAGAGCCAAAAAAAGGACGACTCCTAAAATGCAGTAAAACAGCACTTCCTTCAAAAAGAGGGAAACACCACAAATACAATAAAACGCCGCCCGCCACCAAGGAATATCGAAGCGATTGGAAAGCTTATAAGTACCAATAACGACAACAATAAAAAGGTAGGAAAACACCAACAACAGCAAAAAAAACAAATCGTTCGACATCAATATCCAAAATAACCCACAGTAAAATTAAAGACCACACCCATGGAGAAAAAAACACCAGCTACCTCAAGAACCAAGCCCATAGAACACGCGCACACCTTGCTCCCTCACAAACAAAAGGAAGGGTAAATCCAAAAATGAATAAAAACACCCAATCCTTCGAGAACCAAAGCCAGCTCAACCCTAGATTCTCTGCTCCCAGACGGGTAAAACAAAGAATTAGTGCCAAAATGCAGAAAAACAGCACAAAATTCAAAGCACGCAACAACCTCTGTAGCACCGTATCACTTTGCTCGCGTATAAAGAACCCCAAGAGCACTTTCAACAATACAGACAAGAGCAAAACCTTTAAGAATACCGCTCTTATGCTATCCATATCTCTGACGCCCACAGCAGCAAACCACAGGATAAAGCCCATAAGGCAACAAAACATAACCGCCTTTACGAACACTTGCCCCGCCACAGGCATACTCTTGACACCCAGATGCACCAAACCAAGGACAGTTGCAAAAATGCAAGAAAACACCGCCCCCTTCAAGAGCAGCTCCCCGTCAACAGCGCGCCTGCCCACGCCCACATAAACAAAACCAAGATAGGTGGCAACAACGCCATAAAGCACCACCCATCTCCAAAACACCCACTCTGTAACAGAGCGACGCTTTGCTCCCTTATAAATAAAAATCAAGGCCAGAGAAAAAAAGCAGAAAAACCCCAACCACTGCCAAAACATCACATCGTTCGACATCAAATACCCCTCTCAGAAAGAACATCAAAGACCACGCCCGTGGGAAAGAAAAATGCTCATTTTTTTAAGCACCACCCCAACAGTACACGCATACACCGTATCCCCTCCAAAGCAAAAAAAGGAACAAGTCCAATAGTGCCCACAAACACCCCATTGTTAAAGATCACAAACCAGCGAACCCCCATATGCTTAGCGCCCACATGCGCCAATCCAACAACAGCTCCAACAACGCCGCAAAACACCAGAAACCTCAAAAAAGACACCCCACGCGATATCCCCTTACCCCGCACCCTCATAAGCAAAACCAAGGACAGGTCCAGCAATGCAACAAACACCGCTCCTATCACTAAAAATTCCCACGATATATCAAAACGCTTCACTCCCTTATAAGCAAAGCCAAGAACCACTACAGCAATGGCGCAAAACACCACAGCCTTGAAAAACACGCCCCACGATACAGTCTTACGGTCTGCTCCCACAACAATAAAACAAAGGGTCGCTCCAGCAATGCAAGAAATCTCCACCCCCTGCCAAAACACCTCCCACGTCATAACCGGTCGCCCCGCATCCTCATAAGCAAAACCAAGGACCAAGCCAATAACGCAGAAAAACGCCAGCCCCTTCAAAAACATGTCCCGCGCAACCACCATACGCCCCGCTCCTTTATTAAGTAAAAATCAGAGACCATGCCAAAAATGCAGCAAAAGATCAATCCTTTTCAAAGAATGAAAGCCTAAACCCAAGACGCCTTGCTCCTAAACCAATAAGCCCAAGAATAACGCCAAAGACAACGCCAAAAAGAATGTTAAACACCCACCTGTTTGAGAACCACACCCAAGTCAAACCAAAGAGCTCAGCTTGCGCATAAACAAACTTAGAGACAGCGATAATAATGAAGCTCAACGCCAAATTTTTTAAAAAAGCCTTCCTTGTAACCCCAAAAGACCTCATTGCCGCATAAATAGAAACAAAGACAAGAGCAACAAAGCAGAAAAACCCCAACCACTGCCAAAACATCACATCGTTCGACATCAAATACCCCTCACAGAAAGAACATCAAAGACCACGCCCGTGGAAAAGAAAAATGCTCATTCTTTTTAAGCACCACCCCAACAGTACACGCATACACCGTATCCCCTCCAAAGCAAAAAAAGGAACAAGTCCAATAGTGCCCACAAACACCCCATTGTTAAAGATCACAAACCAGCGAACCCCCATATGCTTAGCGCCCACATGCGCCAATCCAACAACAGCTCCAACAACGCCGCAAAACACCAGAAACCTCAAAAAAGACACCCCACGCGATATCCCCTTACCCCGCACCCTCATAAGCAAAACCAAGGACAGGTCCAGCAATGCAACAAACACCGCTCCTATCACTAAAAATTCCCACGATATATCAAAACGCTTCACTCCCTTATAAGCAAAGCCAAGAACCACTACAGCAATGGCGCAAAACACCACAGCCTTGAAAAACACGCCCCACGATACAGTCTTACGGTCTGCTCCCACAACAATAAAACAAAGGGTCGCTCCAGCAATGCAAGAAATCTCCACCCCCTGCCAAAACACCTCCCACGTCATAACCGGTCGCCCCGCATCCTCATAAGCAAAACCAAGGACCAAGCCAATAACGCAGAAAAACGCCAGCCCCTTCAAAAACATGTCCCGCGCAACCACCATACGCCCCGCTCCTTTATTAAGTAAAAATCAGAGACCATGCCAAAAATGCAGCAAAAGATCAATCCTTTTCAAAGAATGAAAGCCTAAACCCAAGACGCCTTGCTCCTAAACCAATAAGCCCAAGAATAACGCCAAAGACAACGCCAAAAAGAATGTTAAACACCCACCTGTTTGAGAACCACACCCAAGTCAAACCAAAGTGCTCGGCTTGCGCATAAATAAAATCAATGACAGCAGCAAAAATGAAGCTCAACAACACCATCTTGAAGAACAAACCCTGATTTACACCACGCCGCTGCATTACTTCATAACCAAACATAAGGAAAATGCCGGGAGTGCCATAAAATACCACAGCCCGTAAAAATACGCCCCACGTCATCCCCAACGCCTTCATTTCCATATAAACAGACACAAAGACAAAAACCGCAATGCAGAAAAATACCAATCTTTTCAAAGACAAAGCGCCGCGCAACATCATGCCACTCCCCATCAAGCCATTCAAGGAAAATCCACCATGCAACAAAACACCCCTCCTTTCAAGAGCCAAATCCATGGGGCTCCCCCACACAAGCGCAACAGTCCAAATCACCCCCAAGAGCGCATACCCAACACGCACACTCCAACACATGTCTTCCTCTCATCCCCCTCTTTTACCTAGAGCAAGCAACATTTTTTAAAAAACGAGAAGCAAAGTTAAAATTTTTAAGGAGATGCTATGACCCATCACGAGAAAAAAAATACACAAACCTGCCCGCTTGATCATCAAAATCAAGGAAAGCACATTGGTCATTTAAAGACGCAAGAAATTGCTGTTGAAACGCGTAATCCTTATTTTAAACCCAATCATCCAGAAAGTTCCAGCAATCCGCGCACCATCAATGCCATTGCCAATACACAAAGCCATCCCATTGCACTTTTATATGCGAAAGGACATCTCAGCAAAGCCCAATATAAAGCGGCAGAACGTTTTTATTTTTACTGGCGTCAAAGTCAAGCCGATCTCCACATGAGCCTTGACTATACCCGTGAAAAGGTTTCCTGTAGCCAAGGGTACACACACCCCATTGAACGTCAAATAGAAGCATCCAATCATTTAAGAACAATCAAAGTTCAACTGGGTATTCTTGGCTATTCACTGCTTGAACGCGTTATCGGCTATGGACAAGCAATCAAAGAATTAAATTCTTCAAAACGCAAACAAAATTCCCTTGCCGATCATTTACGAGATTGTTTAGACTTGCTCGCATTTCATTGGGGATATGCAAACCATAAACATTCTGAATAATCCCCTCCTCGCCATTCAAATCTGCCTCCCATGTTGCTGCGCCTTCTAAAGCCCCCCACACCGCTTAATCATCCAGCAGCTCTCCCCAACCTCTTCCACCACTTCACCCCTCACACCCAAAAGGACAATACTTCACTCCACACCCACTCAAGATACACTCCACACCCTTAAAAACAAAAACCCTGCTCCCACACCAGTCCTGTAATCATGAGGTTCTTTTAAGTTTATTCGTGCTTATTGAAGAATAAGTTTTGTTTAAGATGCTTGCATGCATCATAACAGCTTTAAATACAGTTTATTTAAATACAATTTAATTGTTTAATTAATGTCGAGTCTCAAAATAAATATTCAATTGAAAAAGTATTCATTAATTTTTAATGCAAAATGACAAAATTTTCTTTTTTGTAAAAAGTATTTTTTATATTGATATATTTTGAATTCTCTGCTAATTTTAGTGTAATAGTTTTGTAAGTATGAATTTGTGGATTGGATACGGTCTTTTAAATTCATTTTTTTAACATGTCCTACAAGCCAATGTTAAAATTCTCCTGCTTTTAGTCCTCTGATTACAACGGAGGACTTTTTTTTATGACTGTACTTTTTTATAACTGTATTGTCTTAAATCACTCTCTTATGAGCTTTGTTATATTCCTCCATAAAATCTCCCCGCAAACTAGATCATTCTTTTATCAAGTTGGCTTGCGTTCGATCCTCAAAGAACAAAGGTTCTTAACCCAATCTGATCTACAAACAGCTTGGATAGACTTCACTCTTGGTTTTCCATTCACTCTTTGTTTTCTATTCAGGGATTTTCAGCTGAACTCAAGATGCAACACGAGCAAGCTCTGCCCTAAAGATTCACCACGCCCTTTAAAAAACACTTCAATATATCCAAAGCGCCGGCTGGCTCTCATATCACCAAACCGCAAATGACAGTGTTTTACGACATAACAGAATGACTTATGTTTGACGACTTTCTTTATCCTGTAGCCCACCAACCGGTTGATGTATCATGGCACCATTTTGATTTATAATTATAATCGCGCGTTATTCATATTAAAATTAAGCGACCCGAGTATCATAGGGATTGTCTCATTTCAAATTTATTTCATATTGCATCAATCAACAGCATATCTTTTGCACGTTACCAACATGAGAGACATATGAAATAACACACTTCGAAGATAAAAAAGCAAGATGCCTCTTATGAACACGCTCAAGAGCCAAAGGCTGTCATCCCATGAGATGCTAAAATAGTATGATAGTGCTGGCTTTCGCCTTATGCGATTTTAAAAAGGGCTGATCCACTTCACAAGAGATTTCTCCATTATCCCATTCACCAACATTATTGTGAGATAAGACAACATGATGTTTTTAAATCAAGGACGTAAATGTGCAACACAAGTATATTCTGTTTGGAACATTCTGTTTTACGCGACTCACGTAAAACCCCATTAAAAAACTTGCATCCCCACGAGAAAAAACTAAAGCGTGAGGATAAAAACATGAGACAAGCGTGATTCCATTCAGCTATTGCTCTTTAACTGTCAAACCAAATAAAAAATAGATCCGGCCAAATAAAAAATAGATCCGGAAAGACGGAGTTTCATCTATAGCACTTCATATTCTTCTCAAATATGTTCATCTTCCTGCTTTAAGAGATAAACTAAAAAGATATACAACATCGCTCCTAACATCCCCCTCTTTCTAGCATCCCTCAAGAATCAAACGTTATACAGCTCATTTTGTCATATTATAAAGCATTGTTATTTTAATGCGGTGTTGAGGCAGTGAAAATAATTGAAGTGTTTAGCCACCGCCATTAGCGAAGCAAAAAAAACAAACTGTTGAAAAGCAGTGTAAATCTTGTGTAAACATAAAAAAAACAAGAAAAAGGCACAAAAATATCTTAATTTTTATAAAAATACTCAACGTCTTTTACGATTGTATTGACGAACAACCCTGATCACATAATCATCTTAAATATTGAGAATAAAAAATGAATAGCCCTACCCTAGCAAATACAGCAACCTACCAATATAAAATATAAAAAAAAATCTTTTGGTTATCTCTGTTTCTTATAGAATATGCCTTTCCCTATGGATGCACTCTAGCCTCCAAAGAGTGCATTCAATCCATGGAAAGGATGCACTCCAGCCCTCATAAAGAGTGCATCCTTCCCCTCAAACGGATACTGCCCAACCCTCATAAAAGCAGTATCCAAACTGTAGAGGATGCACTCCGCGCCTTAAAAAGAGTGCATCCTTCCCCTCAAAAGATACTGCCCAACCCTCATGAAAGCAGTATCCAAACTGTAGAGGATGCACTCCGCCCTCAAAAAGAGTGCATCCTTCCCCTCAAAAGATACTGCCCAACCCTCATAAGGCAGTATCCAAACTGTAGAGGATGCACTCCGCCCTCAAAAAGAGTGCATCCTTCCCCTCAACGGATACTGCCCAACCC
>NZ_JBHILX010000100.1:0-816 GCF_042193585.1 Bartonella sp. PS7NMGDW
GTTATAAACCAGATTTAGAGCCCCTCATTAAAAAGATTGCTTAAGTACCTCCCTTCCCCATCTTTAAAGGTGGGGAGGTAGTCAAGATGCTTCTTCTAAAGCTGCTTGTTCCTTACAATTATTTTGGATAGGCGTTAAGCTAATCTGCAAATTTAAAGCACTCAAAACACTGAGAAAAGTAGAAAGCCGTGGGTCGCCTTTATCACTTAAAGAACGATAAAGAGACTCGCGATTTAGTCCTGTCTCTTGAGAAACAGTTGTCATTCCTTGTTTACGCGCAATAATACCTAATACATGTGCAATATAGCCACTATTTTTGGTTTCTAAAGCATCATCTAATAAAATCTTAAAGTCTTCAGGCGTATTAAAATATTCACTTACATCAAATTTAGTAATTTCCATGTTTCATTTCCTTTACTAATTGAAGGGCTTTTTCGATATCTTTTTGTTGTGTGGATTTATCACCAGCATTTAACAATAAAATGATTTGTTTTCCTTGTTTTACAAAATAAACCCGATAGCCTGGTCCATAATTTATTTTTAACTCACCAATACCACGGAAATATTTCACGTCTCCTAGAAGCCCATATTCAAGGCGGAAAATACGTGCAGCAATTTTCTTTTGCACTTGTTTGTCTTTTAATGAGTCTAACCACTCTGTAAAATAGTGTGTTTTTTTAACAATAAACATCTGTAGTTTATATGCTACAAAATTGATAATGTCAAATACATTCTTTTGTTCCAATGAAAAAGCGACATGAGTTTTAACAAGCTATCTTTCCGAATGGGAAAGATGTCAATTTTTTAATCCAGCTC
>NZ_JBHILX010000101.1:0-815 GCF_042193585.1 Bartonella sp. PS7NMGDW
CCAGTTTTCTGATTCTTTGTTATAGCTTGATAGGCTTTTTCTATTTGTGAAACTTGTTTTTTTTTCAACTCAAGCTGCTTTTTTAAGAGCTCAATAATTTCCTCTTTTTTTAAAAGCTGAAGGATTTCCGAATATTCTGCTGATAGAGCAGGTTGTGGCGGTGGAGCAGGTTGTGGCGGTGGAGCAGGTTGTGGCGGTGGAGCAGATGATAGCAATTTTAAACATTTTTCTAGGATTCCAGAGCTGTCTCTTCCATACTTTCGCTTTTCAAACTCTGCACGTGCCACTTCTAGAACATTGCATAAACTTGATGGATCTGCGTCTACACGTGTTTTAGAATGATCCACCACTGCATGTGCCAAATTTATCATTCCCCAAATGGTAATCATTCCTGTTATAATAAATCGCTTTTTCATATATTTGCTCGCTTGATTTCGGCAGGGATTGTTTTATTAATAGGTACACGGTTCCTATCATTGGGCTGTTTTAGCTTTGGTGCTAATGCACAAGCTGATAAAATGTTTGCAATCAAAATTATAAGAATGACCAACTTCATTTTAATATGACTCTTTTTTACTATTATATAGATCCTGATGTTTGTTGTCATTATTATAATTTTGACATTAAAGTAAAGTGTATAGTTTACGATAATTGATCTTTTCTTAATTTCATTTTTTAATTTATGAAAATAGCTCAATTTCAGTGCGAATATTTTTTACTGTAGGATTGGATATCCTCGTTATTTTGTCATATGGATATTAAGGGCGTCTGTTACGGGAACCATTGCTTTTTATCTCATCTAGTTTCTATGTCTC
>NZ_JBHILX010000102.1:0-798 GCF_042193585.1 Bartonella sp. PS7NMGDW
GCTTGGGTTTGTACTATGAGTCTTCTGATTTCATTGATCTGTTGTGGAAAAGCCTTTTTAATAGGCGGGTTTCCATCTGTATCGTCTTCTTTACTTGCTACATTAAGAAGCATGCCTAACAGGTATCTTCGTGCGTAGGTAATTGTGGAACCAACTGATTGTATGTTATTTTTAGAGCCTGCATTGTCAATTGGAAATGTTCCTTCTGTTGAGATTTGATTGCCTGAAGGATGAGACAGAGTTATTTCTATGGTAATGTTTTTTTCTGTTTGATTTTTAATACGAGCAAACAAAGCAAAGTTGTATGTTGCAAGCCCTTTCTTTACAGCATCAATGTACTGATCAAGCGTAGCGTATTTGCTTTTAGTATGTGTATTAATGGCGTTTTGTTCGATATTTTTGTATGCCATTTGCACAGCCGAAAGATCACGGACAAAGTTTTGGCGCTCTTGTCGTTCTATCTCTTGTTCTCGCAATTTGAGAAGACGCTCTAAGCGATCCATATCGACATCACTTTCTAAGGCTTTATTTAAAATACGTTCCATGACAGTTTGTTCGACGGCTAAATGATGTGTTTCTTCAATTTCTATTAGGTTAGTGTTTTGTTCACTCATCTTGATTTCCTACATTGCGCGCAATTCATCCGTGGCGTGAATCACGCTGGTGTTAAAAGACTGGTTTTGGGGTGTTAGAGTTTTGTCTTTACAGGTTGTACAATCCGATCAATTGGAATGCGTTTTATATATGCACAATGATCAGAATATAGCGTCAACAAGAAAGATTCATCTGAATTGGGTG
>NZ_JBHILX010000103.1:0-789 GCF_042193585.1 Bartonella sp. PS7NMGDW
GGAAACAGCAGCTTTTGGTACGGCGATGATTTCTGCTGGGATTGTTCCAGAGAGTGCCGCGCGTGGTTTTAATGCCATGAGTGCGCGCATTCAGGCAGGGGGCAAACATATTGAAGATGCTTTTGCCAATATCGGGCTTTCTCGCGAAAAATTCATGCAAGATCTGGACAAAGATGCCACAGGTACCTTGGTACGCTTTTTTAATGTGTTGGGTAAATCCGAACAGGGCATGCGCTCGCTGATTGCCATTGCTGGGCGCGATTTTACTGGTGATTTTGCCAAATTGGTGGGTAACCCCGAATTGTTAGGGCAAGCTTTAGAGTATGTGAAAGATCCACAAGTCTTTAAAGGTTCGGTAGAACAAGAAGCAGACAAACAAGCAACCGGTGCCATGCGGCAATTTGAATTGTTGCAAAACCGCATTGTGGCTTTAGGGATTAGCATTGGTGAAGTGCTTCTGCCCCCCCTCAACAGTTTGATGGAAAGTGTTGGCAATTTTACCAATGGGCTTATGGCGTGGGCGAATGCGCACCCAACTTTAACAAGCGCCATCATCAAAACCATTGCTGCCCTGATGGCTTTTAATATTGCTCTGCGCGTGTTGCGCTTTACTCTTGCTGGGACACGCCTTGGGCTTCTTCAATTGATGGGCTCTTTTATCAAGATGGGTGCTGTTAGTCGTGGTGTTGCTGCAAGCTGGCGGGGCTTAGCAGCCGCAGGGCGCTCGCTGGGCTTGCTAACCGCGGGTCTTGGGGCAAGTTCACTCCGACTCTTACGCCCCATAACTTT
>NZ_JBHILX010000104.1:0-757 GCF_042193585.1 Bartonella sp. PS7NMGDW
CAAGCACCCCCACCCTTCTTAACACTTTCAAGTAATGCGTGATTCACGCCACACGTGAATTGCATCTCAATGTAAGGAGAAAAGATATGGCGCCTCGTCCAGCTGCTATAACGCAACCAGCCATTGCACGCGCTTTAAGAGAAGCTAAAAAACAAGGTTGTGAACTCGTAGAAATCAAACCTACCGGTGAACTGCTTATCTATCTTAAATCCGATATTCCAATACCAAATTCAGTTAACCACCCAGACAAACTTTTAGATTTGTCAAAGAATGAATATTACGAAACCGCACTCTCTAAGATGTAAAATACCATGCCTAAACCACGTCCTCCTCATCTCGTTAAACAAATTACTCAACATGGCAAAATTGTATGGTATGTACGTATTGGTCATGGCAAACGCATTAGAATACGCGGTACCTATGGAACGCAAGAGTTTGTTGATAACTACAAAAGCGCACTTGCCGAGTTACAAGGACTTATACTTCCTAAATCAAAAACCGGTAAACTTGTTGAAGGTTCATTTGCATGGCTGCTTAAACAATACTTTAACAGCTCTAATTGGCATAGTTACACTAAAGCTACAAAAAAACAAAAAGAACTCATCCTTATGAAGGTATGTGATACTATAGGAAACATTCCATACCAAGCAATTGAAAAGAAGCATATTATAGCCGGTGTTGAACGGCGTAAAGAAACACCAGCAATGGCTAGAAACTTTCTGAAAGCCCTTAATGGACTTTTTAATTGGGCAATTGA
>NZ_JBHILX010000105.1:0-746 GCF_042193585.1 Bartonella sp. PS7NMGDW
GATGGCGCCACGACGTTTAATGTTCCCGATTTTCGGGGGATGTTTTTACGGGGACTTGATAATGAACGCAATCTAGACCCTTGGCGTTCTTTTGCAAGTATACAACCCTGTTCTTTAAAAGCGCATGAACATTTTATAGGTCCAGCGTCATCAGAAGGTCTTTCTTCTCGAAAAAAACGAGATGTTTCTTCTTCTGAAGCTCACTTGCAAAGGCGCAAGAGAGCTATAGACGAAGAGTGTGTAGGTTTGAGTGGGGATAGCTTAAAGAAATGTCATGAAGAATTTGACCGAATAGTGGGCATTTCAGAGGTTCCATTTTGGTTTACAGAAAAAGATAAACCGCCTCGTTTACCTTGGTTTATCAGGAGTCCTTTTGCTAATTTTTTATATTATTCAACGCCTATAACAGAAGGGCTGAATGACAGA
The DNA here is from genome assembly GCF_042193585.1 of Bartonella sp. PS7NMGDW. NCBI lineage: Bacteria > Pseudomonadati > Pseudomonadota > Alphaproteobacteria > Hyphomicrobiales > Bartonellaceae > Bartonella > Bartonella sp. PS7NMGDW. The sequence continues at coordinate 427 of NZ_JBHILX010000105.1, forward strand.
GAGCATCATGAACATCACCTTATGGCAGAGAGGGTTGGTGGTGTTGAAACGCGCCCCGTTAATGTGAGTGTAATTTATGGGATCAAGACATGAGGAGTTGAAATGTCATTAAAACCGTTTGCGATATCAGAGATTAGCGACCCGTCTCAAGTACGGGTCGTTTTGTATTCTGGGGGAGGTTTTGTTCATGCGCCGCTTAATGGCGTTTTTGATTTACTGAAAGCCGCTTTGAAAACGGAGCTTGATGGTTCACTGAAAGATTTAGAGAAGCGCTTAGAGGCTTTAAGAGAAGAGTTTGAAGATTTGAAAGAGTGTTCATT
>NZ_JBHILX010000106.1:0-746 GCF_042193585.1 Bartonella sp. PS7NMGDW
CTGCATCTAAACGAATATTCTTCTCCGCAAGGAGAACAGCATCCCCACCCGCCGCAAAATGCCCCCCTTTACTAAAAATATCCCCACCATGCACATGCAATTGGTGATTTGCCGCAATCCGCCCTGAATTGGTTATTGTGGAATTGCTCGTATTTTGGCTGGTGATATTCACATCATTGCCCATGATCAAAGCCCCAGCAGAAACAAAGGAGGCTCTGTCTTTTTCAGGGATGTAAAGCACCGGTGCATAAACATCCATGCCCTTGACCTGTTGGCGCACATAAATCACCATCGGGGCTTCTAGGGACGCCAATTGTTCTTCACTCAAAGCCTCACCAAAGGGGAGATTGTGTGCTTTTGCATAGTCTGCCCCGACATCCAGCAAGGTTTTGACTTGTTCAATGGCATCACTTCCAGGAATAAAGGAACCTTTGCCCAAACCTTGACCAACCAGATCACGCATTTGTTTTTCAATCAATTCCTTTTCGAAATAAGCATCGCCTAAGAAAAAAATCTCCCGATCAGGATTGTAGCCAATTCTGTTCAAATAATAGGCTGAGCCATAAAACTTGCCGACATCAAGGAATTCTGCCCGCGTTTCATAAATGAAATTTTGATTGGGTAGCGTGCCCCCAACCCCACCCGATTGGGGCTTTGGTAAAGGGAGCCCCTCAGACAGTTCTCCTGCATTATTGAGATCCACTTTTGGTGTAAAGAGAGCATCAACCCCGGTTAAACCACTTAAG
>NZ_JBHILX010000107.1:0-718 GCF_042193585.1 Bartonella sp. PS7NMGDW
CCTTACATTGAGATGCAATTCACGTGTGGCGTGAATCACGCATTACTTGAAAGTGTTAAGAAGGGTGGGGGTGCTTGGAGGCATTTGTGAAGAGAAGCACCCCCATATGTAAAAAATCTGTAAGTTTATTTTTTAGATGTGCTTAATTTCATATTTCCAATCAGGCAATTGAGTAAGAGCTAATGCGAGTTGTCCTCTATGACACATGCATACATTGGCTTCAAAACAGGTGATTGCAACGCGCTTTTTGTTTAAAAACATTTGATATAATTTGTTTATTGCACAAGAATTATTCTTGAGAGTTGTATTTCGATAATTTTTAAAAAGGCGGTCATAATCTTTTTGTGTTTTCAAATTTCTTCGTTTTTCAGAGGCAATTCCAAGTTCAGGCATATGCATATATTCAATATCAATGTTGCTTACAGCTTGCTCTAATTGTCTTTTTGAAAATCCGTGTTTTCTACTTATTGGATTTTTACGAACATCACATAAAGTTTTGATATTGTTTTCTATGAGACAACTAAGATAATTCTCAAGGGACCTACCTTCATAGCCAATGGTAAAAAAACAAAATTCCTCATCTTTAGCAGGCTGTATGATAATATGTTTGATGTTACACACGTTTAATTTCCTTAATAAATGGGTGGGGGTGCTTGTAGATATGCGGGGAACAAAACACCCCCATAAGGTTAAGCAGCTTTTGTTGAGAGTTGTTTTA
>NZ_JBHILX010000108.1:0-714 GCF_042193585.1 Bartonella sp. PS7NMGDW
TGATTTTCAACAGTTTCAATTTGTTGTGATGTTGTAAGTTCTACAGAAGCATCATAAGCTCTATTCACAACTTGAGTGCCAAGGTTAATTAAAGAGCGTCGGATAAACAGATCATAAATGACGCTTCCATAATCTTTAGTATTAATGATTGTGACTGCCTCTGTAGCTAAACGCACCACGTAATTATATACAGTGATGTCACCAATTTTCGCATCATTTTCAACAAAGGGCTTAATAGTAATGGGATCTGCAACTTTTCCATTTTGAATAATTTTTGAAATGATATCAAAAAGCTTTTGATGCAACGGTTCAAAAAAGTGCTCTGCTTTTAAAAAATCAGAAACGCTATCAAGAGCATTATTATTGATAATGATAGCACCCAGCAAAGCTTGTTCTGCTTCAATATTATGGGGAAATTGACGAAAAGAAGATTGTTCTTCTGTTTGAAAAGAAGGTAATTTAACAGCGCTCATTTTATTCATTATGATTTAAATTGATTTGATAAATGATAATTATAAATCACTGAATCTACAGTGTGAATCCCATTTTTATTTTACTTAACAGCTTGCGTTTTGATACGTTTTGTGCAATAAAGAGATGTTCTTTTATATTTCGGTTATTTCTTTTAATCGTTTATTTAGATCGCTAGCTGTTTTGATAATAAAAGCCGTGTCTTAAAGGACGCGGCTTTTTTGCTATAAAGCAGCCCCCCGC
>NZ_JBHILX010000109.1:0-710 GCF_042193585.1 Bartonella sp. PS7NMGDW
TTTAAGCAATGGCTATCAGAAATAAAGCAGACAGCAGGTCAAATTGACGTGGTGTATTTTGAAGAGGTGAGGCGTCATAAAGGTACAGATGCAGCGCATGTTTACGGTGGTTTGTTAGCAACGTTAACGGCGTGGTGTGAACAGCATCAGATACCGTATGAGGGGATACCAGTAAGTACGATTAAGAAAGCGACGACAGGCAAGGGGAATGCGTCGAAAGAAGAGATGATTAAGGCGGTGCGTGCAAAAGGGCACAATCCGAAAGATGATAACGAAGCAGATGCTTTAGCAATTTTATATTTAGTTAAAGAAAGGGAATTGGGGTATGTCCATTAAATTACCATGGACGAGGCTTTTTGCAGACAAATGGCTTCTTACTCTTGGTTGTTTGTCGCCGACCGAGAAATGTATCTATGTCATGTTGCGACTTCTAATGCTCCATACTGGTGAACCTATTTTAAAGGACTTAACGGTATTAGCTTTTTGGGTTGGTTATCCAGTAGAAGAGTTTGAAGCAGCTTTGAATTCCTTGATTGAAGGTGGATTCATCATACGTTTAGACAATGGTGGGTTGTGGAATTCAGAAGTTGAAAAAGAACTCAATAACGTCACTGAAGAGCTAGATAATTTCACTTGCAATAATAATAAAGAAAGGGAGGTGAAGTATGTCAACTAAGTTGCCATGGACGAGGCTTTTTGCAGACAAGTGG
>NZ_JBHILX010000011.1:0-57419 GCF_042193585.1 Bartonella sp. PS7NMGDW
TTTAAAACTCTTTGAAAAAAAATAAATTGGTACAAAACCTAGTGGCAAAATATACAAAACCCGCTGGCAAGCTACACTGGCAAGCTACAAAGCTACAACAAGCTACATACATACAACACTGGCTGGGGAACTTGGATTCGAACCAAGATTGACGGAGTCAGAGTCCGCTGTTCTACCATTAAACTATTCCCCAATAAGCCAATTTTATCATCTCTAGCAGATTCTACAGTGTAGGCAAGCGCAAAAAATCTTTAGATTATCGATAATAAAGGGCGATAGGAATGTCATTGATTGTTTTAATTTGAATATCAACATCATAAATGTCTTTAAGGATTTCTGGTTGCATAATTTCTTTGGGAGTTCCACAATAGGCTGCTTTTCCATTTTTTAGTGCAACAATCATATCTGAATAAGATGAGGCGAAATTAATATCGTGCATGACAATAAGGATGGTTTTTTTCAGTTCATCAGCTGTGCGGCGTAACTGCTTCATCATAGAAACGGCATGTTTCATATCCAGATTGTTTAATGGTTCATCTAAGAGAAGATAATCAGTATCTTGGCAGATAACCATGGCTATAAAAGCGCGTTGACGCTGACCGCCAGAAAGCTCATCTAAAAAATGATCTTTTAAATCTTGTAAGCCGAGATAGCGTAGCGAACTGTCGATAAATTGTTTATCGTCATGTGTATACCAGCCTTTTGAATAAGGATAGCGTCCGAAACTTACTAAATCGTACACGGTTAAACGGAAGGATAAAGGATTATCTTGACGCAGAATTGAGAGTTTTTGAGCCAAAATATCGTGGGGCATTGTATCAATATCAAAGCCGTCGATATGAATTGTACCATTATGGTGTGGCAAAAGACGTCTTATCAGCATTAAAAGAGTTGATTTTCCCGAACCATTGGGCCCAATGAGAGAAATAATCCCCCCTTTGGGAAGATGAAGGCATAAATTATCGATAATCAATCGTGCTCCGTAAGCCTTGGAAAGATGATTGATCTCAATCATTTTAGTTTTCCCTTCATCAGTAATATTAAGAAAACAATACCCCCACAAAATTCAATGATAAAACTTAAACGTCCTGCCATGTGAAAAATTTGTTCTAAAATAAATTGTCCTCCCACCAAACAAATAATCGCTAATAATATTGCAATCGGCACAACAACACTGTGTTTTGCTTGAGGAGAAAGTTCATAGGAAAGGTTGGCAACCAACAGTCCAAAAAAGGTGACTGGGCCTACTAATGCGGTAGAAATGGAAACGAGAATGGAAACAAAAATAAGGACAGCTGTCGCACTTTTGTGGTAGTTAACGCCAAGATTAAGAGCATTATCACGTCCCAAAGCCAAAATATCAAGAAGATGACGGGAATGCCATCCAATCAGACTCACAATGAAGACAATGATTGTGGCAAAGCTTATGAGTGATGTATTAAATTTATTAAAATTTGCAAACATAATATCCGTTAAATTCATCATTTGGTCTGGATTTAGTTGCAATTGCATAAACATCCGTAAACTGAAAAAGAAGCCGCCTAAAACAACACCAATTAAAAGCGTCAAATGAAGTCCTTTTAGGCTTCCTGAAAAGAGCCAGCGAAAAAGGCTTATTGAAAAAAGAATAAGAATGAGGGCTTCGAGAATGAGTTGTCCTTCTTCATTTAAAAAGGGCAAAGAAAGAGAGCCTACAAAATATATCAGAACAGTCTTTATTAAAATATAAAGTTGATCAAATCCCATAATTGAAGGGGTAAGAAGACGGTTATTAACGATTGTTTGAAATAAAACCGTAGAAACGCTTATTGCATAGGCAATAAGAAGCAGAGAGGAAAGTTTTGTAAGACGAAATGTCCATGTATAAACATTGATATTCCACGTCATGTAAAGACTAATGACAGTACATGCTATGATGATAAGTGTTGTTAGTACACATATTGTTTTTCTTCTTCTATCCAAGACGCTTTCTCCAGCGTAAAAGCAGTATCATAAAAATAAAACTACCGATTACACCCATCATAGTGCTTATGGGAATTTCAAGAGAGGGATGAATTATTCGTCCTACAAGATCACAAATCAAGACCAATCCTGCACCGCTGATGGCCACCCAAGGAGCGGTACGGCGCATATTATCGCCCATGAAATTTGACACAAGGTTGGGCACAATGAGTCCAACAAAAGGAATACGGCCAATGGTACAGACAACAACAGCAGTGATTGAGGCGACAATAAAAAGACCAAAAAACATGACAACACGATAATTCAATCCAAGGTTATTGGTTAAATCTTCTCCCAAACTTGCAACCGTAAAGCGATCAGCAGTACAATAGGCTAGAATACAAAGGGGAAGGGATAGCCATAAGAGCTCATATTTTCCTTCAAGAACCATTGAAAAACTGCCAAATAAGTAAGCTTGAAGAGAGGGAAGTAACATTTCATAATCTGCAATGGCATTGGTTAAAGAGCCAATGATATAGCTTAGCATAATCCCTGTAAGGGGTACAATGAGAGCAGATTTTAGAGGAATGCGGCGCAATAAAAACATAAAAAGTAAAGTGCCTGTCATGGCAAAAAGTGTCGCAACGACCATTTTTCCTAAAACAGAAATATCGGGCAGAAAAATCATAATAAAAAGAATACCAAGGGAAGCAGATTCAACAGTTCCAGCGGTTGATGGTTCGACAAAGCGATTGCGTGTCAATAGTTGCATAATCATACCTGAAAGTGCAAGTGATGCACCTACTAAAAGGATTGCAGTGGTACGAGGAAGACGGGTTTGCCAAAAAATAAGCCACGCATGGGGATCGGCTGCGAAAAGGTCAGAAGGTGTGACATCAGAATAACCAACAAAAATGCTGAGGATAGACAGGAGAATGAGAAGTGTTATGGTTATCCAGTAATTCTTCACGTTAAATCATTTTCTAACAAAATTAAAAAAAGCAAAGACTGCTTAATAAACAATCTCTGCTTTTAAATTTTATTTATATAGCAAGCAAGCTCTTTTGTACGCTTATTTGCTCTTTGTAAAGGCTTCATTGATCTGCTTAGCGGTTTCAAAGAGTCCCGTTAAACCACCACTTGCACGATACCAGCTCCAAGAGTCCAAATAAATAACTTGGTTTTGTTTGCTTGCTGTTGTGCGGTGAACAAGCTCATTGTTAAGCAATTGTGCTGCGGATTGCCCTTCCCGTCCAATTGCGGCATCGCGATCAATCACTAACAACCAATCAGGATTTGTCTCAAGAATAAATTCAGGAGAAATGAGCTGTCCATGTTTTTGTACAGTGAGTTTATCGGTTGCAGGGGCAATTCCGAAAGCGGAATGCAAAATATCAAAACGTGACTTTGGTCCTAAGGCACTGATTTTTCCACCAGAAGTCATGAGTACAAGACCTTGGCCTTTTCCTTTAGTATTTTTACGAACTTCAGCTAAAGTTTCATTGAGTTTTGCAATTTCTTCTGCAGCTTCTTTTTCTTTGCCAAAAATTTTGCCAAGGATAGACAAATTCCGTTCAATATCTGCAAGAGAGTTTTCATTTCCTACAGTTAGATCAATTGTTGGAGCGATTTTGGATAAATCATTATATTTTGCTTGAGTTCTGGAGGAAATAATAATCAAATCAGGTTGAAGGGTGGCAATTTTTTCATAATCGGGTTCAAAAAGGGTACCAATTTTTTCATATTTTGCATCATCAAATTGTTGCAGATAGGAAGGTTTTTTTCCTTCAGGAAGGCCGATAACGGCTTGGATACCAAGGCGATTCATATTATCAAGAGAGGCAATATCAAACACAACAACCTTTTGCGGAGAAGCGGGAACAGAAGTCGTGCCTGAAACATGATCAATCGTTACATTTGTCTGGGTACTGGTATTTGCAATACTCGTATGAGTCCACAAAACCGTTGCAAAGCTGATGGCAACCAGTAAAACAGAAGTCATCCATTTCATATATTTTATCATCGTGATTTTATCCTTTTATCTGATATTACAAGGGGTTGTGCAATTAAAAACTTAACTTTGGTATTTTTATGCACAAAATGAAGCGTAAATAAATAACACTATGTTGTAAAGTTGACTTACATATGTTACAAATCGTTCACTTACCTCATTTTCACTTAATTCTAGTGTTTTTGCAACATTATTTAGAAAGTTTGACATATGATCAATGTATTTAAAAAGCGTACACGTTTGTACGCACTGACAACAAGTGCTTTCTTCTTTTTACAAGGTGTAGATACTTCTATGGGGAGTAGTTGGTTTACACTACCTTCAATTTCATTGCCATCATTATCATCATTATCATCATCATTATCATCATTATCATCATCTTTAACCTCTTTAGGTAGAGGATCGAGCTCAGGAGCTACAACATCACCCGAAGGAGTGGAGACTTCTGGAAGAGCACAATCTAGAACTGGTGATTCTGTTGATAGTGGTTCTGTTCAGGATCAGGCTCGGATTGAGTCTGTTTTAAGTTCTATTCGACCTATTAGTGCTTGTCATTCTAGAAAGAATAATGTTTTTGTTCCTGGCATGATACGGAATATTGCAGGGAGTAGTGTTCGTGTTGCGGGTGGTGCAGGTGCTGTGCCTAATGTTGCGAGTGGTGCAGGTGCTGTGCCTAATGTTGCGGGTGGTATTTCAGATGGTGTGGGTGCTGTGCCGGGGGTTCTAGGTTCAGGCGTCTTATCTACTCAGATAAAAACAGTAGAAAAAGTGGCGCAAGAAGGTGTACCAGGTGGCTTCAGTGGCTCATTAGCTCTTGTACAAGATACATTATCAGGTAATATAGCAGGAGCAGGAGGATTAAACACTGTAGGTCAACAAAGACCAATAATTATATCAGGTGTTCCGAGTGGCGAAAATATAACAAACCTGCCTGCTATTCCAGGTGTTGGTCCAGGTATTATGGCAAATGATACTTTGAGTAGCATGCCAGATGTTCCAGGTACAGGCGGTGTACCTACTAGGAGAGCAAGAGCAACAAGAGCAGAACATGTGGAAGCAAAAACAGCAACAACAGGTGGGAGGAGAGCACGTGCTGGGTTTGCAAGTGTACCAAGTGGATTAGATGGAGAGTTGGCTAGAGTACTAGATGTTCCAAAAACTGTAGATTTGGGGAAATTATTTAATATTCCGCGAGGAGATAATTCAAGTGGTGGTGCTCAAACATATTTTCCAGTGGGGGAAGAGGCGCTAAGCGTACAAAAAGCGAGTGTAGATGGTCTTGGTGGTATGCCAGGTATATCAAGTTCTCTATTGAATTCTTTACCAGCTGATGTATCAGGTAATGTAATCCCTGGTGTGAGTGTATCTGTGCCAGTTGGTAACGGTGTTGGGGCTATAGAATTTATAGATTCTGTGGAGGCTGGAGGATTAGCTGATTTAATCAATGGTGATCAGCGAATATATGGGTCTATTTACTGTAATCAGTCCGGAGTATATACTCTAATAGGGGGGACGATTATAGCGGATCAAGGTGAGAATGCTGTAAATGTGGAATCTCCTTCTGATGATGGGAAAGTAGTTGTTAATTTGGAAGAAGTATCCATTGAAAGTATGAAGATTGAGAAAGAACTTTCTGAAAGTTTATCTTCGGCGGGTATAAAGAATGATAAAGTAGATATAGAGAACATAAGTAATTTATATAGTCGTGATCCGCTTTATGTTGGTGTATATATCGGAGATTCTTCTCAAAATATGAATGCAGAAGTTAATTTGAAAAACTCAAATATTCAGGGGTTTTTTATTGGGCTTCGGGCTGAAGGGACTGGAAAGATCACGATGGTTGGGGGAGGGATTAGAGATACGTATATAGGTGCCCTTGCTAGTGATGGTGGGCAGATTTTTTTAGAGAATGTAGATATTAATGTTAAAAGAATCGGCTTAGTTAGTTCGGATGCATCTGTTATAGGGATGAAGTCTGGGGCAATTAATGTAAAAGAGGGTGGAAGAGGAGTTATTTCTACAGAAGAGGGGATTGTTCTACTAGACGGGACGGCTATTACAGTTGCTGAGGAACCAAAAACTCAAGAAGCAGATGCTTCGGAAATGAGTATAGGGTTATTGTCACTTGGGGGTACTATTTCCTTTAAAAATGGAGAGCTTAAAGCTTCTGATACTATTGCGCTGTTGGTAAGTGGTAACTCTGAGAATAATGTCTATGGAGTTTCGGATGCACTAGATGTGGGGGAGGATGATAGCGATGATGATGATAGCGATGATGATGATAGCGATGGTGGTGATGTAGCTTTGAAACAGCAGAATCTCGACACTGATGGCGTTGTTGGTGAGGTGATCTCTATTGAATCTGAAGCTGGTGCTGTCCTTGATAGTGTTAGTTCCGCGTTTTTTGAGGTTTTATCCTCTGTGGAGGATTTTTTAGGGGGGGATGCCGATTCTAAAGATGCTAATGCATCTTCTGGAATTAATGCATCTTCTAGAATTGCTGCTGAAGGTTCTGCAGATGCGTCGAATGCAGATTCTAGGGTTATCAAGTTAATAGTTTCTGATATTCAAAATTCAACTATTAAATTGACAGGTGAGTCTCGTGGTGTATTTTTTGGTGATGTACCTTCGAATGTGAGGGAAGAAAATGGTCAAACGAGTGTGAGAGAAGAAAGTGGTCAACATGGACAACAGAATCTAGTAGAGGGTGGAACAAAAGATAATAGAGATAGTTTGCATGCAGTTCTTTTGAAAAATACTTCTCTCAAAGTTCCTGATGGTGTGGTCGTTTATGCTAACAGTTTGGATGGGTACGTCGTTGTAAAAGATGACTCAACTCTTTCGGGTGATTTAGTGTTGAAAGCTGAAGAGGGAGCGCATTTGTCGGTTCTTGTTGAAGATTCTGTAGTCATGGGGGGAGCTTACGTTGATGAAGAATCTCAAGCTAGGCTTTTTCTATCTGGGGGATCAGAGTGGTATTTAACAAAGAATCTGCATAATAGTTTGGAAGATTCAGATACGGGTTGTGTAGATTCATGTCTTTCATCTATGAAACTTGTAGATAGTAATGTTAGATTTTTTACTTCTTTGAAAGATGGAAGTACATCTAAGAAAGATATTGAGTATCGAACTCTTCGCATAGGAAATGGGAAGGGAACAGTTTATAGTGCTTCTGCCGCTTCTGCCGCTTCTGCCGCTTCTGGTGCTCCTGATGCTTTTGGTGCTACAATTTACTTCAATGCAAATTTGATGCCTAGCAATACAGAAAAATCTACAGAAAAATCTCAAATATCTGACAGATTGTTGATTCATGGTGATGTTTCTGGGAAAACAATGGTAGTTGTGAATGATACTTCTGATGGTATACCACAAAAGGATACACCTCATAGTATTTCAATTATTCAGGTTTTTGGAAATGCAGAGAGGGATTCTTTTAAGCTGAAAGGTGATTATATTACACGAGAAGGGTTGCCTTATAAGTATGTTCTTCGTGCTTATGGTCCAACTGTTCCTCCGAAAATGCAGTATTTCGATAAGACATTACTTAGAAATAGTAGAAGTGTTTGGGATTTTCGTTTAGAAAATGAATATTTTATACCTCTCGTTTCTGCTTATACTGCTACTGCTAATTTTCAACCTGTTTTTAAAGTTAAGCCACTTGTTGCAGTTGCTTCTCCTAAAACTGAAGTAGATACTAATGCTGATACTGGTGCTGGTGAAGTAAATAATGAATTCACAACTTCTCTTGTACATAGAGAATCTGCATCTGTAGTCTCTGTTCAAGGTAATTCACTTTTGAGATCTGAAACATCTGACGAATTTTATGAAGATGATGAAGATGATGAATATGATGAATATGATGATTATAGTGAATATGATGAAGAAGATGATTTTGAGGAATTTGTATTGTCTGGAGATTTAATGCCTACCGTTTTACCTGTTACTCCATCTTCGTCATCTGTCACTTCTCCTGTGTCCGGAAATTTGGCACCTTTAGTACCTCCAAGAGTTAATTTAAGTGGGAAATCTGATACTGGTAGGGGGCTTGTAATATCTGCAGATGAAATTTCTGTAACACCTGGGTATCATACTGTATCTAAGAGGCCATTACCTATAAAGTCAGCTGCTGCTATGAGGTCTTCTTCTCCTGTGGTTTCTGAGACATCTGCTATACCTTCTAATGGAGCTGCTGCTATGAGGTCTTCTGCTTCTGTAGTTTCTGAGACACCTGCTATACCTTCTAATGGAGCTTCTGCTATGAAGCCTTCTGCTTCTGTAGTTTCTGAGACACCTGCTATATCTTCTAATGTAGCTTCTGCTATGAAGCCTTCTGCTCCTGTAGTTTCTGAGACACCTGCTGTATCTTCTAAAGGAGCTTCTTCTATAAATGCTTCTGCTCCTGTAGTTTCTGAGACACCTGCTGTATCTTCTAAAGGAGCTTCTTCTATAAATGCTTCTGCTTCTGTAGTTTCTGAGACGTCTACTGTATCTTCTAATAGAGCTGTTGCTATGAAGCCTTCTTCTCCTGTGGTTTCTGTAAAGCCTGTTGCATCTTCTAGAGCTGTTGGACGTGTTCTTATGATTAGTAATGCTGGTGGTGGAGATGTTTCTTCTAAGAAAACGGTTTCTTCTACGTGTGATGCTATACAGAATAATGGTGTGAAGGCGTTGCAAACTCCTTATTCATGTAGTGATGGTCAATCTCGGACAATAACCAACCTTACATTGAAGGCAAGCGATAAAACTCAGCATCCTATGCATGTAAAAAATCAGGATACGGTTATTAAGTTAGAGGGGGCCACCATTAGTGGTGCAGATTTTTCTGGTAGAAAAAATAATGTTGATTTTAATGAAATACATGCCGTGAGTGCTGTGCTTGCAGAAGATAAAGCAGAAGTTATTTTGGATAAGAAATCGAAAATCCAATCTTCTGTGATTGGGCTTGAAGCGCAAAGTGGTGGAAAGGTTAAGATGACTGGTGGGACAGTCGATGCGCTTTATGTAGGCGCTTTGGCGGGTTCTGGATCATCTGTTAATTTAAAGGATACAAAAATTAACGTGACGGGGGATTTGGCTGCGGCTGGTTTGGTAAGTCTAGCTGGTAAGGTGTCTATGGACTCTGGGGCTATTACTCTGACAAAAGGAGTGGCTGTGAGGTCAGAAGCTGGGGGAAGCGTTGAGTTAGACAAAGTTGATATTACTGCGAAAAAAGGACAGGGTAAGTTAGATTCCGCAGATAACTTTGGGCGTGCAGCTTTTCTGTTGAGTGATAATGCTTCTGTTGATTTTAAGAATGGGAATGTTGTGACTGATGCTCATGCTTTGTGGATTATGAAGTCTGATGATAATGTGGTTGAGACCGGCTCTTCTAGGAGAAGGAGATCTTCTGAGGTTCGTCCTACTACGAATCATGCAAATATCGAGTCTTCTATTGTTAGAGTGGAAGGTGATGGAACCTATGGTATATATTTTGATGGGGGAATACAGAAAGAAGCGAGTCAACAAAATCGGAGTGAGGATTTAGCAACTGAGAAAGCAATTGTTGTTAAGCGGAGTACTGTATCCAAACAGGAGAAAACACCTATAAGCATAACAGGGACAGTTTCGTTGAAAAAAACTGATTTTGAAGTTGCAAGTGGTATAGCGATCTATGGTAATAATTCTGGTGGTCATGTTTCATTAGAAAATAAAACAACTCTTGTTGGTGACTTGTTGTTGAAGGCTGACAATGATTCCAATATATCGGTTTTGGTTGATAGTTCTATTGTTAAAGGCGATGTGCGCGTTGATAAAAGTTCTTATGCAAAATTAGATTTAATTAATCAATCAGAGTGGATTCTAAAAAGAAGTGCACAGAGGAATTTGGGTACTCCAGATTTAGGATGTGTGGATTCATGCATTTCTTCTGTAAGTCTTGTAAATAGTACTATTGATTTTGCATCTTCGGAATCTGAAGGAAAATATCAGACTCTCCATATTGGAAATGGGAAAGGAATAGTTTATGCGGCACAGGGTAATGCTGCAATTCATCTCAATGCACGTTTAAATCCTCGTGATCCGAGTAATCAGCAAGTCACTGATCGGCTTGTCATTCATGGTGATGTTTCTGGAAAAACAAAAATACATGTACGAGGTGATGCGGGCAATGTAGGAGATGGTAAAGCGAATGCCAAGATTGCTCATACTGTTTCAATTATTCAGGTCTATGGTCAAGCAAAGAAAGACTCTTTCCAACTCGATGGCAATTATGTTGCACTGAGAAACTCACCTTATAAATATACTCTTCGTGCTTATGGTCCAGAAGCGACTTCGAAACAGGAGCATGTGCAACAGAAGTTTGTTAAGGATGGTGGGGAGTTTTGGAACTTCCGTCTAGAAAATCAGTATGTTAAGTCTGTTGGATCTGCTGTCCTTCCTGAACAATTTGTAAGGTCTGTTGTTCCACAGGTTCCAACTTATCTTGTCTTGCCTAATAGCGTATTCCACGCTGGTTTGATGGATATTAGCAATCAAAATAAGCAGTTGGAGACGTTACGGATGACTTCTACAGGAATGGTAGAGGTTCGTGAAAATCCCGCTTTATACTTGCGCGGCTATGGTGGAAGTTACCGTTATGCTTCAGATCTTTCCGCACTTGAATATGGTTACGGAGGTGATCTTGACTATCATGGTGTAGAGGCAGGTGTTCTGCTGCAAACTATTGAAAATGCTGACAGTGCTATATCCTTTGGCGTTATGGGAACTTATGGAAAACTTTCTCTGCAGCCTTTGAATGTTGAGCAAAGCCAGAAGAGTGCATTTGATAAATGGACTGCTACGGTATATGGTAGCATGCAGCATAATGCTGGCTTCTATGTCGACGGTCTTTTATCCTATGGTCTGTTCAAAGGTGATGTTCTCACTCTTGCACGGGGTAAAACAGCAACATTAAAAGGTAATCCTTTGAGTGTTTCTTTAGCTGGTGGTCAGACAATTGCGACAGGATATAAGGGTTTTGTCTTTGATCCGCAGGTTCAGGTTGTGTATCAACATCTCCAGTTTAATAAAGCTCGTGATATTGACAATTTTGATATTGAAATGGGTAACCTTAATCAGTGGGTAGCACGTGTTGGTGGACGCTTAACCAAGATTCCTACAGGTTCTGAAGGCGTGAATGCTATTGCTTTCTATGGTAAGCTTTATCTTGCTCATGGTTTTGAAGGAAAACAGTCTGTGCATTTCAATGATGCTTTCAAGTTAGGAGCTTTTGGTTCTTCTCTAGAGGCCGGATTAGGTTTTAATGCCAAATTGTTGCCACAGTTCTCTCTGCATGCTGATATTCTCTATCAACATAAGCTTAATAAGGCTGGTTTTTCTGGAGCAAGTTTTTCCGGAGGAGTACGTTATCAGTTTTAATATAAGGTACAGTATGTACTTTTTAAAAAAGGCAGCACAATGTGCTGCCTTTTTTCTTTGTAACAACTTGTGTTGCTCTTAAAAGCTTTTCATCTTCTTGATTGAGCAAAAAAAGACATAGTTTGTTTTATGCATGAGAGCGCTTTTCTACGCTAAAGCGAATTCTCTTAAAATTTATGCTGTTTTAGTGCGATAAAGTGCTTCGCTTTTATCGGCTTTTTAAGCGTTCAGCAGTCCAGTATGCGTTAATTTATCCTTTTTGGTACTGTATTGATATTATCTAATATAATATTTGATGTTTTCTAAAACTCGTTTTTGAGAGTTTATTTTCCACTGATTTAACTCATTGTTTTATTTATCTCCTTGTGGATTAATTTTTTAAGGTCACAAGGTTTAGTTGTTTTTTTAATTAATTGCACGCACTGATTTTATTTTTTCTTTACACGAAATACAGAATGCATTATACACCTATAAAGTGCGATTATTAATTATTCTCTTATAGGTGGTTTTGGCGTAGAGCTTCTGCCAAATGTATTGGGATAATTCATTGCACAGTTCAGATGAGCATGATGCATGTTCTTTTTGTTACACTTTTCGTGTTTTGAGGTGTGCAATGGGATGTTTTGCAGGTGCTTTTATTTTTAATGAGAGGGGAAGGAAAGTTTCGAGGGAACTATGATTAAAGTTTTTAGAAATCATGTATGTTTATGTGCTTGTACAACAGCTATCCTCTCTTTGCTTCAAAATGGAAGAGAAGTGTATGCGGCTGCAGAGGGGAAGGATAGTAAACCTTATGTTATAAAGGTTATCCCAGTTGTCTCTGCTAATTCTTCTCCTCATCTTAGCGGGAGTAATAAGCATAAGCTTCCTCTTAGTGGAGAAAGTGGGGGGAGGAATTATTATACTCCTCATCAGATCCATGTTGGCGATAACGATGAGGGTATTCGTGGGGGGAGCGATTATCGTGAGCTGAGTGGAGTGGATGGAGAGAACGGATATCAGAAAAATGTAGATAATACGGTTAAAAATGAGCACTCGGATGGAAGAGGAGTGAATCCTGGGTTTTATTACTATAATGGGTTGTATTATATATGCGATAATTGCGGGGAGTCTAAAGGGGAGTCTAAAATTGATAATAAGTCTTATAAGATTACGAATGAAAACGCTTCCCTCTATCCTGATGAACCTACTGCTATAACGGTAAAAGGAATAGGCACAAGGGTTAGTGGGGAGGATGTGACTGTTAGTAGTCAAGTTGCTGATAAAATTTTTCTCGTGGGGGTGCATGTATTAGAGAACGGTAAGATTGTTTTGAAAGATCCGATTATCAAAAATACAGTTATAGCCCTTCGTGCGAGTGATGGCGTGATTGAGGTAAAAAATGGCAAGATTAAGGAAAGTAATGAGGGTGTTGACGCAACAGAGAATTCGTTTGTTCTTTTAGAAGATACAGAAATTAAGACCGCTAATGGGAACGCAAGCCTTTTAAGTTATGATCATTCAGAAGTTTGGATGTCAGGTGGATCAGTTGATTTTATGAACAGCCATGGGATTTCTTCGATGTTAGGTGGGGAGGTAAATCTCGAGAATGTTAAAATTACTGGGAAGGGTGACAAAGGTAAGGATCGTGCGGTTGTGCATACGGATTTAGGGGGGGCTGTTAATTTAAAGGGGACTACTATTCGTGCTATGGATGTCCATGGCATATTATTAGAAAATACAGTCGATTCTATTCCTCTGCAGGAAGTTAAAGATTTATCAAATGAAGATTCTGGTTCAAAGATTCCTGTGACTGAAGTTAATATGAAATCCTCTTCTGTTACTGTAAAGGGTAAGGGATCTTATGGTATCTATTTGCGGGGAGAGAAGCCATGGAGTGAAGGTGGGGATAAAAAAGAAGAAATTTCATCAGAGGAAGAAAAAGCTTTACCACGATTAGAAGTTGTTAATTTGGATAAAACAGAGTTTTCTGTTTTAGACGATGCGGCTCTTTATGGTAGAAACATTATTTCTGGTGCGGTGGGGTTGGTGCACAGCACTCTTCGTTCAGGGAATTTTTTATTAAAAGCTGAGGAAGGTGCTTCTATAACAGTTTTGGCTGATGCTTCTACTCTTGAAGGTCGCACACATGTTGATAAAAATTCTAATGCCGAACTTTATTTGGGAGGCCGTTCTAAATGGATTTTACAACAACCGTTGCAAAAAGATCAACATGATGCTGCTCATGATTCTTCTATTTCACTCGTTAGTCTTATGGGTGAGAGCTCTATTAATTTTAAAAGAGATGAATCTTCTTCTGCTGATGATTATCAAACTCTTCGTATTGGAAAGGGAAAGGGTGAAGTTTATAGAGCACGGGACGGTGCCTCTATTTCCCTTAATACATACTTGAATAGTGGTGGTGCTCTTGATCATCAAAAGACTGATCGTGTTTTAATTCATGGTGATGTTTCGGGAAAAACAAAGCTCCAGGTGCGTGGAGTTTCAGGAAGTCCAGGAGGATATACGGGAAGGGGAGGAAATGATCAAGGTATTTCAATCATTCAGGTTTCTGGACAAGCAGAGCAAGATTCTTTTCAGTTGGAAGGTGGTTATGTAGCATTAGATAAATTACCTTATCAGTATAAGCTTTATAGTTATGGTCCAGGGTCTCATTTGGGAAAAGCAAGCATGGATCAAAGATTAGTTGAAGGGAACGGAGAATTTTGGGATTTTCGCCTTGAAAGTAGATCTATAGATTCTGATGTTAAACCTAAACCGGATCCCGATCCAATTCCAGGACCAGAACCTTCTCCAGAACCAGCTCCGGAGCCTCATCCTAAGCCGGGAGTTAGGGTTGTTGTTCCGCAGGTTCCGACTTATCTCCTTTTGCCTAATGCCTTACGTCATATTGGTTTGATGAATGTGAACAATCAAAATAAGAGATTAGAATCTTTACGAATTTCTTCTGGGAGCTTATCAGAAAGTCGTGAAAATCCTCTCTTTTTTGTGAGCGGTTATGGCGGCAATCATCGTTATACTTCAAATCTTTCTGCGCTTGAATATGGTTATGGCGGCGAGCTTGATTATAATGCCATAGAGGCAGGTGTTTTGCTGAAAGCAATCGAAAATACGTATGGTTCCACTTCTTTTGGAATTATCGGGGCCTACGAGAGATTTTCTTTGCAACCTTTGAATGTTGAGCAGAGTCAAAAAAGTACATTTGATAAATGGTCAGTTACAGCATACGGTGGTATGCAGCATGATGCGGGTTTTTACGTTGATGGTCTTGTGTCTTACGGTTTGTTTAAAGGTGATGTTCTAACAACTGCACGTGGCAAGACGGCAACATTAAAGGGAAATCCTTTAAGTGCTTCATTGACTGCTGGTAAAACGTTTATGGTGGGGGAGAACGGTTTTGTTTTTGATCCGCAAGTTCAAGTTGTTTATCAATATCTTCAATTTAATAAAGTGCCTGATGTGGATGGCTTTGATATTGATTTAGGAAAACTTCATCAGTGGATAGGGCGTGTTGGAGGGCGTTTAACAAAGAGGCTGGTCGCAACTGATAAGGCTCAAGTTGTTTCTTTCTATGGCAAGCTTCATCTTGCTCACGGTTTTGAAGGAAAACAATTTGTGCATTTTAAAGATGCTTTTCAGCTAGGCTCTTTTGGTTCTTCGTTAGAAACTGGATTAGGTTTTAATGCCCAATTGTCTCAAAAATTTGCGCTTTACGGCGATTTGGTTTATCAGCACAAGCTAACGAAAGCTGGTTTTTCTGGAACTAGTTTCTCTGGTGGTTTGCGTTATCATTTCTAGTTTTGTTGGTGTTTCTGATTAATCTTTGAAAAAGCCACAAGTATAACTTGTGGCTTTTTCTCATTCTCTATTCATTTTGTGTTATAGCATTTTTACGAGAGTGTGACTTTGCATATCTTTAATATGCTTTTGGGTTGGACTTCTTTCATTTTTTTGAAAAGTTTGAAGAGTTTGTACGTTATGGTTTCAAAACGCGTATTTAAGAGTGATGATTATATTATTTATAATATGCCGATTGATAAAGATATTTTTTAATTCAGGATGCTGAAATATTTTCAATGCTCTTATGATGAACCCATAAAAAGCATTCCTTTGCATATTATGTAAGATTGGCAAGGGGATAATTGTCTAAGAAAGGAGTCAATATAATTTGGGAAATCACCTTAAGAGGAGAGGATTTACAATATTAGAAATTGGCAAAGGAAAAGAAGATACTCAAGGGCAATGAGAGCTATATCCGATGAACTTTATATTATATCCGCTGTCGTTGTGAAATGGGGATGGCAAAAATGAGAGATATCTGAGAAAACTGATGAATGAGAACCATAATGACATATTGTTTTTGGAAAATGTGTTTTCTTAAAAGGAATGCGATAAATACCAGGATGAAGTCATGTATAATCTTTTACTTTTTAAAGATCCGGCTCTGAATGCGTTTAAATGTTATCAAGTTACATTAAAAGGAGGTAGTAAAAATAGGAACTGATTTTTACACATTCCTACTCTTTATTAGGCTGTCTTGCCACGAAGTTTGCTTAAAAAGGCATAGGTAAACTCTTGTTTTTCAATTTTGGTATATGTTTTGTCTGCTTACAAATACATATTGTTTCAATATAATATCTCTATCGTAAGGAGGTTGATTATACCCATTTTGGTGGGATTAGACAGCAATTAAAGCAGGCGTTTTTAATGCATGTCAACCGATTAAGGCTATTTTGGAATAACAACTTTAAAGGTGATTTTTCTGTCGTTCTTCAGTTATATTTTTGCAATTTTTTTGTAAAAGCAACAGATTTAGATTGTATTTTTGAGTAATTTTTTAATTCCATATTTACATAAAATACAAAAAATATTAATAAAATCACTATCTTTAAACCAAAACGTATTAAATTTTCTGGCTAAATCTCTTGATACGTTATGCATTGCTCTGTGATGGGCGGAATTATGGTGTAATTATGGTAAATCTATTTAAAAATCGTTTCTCCTTATGTACGTTCACGACAACACTTCTTTTTTTGACACATAATGTTGATGTGTATGCAATTTATTTTGAACATGTCGTTTGTTCTGAAAATGTTATACCTTTTCGGTGCGGTGATGGTAAGAGGTATGTAATTCATGATAAAAACTATCAGAAAACTGATGAAAATCAAGTTAAAGAGGCGGCCATAGAAGTATCTGGAACAGGGACATTGGTGGATGGGCAAAATATATTTATTACTGATATTTCGGATAAAAATACTGATTTGAAAAAAAACTTTTGGAAGTATGGTATAAAGGCGGATAATTATGGAAATGTTGAGATAGGAAGTGGAGGAATTCATTTGTCTCGTGGTATGGGAGTTCATACAGGAGAATGGGGAAAAGTTGGATTATGGGGTGTTTATATTATCGATAATGGTATTCAGGAGATAGATTTAGACAATCATGAACAAGGCTCAGTTTTTCAGATGACCCAAGAAGGTGGTTCTATTTATTACGGGGCAAGTAACGTTAAGGTTGCTAATGCCCACGGTGTATCATTGCTGGGAAAAGGAGGTTGGGTTGATATTGTACATTCTAACGTTTCCGTAAATAGTGATGTGTCTTATGGCATACGCTTTTTGGAAGGCGAAAAAGCTGGAAAAAAGCAAACAGAAAGCGCTTCTGTAAAAAAGGAGTCCTATATTTTTATGGGGGAGAAAGATTTATTTGGAAGTTTGCCAAAGACGAATTTACCTATGCGAGGGGAGGTGTTTTTGGGAAATACTTCTTTTAAAGTTCCATATAGTACAGCTATTTATAGCAACAAATCCGGTGGTCTTATTAGACTTTTAGAAAAATCTGAAATTTCTGGAGATTTATTGTTGAAGGCTGAAGGAGGCTCTTTAGTAAAGGTTTCAGCTAATGATTCTGTGCTTGTCGGGGGAGTGCATATTGATGAAAGTTCTTCTGCTGAGTTTCTGTTAGAAAGTGGTTCAAAATGGACTTTATCACAACCAAAAAATAAAAATTTACGAAGCTTTGATTCTATAGGTGACTCATCGAGTTCGTTGATCCATCTTATTGATAGTTCTATTGTTTTTGAGAGCCCCACAGATAATACAACGAGTGATTATCAGACACTTCGTATTGGAAAAGGAGAAGGTGTTGTTTATAAAGCGCAGGGTGATGCGCATATTTATCTTAATACATATGTAAATAAAGGGGGAACTATTAGAAATCAAAAAACTGATAGGCTTTTGATTTATGGTGATATTGAAGGAAAAACGATAATACATGTGAAAAGCGTTTCAGGAAGTCCAGGAGGAAAAACGGGGAGTGGTGGAAATAACCAGGGTATTTCTATCATTCAGGTTTCTGGAAAAGCAGAGGAAGGTTCTTTTCAGTTGGATGGTGATTATATTGCATTGGAGGGATTGCCTTATCAGTATAAGCTCTATGCTTATGGTCCAAGATCTCATTTAGGAAAAGCTAATTCTGTTCAAAGGCTTGTCGAAGGTGAAGGAGATTTTTGGGATTTTCGCCTAGAAAGTCCGGATATTCAAAGATCTGCTGATTATAGACATACTTCTATGGCTTCTGATGTGGCTTCTAAACCTATACTTCCTGCACATGTTTCTTTTGCGGATATTGTTCCAGTGTCTTCTGCGGATAGTCTTTCTAAGATTGAAAATGTTTTTCCGTCTCGACGAGGTGTAAGATCTGTTGTTCCTCAGGTACCAACTTATCTGCTTTTGCCAAATAGTTTATTCCATGCTGGTTTAATGGATATCAGCAATCAAAATAAGCAGTTGGAGAGAGTACGGACTAATCCTAGTGGAATGTTGGAAATTCGTGAAAATCCTGCTTCATTTTTGCGTGGCTATGGTGGGAGTTATCGTTATGTTTCAGATTTATCTGCGCTTGAATATGGTTATGGAGGGGATCTAGGGTACTATGCGCTAGAGACAGGTGTTTTGCTACAAAAAATTGAAAATGTTGACAGTGCTATATCCTTTGGGGTTATGGGGTCTTATGGAAAGCTCTCTCTACAGCCTCGAGATGTTGCACAAAGCCAAAAAAGTACATTTGATAAATGGACTGCTACAGTCTATGGCAGTATGCAGCATGATGCAGGATTCTATGTTGATGGTCTTTTATCCTATGGTCTGTTTAAGGGAGATGTTCTGACAACTGCTCGGGGTAAGACTGCAACATTGAAGGGTAACCCTTTAAGTGTTTCCTTAATGGGTGGTCAGAAAATTGCCACAGGATATGAAGGTGTTGTTTTTGATCCACAGGTTCAGGTTGTTTATCAACATCTTCAATTTAATGAGGTTCGTGATATTGATAATTTTAATATTGAGATGGATAAACTTGATCAATTGATGGTGCGTATGGGGGGGCGTTTAATAAAGACTCTTACTGCACCTGAAAAAGATCGTGATGTTTCTTTCTATGGAAAGATTCATTTTGCCCATGATTTTGGCAAAGAAAGAGCTGTGCGCTTTAAAGATTCTTTCCAGTTAGGGGCTTTTGGTTCTTCTCTAGAAGCTGGATTGGGTGTTAATGCTCAATTGTCTTCAAAGTTTGCTTTGCATGGAGATGTGACTTATCAGCACAAGCTTACCAAGGCTGGTTTTTCTGGAGTAAGTTTTTCTGGGGGTCTTCGCTACCATTTTTAGATAACCATAAATTATAAGATAAGTTTTACACAATTATAGAATTTTGTATGAAGTATAAAACGAATATTTAAGTTTTATACTTCTCATTTTTCGAATGTTTAACTTAGCGTTATTGCAGGTGTTATCTTCTTTTATATAAGGGGGGAGAGGTTGTAATAGAGTTATGGCTAATATATTTAAAAGTTATAAGTTTTTATATACTCTTACAACAGCTGCTGTTTCTTTTTTTCCAATCGTGGTTGTTAGTGCGAATTCTAACGCTTCTAGAGTTTCGTGTGATTCAGAGGCTCAGTTTTATACATGCAGTGATGGTAAGAAGCACGTAATCAAAAATAAAACCTATGATTTTCTAAACGCTTCTAAAGGTAAATCGGTTTCTGCTATATATGTAGGAAAGCAAGGCACAATTGTTAATGCGTCTCGTATAACTGTTACGGGTAGTAATCCAGATGAAATATCTCAATATGGTGCATTCGTACAAGATAGCGGAAAGCTTGTTCTAACGGATTCAAATTTTAAGAATATCCCCGGTCTTCGTGCTCTCAATGGAGTTATTCAAATGAACGACGGGAAGATTGAGGGAACTTCACACGCTATTTATGCATCGGGGAAAAAGACGGATATAGCTTTAGTTCGTGTAAATGTTGAGATTAAGCCAGACAATTTGAATGTAAAGGGTATAGGGATTGTAAGTGGTCTTGATGCATTTGTTAGGATGTCAGGTGGTACCGTTACTTTTAATGAGATTGGCGCATTTTCAACAAAATTTGGGGGGAAGTATCTTCTCGATACCATGATGGTTGAGGGAAAAGGAGAAAAATACACTGCTATAGTTGATAATGAAAGTGTTGATAAATTACCAGAAGCTTTTGACATATCTCAAGGGGGAGCTGTTCATTTGAGGGATAGTTCTATTCTGCTTACTGATATGCATGGCTTCTTGATTACAAATTTTTTAGGTTATGCCTATAAAAATGGCAAGCTAATTCAGAGTTATGATTCATCAGATGAATTTAAGAAAACAAATATTAATATTGAGAGATCAAATATTTCTGTGCACGGGATGGGGGTACATGGTCTGTACTTTGATACATTAGATTCAGATCGATGGGCTGATATGTTGAATATAGATGATAAAAAACGTTCAGAAACAGAAAAAATTGTTCTGGGAACTGCATCAGTTTATTTGTCAAAGACGTCTCTTACAGTTCCAGATGGTATTGCTATTTATGCTACGGGGACTGAAGGTTTGGGAGCTGAAGCTACTCTTGAATTATCGGAAGGAACCAGAATCTCTGGTGATTTGTTATTTAAAGCTCAATACGACTCCTTTATAACCGTAAAAGCTAGGGACACTACGCTTACAGGAGATATTCGTGTTGAAGATACATCTACTGTTGATTTAGAGTTAACGCGTGGCTCGACATGGTATCTTACCCAAAGTAAATATTATCTCATCCAAAGTAAAAACGAAGATTCACAAGAAGGTATTTCTATAGATACATCCGTCTCATATATAAGTCTTTCAGACAGTACTATTGTTTTTAATAGTATATCCAATAATTATCAAACACTGCGCATTGGAAAAAAAACGATTATAGATGATATAGATGATATAAGTAAACAAGGTGAGTTGATAGCATTATACGGACTAGTCCATAAGGATGCATATAGTGCACAGGGTAATTCTCGGATTAAGCTCGGTGCATTTTTGAATGACGATGGTTTATTTGATACTCAAAAAGTTGATCGTATTTTGATTTATGGTGATGTCTCGGGGGAGACTACACTTCTCCAAGTGGAAGGTTTTTCCGAAAAATCAAAAAAAGAAGTCCGTGATAAAGGAAGTGAAAGTGTTTCACTTGTTCAAGTTTCTGGGTACGCGTGTGAAGATTCTTTTCAACTTGCCAGTGGGTATGTTACAATAGGTAGTTTTCCTTATCAATACCATCTTCGTGTTTATGGTCCAAGTTCTTCTTCTGGAAAAGCAGATCCCAAGAATAGATTAGTTGCAGGCAATGGAGACTTTTGGGATTTTCGCCTTGAAGGTATTTATGTGAGTTCCAAAGTTGATTCTTCTGAAACTAAGACTATTGAACCTGTTCATACGGATCTTACTTCCACTCCATCTACGCTTCCTTTTGTTGAAGTATCTTTACCGTCCTCTCCTCCTGTCGATTCTACATCTGTACCATTGCTTTCTACTGATACAGTTGAAACTTTGCATATAGAATCTATACCTACACCATCTGATTCAGTTACACCTCCTCCTCTGGCTCCTATGCCTGAACCACCTATGCCGTCTGCTCCACCTACGGTTTCTTCAGATGAGTTGTCTTTTTCAACCGAGCTTTCTTCTACGGAGGGTATTTCTACACCTGTTCCAACCGTTTACTCTACACCTCCTTCGTCTGAGTCGCCTGTGCCATCTGCTTCTGTTGACCTTAAGTCTATACCATCTCCTTCTGTTTCAGTTGAAACTTTACCTAAACAATCTATGTCTGCATCTCCGTCTGACTTAGCTAGATCTTTTTCTGTAGAACCTATGTTGGAGCTATCTTCTCCAGTTGAAAATTCCTTTACGGATTCTATCTTTACTCCTTCTGCTAATACAGTTGAAACTTCTCATATAGAATCCATATCTGCACCATCTGATTCAGTTACATCTCCTTCTTTGGCTCCCATGCCTGAACCACCTATGCCGTCTGCTCCACCTACGGCTTCTTCAGATGAGTCGTCTTTTTCAACCGAGCTTTCTTCTACGGAGGGTATTTCTACACCTGTTCCAACCGTTTCCTCTACACCTCCTTCGTCCGAGTCGCCTGTGCCATCTGCTCCTGTTGACTTTAAGCCTATACCATCTCCTTCTGTTTCAGTTGAAACTTTACCTAAACAATCAATGCCTGCATCGCCGTCTGATTTAGTTAGATCTTTCCCTGTAGAACCTATGTTGGAGCTATCTTCTCCGGTTACGTCTTCTCCATTTGAGTTGTCTGTGCCATCTACTTCTGTTAGTTCTGAGCCTTCTGCATCTGTGTTATCTAAGTCAGTAGAATCTTCATCTAAAGATTCGGCACCCACTCCTCTATCTCCAGCCGTTATACCTGCCTCTTCTCCGTCTACGCCCTCTGAGTTAGGTGATCCTTCATCTACAGGTTCTGTGCCCACTCCATTACCTACGCCTACAGATCCTTCATCTTCTGCGCCCTCTGCGTCGGTAGATCCTTCAGCTTCTTCCTCTCCAGTTGCAGTTGTTACACCAACACCTACTCCGTTTGAGCTTTCTGATCCAAGTGATCCTATACCTACAGATCCTGTTCCCACTCCGCCTGTTCCAGTTGAACCTACACCAGTTGTGTTTGTTCCTGTTAGGCTTGATATTCAGTCCGAGCCAAGAATTAGAGCGGTTGTTCCACAGTTACCAACTTATCTCCTTTTACCAAATGCTTTATTCCATACCCGCTTGATGGATCTTGTCTCTCAAAATAAAAAATTGAAGGCAATACGAAGCTCTTCTCGAGGTTCTTTGAAGAGTGATGAAAATCCAGCATTTTTTATCCGTGGTTATGGTGGAAGCTATCACTATGCTTCAAATCTTTCTGCTTTTGAATATGGCTATGGAGCCGAACTCGATTATAGTGCACTGGAAGCAGGCGTTTTATTGAAAGAAATTGAGAGTTCAGAGAGTTGCTCATTGTTTGGGGTGATGGGAACTTATGGAAACCTCTCTCTCCATCCTCTAAATGTTGAACAGAGCAAAAAGAGTCCATTTGATAAATGGTCCGTTGCTGCTTATGGAAGTCTGCAACATGATGCGGGTTTTTATATGGATGGGTTGTTATCTTACGGCTTGTTTAGGGGTGATGTTTTCACTCTTGCACGGGGTAAGGTCGCAACATTAAAAGGTAAACAGTCAAGTGCTTCTTTAACCAGTGGTAAAACATTTGCAATAGGGCGTAATGGTTTTGTTTTTGATCCACAGCTTCAGCTTATTTATCAGCATCTTCAGTTTGATGGTGTGCGTGATGTTGATAGTCTTGATGTTGATATGGGAAAATTTAATCAATGGACGGCACGTGCTGGTGGGCGTTTAACTAAGTTTCTTGCGCCCTTTGAAGAGGGGCGTGTTATTTCTTTCTATGGTAAGCTTTATCTTATGCGTAGTTTTGGAGATAGACAGTTTGTTTCATTTAAAAATGATTTCCAGTTAGGTGATTTTGGTTCTTCTTTAGAAGCGGGGCTCGGTTTTAATGCCAAATTATCTTCGAAATTTGTACTTCATGGAGATATAAATTATCAGCATGGACTGACAAAAGCAGGGTTTTCTGGAATGAGCTTTTCCGGTAGATTACAATATCTTTTTTAGTTATCCATGAAATATAGAATAATTTATATATAAGTATATAAGTGTTATATTAATAATTAAGTTAAATATTTATCGTATATTTATTTTAATAAGTTTATAATATACATTATGTGATTGTTCTTCGTTAATAAATAGGGGTAAGGAAGAATGGTGATAAATGTATTTTACAAACATGCATTTTTATACAATTTTACAACAGCTATTCTTTATTTTTTTCAGGTTGCTTATGTTAGTGCTGCAGGATCTTCAAGTGATGCAGGAGAGGCATTTTATAAATGCGATGATAGAAAAACACACTTTCTCGCAAATAAAGTTTATTACTTAAAAAATTCTCAGGAGGTTGCGCCTATTGCAGCTATATATGTAGAAAAAGTAGGCACTGTTGTTAATGCCTCTCAGATAACAGTTTATGGCGATAATCCAGATAAAATATCTGCCTATGGGGCGTATGTAAGAAATGGTGGAAAACTTAATCTAACATTTGCAGATTTCAAGGACATACCTGCTCTTCGTGCTCAAAATGCAGTTATTAGCATGACAGTAGGGGAAATTAAGGGTGCTTCACATGCTATTTATGCATGGGGGAAAGAAACGGATATTGCTTTAGAGAGTGTGAATATCGATATTGAGCCAGATAATTTGAAGGTAAAAGGGATCGGTATTATGAGTGGTTTTGATGCAATGGTTAGAATGTCAGAAGGTACCGTTAATTTTAATAAGATTGGCTCATTTTCAACTCGGTTTGGGGGGCGCTATATTCTTGATACTATGTGTATTACGGGGCAAGGAAGGAGGGAGGAAGCTAGAACAGATGGTGATGGCGCTATGGGGGTATTGCCGGAAGCTTTTGAGGTTTTTCAAGGAGGTGATGTTTATTTGAAAAAAGGTTTTATTCATCTTAACAATATGCACGCATTCTTGATTAAAAATTTTTCAGGTTATGTAGAAAACAATGGCAAATTAATTCAAAAGTATGTTTCGCCAGATGGCTTTAAGAATACAAGTATTAAGATAGAAAAAAACGATATTTCTGTGAAAGGGGAGGGAGTACATGGTCTGTATTTTAATGTTTTAGCTCCAGAAGAGCTTGCTAAGATGACTAGGCAACGAGATGATGAAAAAGTTTTAGAAACCCAAAAAGTTCTCACGGGGAAGGCATTTGTTTATTTATCACAGACAAATATGACAGTTCCAGATGGTATTGCGATTTATGCGAAGGGAAATAGAGGCTATAGGGCTGAAGGTATTCTTGAATTATCTGATGAAACAAAGATTTCTGGTGATTTGTTGTTAAAAGCTGAAAACAACGCTTCTCTATTGGTGAAAGCGAATTCTTCTTCTCTGACAGGAGGGACGCGTGTTGACGATAAATCAACTATTGATTTAGAGTTAACCCGTTATTCAACATGGTATCTTACTAAAAGTAAATACAACGGTTTACGGGAATCTGTTTCATCTCTTTCTTCTCTAAGTCTTTCCAATAGTACACTGATCTTTTATGATGAAGATATATTGAATGGTTATCAAACGCTACGCATTGGAAAAAGGCCGGATATAGGCGCAGGAGATAGAATTCTCGCATCAAAAGATAAAAAAGTTTACAGTGCTGAGGGAAATGCTCAGATTAAGTTGAGTGCATTTTTGAGTGATGAGGGTTTGTTTGATCCCCAAAAAACCGATCGTATATTGATTTCTGGTGATGTCTCGGGAACGACATTCGTTCATGTGCGAAATTTTCCAAAAGCTGCAAATAAAGAAGTCCATGAAGGAAGAGATCAAAGCATTTCACTTATTCAAGTTGCTGGAACAGCGCAGGCAGGTTCTTTTCAACTCGCCAATGGTTATGATAGTTATACTACAGTGAAAGGTTTTCCTTATCAATATCGTATTCGTGGTTATGGTCCGAATTCGCCCTTTGGAAAAGCGGATGCTAAGCAAAGATTAGTGGAAGGTGAGGGGGATTTTTGGGATTTCCGTCTTGAAGGTATCTATATTTCTTCTAGAATAGGTACTTATAATGGTCCATTTATTAAACTGGCTTCGTTTTCATTATCTCATCCTTTAGATTCTCCGCCTCCCAATCCACTTCCTACGTCATTGACATCTGCCACACCTTCTTCTTCTACATCTTCTGATCCTGTTGATCCTCCACCTTCTCCCCCTGATCCACTTCCCACATCATTGACATCTGTTACACCTTCTGTTTCGGCATCACCTTCATCTGCAGATTCTGTTTCTCCTGCTTCTGCCCCTATTGAACCAAAGCCTTCTACATCTTCTGACCCTGTTGAACCTTCGTCTAATCTTCCTGTGTCGCTTAATGTTCAGTCTAATCTCCAAATTAGAGCTGTTGTTCCTCAATTGCCAACTTATCTTCTTTTGCCAAATACCTTATTTCATGCTGGTTTAGTGGATATGACCACGCAAAATAAGACGGTAGAGACAATGCGGAATGCTTTTCATTCCTCTTGGAAGGATGATGAAAAGACAGCCTTTTTTCTGCATGCTTATGGTGGTAGTCATCATTATGCTTCCAATTTATCTGCTTTTGAATATGGCTATAACGCTGAGCTGAATTATAGTGCACTCGAAGCAGGTGTTTTGTTAAACGAGATTGAGAGTTTATACAGTCGTACATTCTTTGGGGCTTTGGGGAATTATGGAAATCTTTCTCTAACCCCAGAGGATGTTGAACAAAGCAAAAAAAGCGCATTTGATAAATGGTCTGTTGGAGCCTATGGAAGTTTACAGCATAATACGGGTTTTTATATCGATGGAGTATTATCGTATGGACTTTTTAAGGGAGATGTTTTGACACTAGCACGGGGCAAGGTTGTAGCGTTAAAGGGTAAACAGTTTAGCGGTTCTTTAACAAGTGGCAGAACGTTTGCAACAGGGTATAAAGGTGTTATTTTTGATCCGCAGATTCAGGTTGTTTATCAGCATCTTCAGTTTAATCCGGCACATGATGTTGATAATATTGATGTTGATTTAGGAAAATTTCATCAATGGGTGGGGCGTGTTGGTGGGCGTTTAAGCAAGACACTTAATGTTTCTGAAAAGGGACGTGTCATTTCTTTTTATAGTAAGCTTTCTTATTTGCATAGTTTTGAAGATAAGCAATTTGTTTCTTTTAAAAACGATTTCCAATTAGGTGATTTTGGTTCTTCTTTAGAAGCGGGGCTTGGTTTTAATGCCAAACTATCTTCGAAATTTGCACTTCATGGAGATATAAATTATCAGCATAAACTGACAAAAGCAGGATTTTCTGGAATGAGCTTTTCTGGTAGATTACAATATCATTTTTAGTTATCCATAAAATATAGAATAATTTATATATAAGTATATAAGCATTATATTAATCACTAAATTAATTATTTATTGTATATTTATTTTATGAAGTTTATACTATATATTATATGATTGTTATTCTTTGATAAATATGAGTAATGAAGAATGATGGTTAATGTATTTTATAATCATACATTTTTATGCACTTTTACAACAGCTATTCTTTATTTTTTGCAAATTTTCCATCTTGAAGCTGCTGGAAGTTTATGTGATCCAGAGGCTCCATTTTATAGATGCGATGATAGAAAAACACACTTTCTCGCAGATAAAGTTTATTACTTAAAAAATTCTCAGGAAGCTGCGCCTATTGCAGCTATATATGTAGGAAAGCAAGGCACAATTGTTAATGCGTCTCGTATAACTGTTACGGGTAATAATTCAGATGAAATATCTCAATATGGTGCATTCGTACAAGATGGCGGAAAGCTTATTCTAACGGATTCAAATTTTAAGGATATCCCCGGTCTTCGTGTTCTAAATGGAGTTATTCAGATGAATGACGGGAAGATTGAGGGAACTTCGCACGCTGTTTATGCATCGGGGAAAGAGGCGAATGTTGCTTTAGTTCGTGTCAATGTTGAGATTAAACCAGACAATTTGAATGCGAATGGTATAGGGATTGTAAGTGGTCTTAATGCATTTGTTAGGATGTCAGGTAGCACTGTTACTTTTAATGAGATTGGCGCGTTTTCAACAAAGTTTGGGGGGAGATATCTTCTCGATAACATGACGATTGAGGGAAAAGGGAAAAAATACACTTCTATAGTTGATAATGAAAGTGTCGATAAATTACCAGAGGCTTTTGACATATTTCAAGGTGGCGCTGTTCAATTGAGGAATAGTTCTATTGTGCTTAATGATATGCATGGCTTTTTGGTTAAAAATTTTTCAGCTTTTGTAAATAGTAGAGGCCAGCCTATTCATAATTATGATCTATCAGACGCTTTTAAGAAGACAAATATTGAGATTGAGAGCTCAAATATTTCTGTGCAGGGAAAGGGGGCTTATGGTCTGTATTTTAATCTATTAGATCCAAACACAGTGGCCGAATATTATGGACAAAAAGGTGTTTCAAAAGAGCCAAGAATCACTATGGGAAAGGCATCTGTTCGTTTAAAACAGACAACTTTCACAGTTCCAGATGGTACAGCTATTTATGTTACTGGGCAGGGCGGTTATGGAGCTAGTGTTTCTCTTGATTTATCAGAAGCAACAAAGATCTCTGGTGATTTGTTATTAAAAGCTGAAAAGAACTCTTCTATATCTATTAAAGCAAGCGCTTCTTCCCTTACAGGGGGTGTGCACGTTGAAGATACTTCTACTGCTAGATTAGAATTAACGCGTGGTTCTACTTGGTATCTCACAAAAAGCAAATATAAAGGTTTGCAGGGTTCTGTTTTTACAGATTCATCACTTTCATCTGTGAGTCTTTCTGATAGTACATTTATTTTCAATCGGGATGTATCCAGCGGTTATCAAACATTGCGTATCGGGAATGAACGATACAAGGAGGCATACAATGCGGAGGGTAATGTTCAGATTAAGCTCAGTACGTTTTTGAATGATGATGGTTTGTTTGATTCTCAAAAAACCGATCGTATTTTGATCGATGGAGATGTTTCCGGCACTACACTGCTCGTGATGGAAAATTTTTCCAAAACTTCAGAAAAGGAAGTAAGCGGTGAAGGAAGCAACAGTATTTCACTTATCCAAGTTTCTGGATATGCGCGTGAAGATTCTTTTAAACTAATGGGCGATTATACTGCAATAAATGGTTTGCCTTATCAATATCGTCTTCGTGCTTATGGCCCAAGTTCTTCTTTTGGAAAAGCAGATCCTATGAATAGATTAGTTGCAGGAGATCGGGACTTTTGGGATTTTCGTCTCGAGGGTATTTATATTAGTCCTAAACAAGATTCTTCTACAATTTTACCTATTCCACCTTCACCTTCTGCGCCGGTAGATCCTACACCTACAGACCCTGTTCCCACTCCATTACCTACACCTATTACACCAACACCTGCTCCGTCTGCGCCCTCTGATCCAAGTGGTCCTATACCTACAGATCCTACAGATCCTTCATCTTCTTCCTCTGTGCCTATTACACCAACACCTTCTCCGTCAGCGCCCTCTGATCCAAGTGATCCTGTACCTACAGATCCTTCATCTTCTTCCTCTGTGCCTATTACACCAACACCTTCTCCGTCAGCGCCCTCTGATCCAAGTGGTCCTATACCTACAGATCCTTCATCTTCTTCCTCTGTACCTATTACACCAACACCTTCTCCGTCAGCGCCCTCTGATCCAAGTGATCCTGTACCTACAGATCCTTCATCTTCTTTCTCTGTGCCTATTACACCAACACCTTCTCCGTCAGCGCCCTCTGATCCAAGTGAT
This sequence comes from Bartonella sp. PS7NMGDW, assembly GCF_042193585.1. Taxonomy (NCBI): domain Bacteria; kingdom Pseudomonadati; phylum Pseudomonadota; class Alphaproteobacteria; order Hyphomicrobiales; family Bartonellaceae; genus Bartonella; species Bartonella sp. PS7NMGDW. The sequence goes on from NZ_JBHILX010000011.1 coordinate 29,126, forward strand.
CCTGTACCTACAGATCCTTTACCTTCTTCCTTTGTGCCTATTACACCAACACCTTCTCCGTCAGCGCCCTCTGATCCAAGTGATCCTGTACCTACAGATCCTTCATCTTCTTCCTCTGTGCCTATTACACCAACACCTTCTCCGTCAGCGCCCTCTGATCCAAGTGATCCTGTACCTACAGATCCTTCATCTTCTTTCTCTGTGCCTATTACACCAACACCTTCTCCGTCAGCGCCCTCTGATCTAAGTGATCCTATACCTACAGATCCTGTCCCCACTTCGCCTGTTCCTGTTAAGCCTGATATTCAGCCCGAAATGGGAATTAGGGCGGTTGTCCCACAGTTGCCAACTTATCTCCTTTTACCAAATGCGTTATTCCATGCCGGCTTGATGGATTTTGCCTCTCAAAATAAAAAATTGGAGGCAATACGAAGCTATTCTAGAGGTTCTTTGAAAAGTGATGAAAATCCAGCATTTTTTATCCGTGGTTATGGTGGAAGCTACCACTATGCTTCAAATCTTTCTGCTTTTGAATATGGCTATGGAGCAGAACTTGATTATAGTGCACTGGAAGCAGGCGTTTTGCTGAAAGAAATTGAGAGTTCAGAGAGTTGCACATTCTTTGGGGTCACGGGAACTTATGGAAACCTCTCTCTCCATCCTCTAAATGTTGAACAAAGCAAAAAGAGTCCATTTGATAAATGGTCCGTTGCTGCTTATGGAAGTTTACAGCATGATACGGGTTTTTATATCGATGGGGTATTATCGTATGGACTTTTTAAGGGAGATGTTTTGACACTAGCACGGGGCAAGGTTGTGACGTTAAAGGGTAAACAGTTTAGCGGTTCTTTAACAAGTGGCAGAACGTTTGCAACAGGGTATAAAGGTGTTGTTTTTGATCCGCAGATTCAGGTTGTTTATCAGCATCTTCAGTTTAATCCGGCACATGATGTTGATAATATTGATGTTGATTTAGGAAAATTTCATCAATGGGTGGGGCGTGTTGGTGGGCGTTTAAGCAAGACACTTAATGTTTCTGAAAAGGGACGTGCCATTTCTTTTTATAGTAAGCTTTCTTATTTGCGTAGTTTTGAAGATAAGCAATTTGTTTCTTTTAAAAATGATTTCCAGTTAGGTGATTTTGGTTCTTCTTTAGAAGCGGGGCTTGGTTTTAATGCGCGTCTTTCTTCAAAACTTTCTCTTTATGGAGATATAACTTATCAGCATAAATTTAAGAAAGTTGGTTTTTCTGGAGCGAGTTTCTCAGCTGGTTTGCGCCATCTTTTTTGACAGAGTATGGTATGTCCTTTTATAAAAAGGCAGTAGAAAATGCTGCCTTTTACTTTATTAAAATCTTCTCTTATTTTTTAGAGAGGAAGATGGGTTTTATGCGCAATTGCTTCTGGAGGATTGTGCGGCTATCTTAGCTGTGATGGTTGTTGTTGTTTTCTTAAACAGAGATGTTGATAATACCACACTCACCATTTTCGCTACCAAAGGCAAGGTTGTGCCCTGTCTGATCCCAGTTGAGCGCTGAAATGGCGCTTTTTCCATAGCCTTTTAGAAGAACTTCTTTTCCATCGTGAAAATGTGCACACAAAATCATTCCATCATTGAAGCCTATTGCTGCAATTTCTTTGCTTGGATGGCATGCAACGGTGCTGACAAGTGCATTTGCTCGTGTGCCCAGTTCTAATGGTGTTTTTCCCATGGGGCCATCTTTTGTATGAAAGGGCCAGACAATGGCTGCTGATGCACCGGATGTTGCTAACCATTTTCCCTTCGCACTCCAAGACCAGCTTTTGACTTTGCTTGGGTAGCCACTCATGCGGAGATGCTGATTATCAGTGAGACGCCAGCCATGGAGGGCGTTTTCTTGCATGGTAGAAATGACATAGCGGTTGTCTGGTGAGAAGGTGACACCAAAGTGTGCTCCTTTCCAGACCAATGTGGTGGGAGATGTTTGCGTTGATAACCAATGAAGAGTAACTCCATTGTAATGGGCAACGGCAAGTCGTAAACCTTTTGGGGCAAAAGCGAGGCCTTCTACACTGCGTTCATGTGTGAGCTCTTGTCTTTCTTTTCCAACATCCACAAATGCGAAACGTGAGGAGGAAAAAGCAAAAACTTTCCGTGGTCCAAATGCAACATTGCTTATCCATTTGCCTTCCTGTTTGCCCAGTACTTTTGTATGACCATCTACTGTTGTTTGACAGACCTTTCCGTCTTCTCCACCTGTAATGATAGCTGTGTTATCATGGGAAAAATGGCTAGAAATTATTCCTTGGTGAACTTCAATGTTTTGTGGGATTGGGTTTAAAAAAACAATGAAACCTTCGACCGAGACAAAAGCTGGTTTATTATCAATAAAACCGCAGGAAAGACAATAATTTTGTAAATTGTAATTGGTAATGCTTGGCATTTTTACTCGCTTATGCACAATTTTCAAAACCGGTTTTCAGTTTTTCGGCATCAAGGGTACGGCCAATAAAAACAAGTCGACTTTCACGTTTTTCATCTTCACGCCATGGACGTTGGTGCTGTCCTTCAAGGATCATGTGTATGCCTTGAATGACATAACGATCATCGTCTCCTTGAAATGCGATAATGCCTTTTAAACGCAAAATATCAGGACCTTGTTGTTGCGTGATCTGTTGAATCCATGGGAAAAATTTTTCTGGTTGAAGGGCACCTGTTTTTAAACTTACAGAGGTTATTGTAATATCATGAATGGTGGATTTGTGGTGATGTACATGATCATGATTACAATCGGGACCACAGACATGGTCTGCGTGCTGATGGTCAAGAAAATGGGGATCATTATCTAAAGTGCGTTGGAGATCAAAGGAACCTCGATCGAGGAGTTTATCAAGAGGGATGTTAGCGCGCTCTGTTGCGTAAATTATGGCTCTGGGATTAATTGCAAGAATGAGCGATTGCGCGTGTGCACGTTCTTCTTCGCTGACAAGATCAATTTTATTTAAGAGAACAATATCAGAGAAAGCAATTTGTTCTTCAACTTCACGACTTTTTTTCAGTTGAGAGGGCAAATGCTTTGCATCAACGACCGCGATAACACTGTCGAGAGCTGTTTTTTCATGGACCGTATCATCCATGAAAAAGGTCTGTGCTACGGGAACGGGATCTGCAAGTCCTGTCGTTTCTATAATGATCGCATCAAATCGATGAGAACGTTGCATCAGACTTTCCAGAATGCGAATAAGATCACCACGCACAGTGCAGCAAACACAGCCATTATTCATTTCATAAATTTCTTCATCTGATTCAATGATCAGGTCATTATCAATACCAATTTCACCAAATTCATTGACAATGACGGCATAACGTTTGCCATGATTTTCACTGAGAATGCGGTTGAGAAGGGTAGTTTTTCCTGCACCAAGATAGCCTGTGAGAACCGTAACGGGAAGTTTTTTGGGGTGTGTTGTTTCCATGGAGAGACCTTTTATTGTTCTTTATTGCCATGTATTTATTTTAAATCGATTGATATCATCAAGTAAACCACGAAGCCCACAAAGAACATGAGAGAAAATTGCTTCACCGGCTTGCGGTGTTGCTTTGCTTGCGTTTCCTGCTGCACCTTGCGTATTTAGATCTCGCATTGTCCACCCAAAGGCATGAGGACCATAAGCGCGTAAATACTGATAGTTGGCAATCATATCAGCTTGCTTATTATAAAAATTTTCTGCTTTCTCCATATGCACTTTTTCGGGTGCTAAATAGAGCATGAGAGAGGTTTCGATAAATCCTCCATGGATATCAAGATGCTGTTGAGACGGTGCCATTAAACCTTGCGGTAGGCCAAAACGACTCCAACTTGTTGCTACCGCAAGCATTGAAAAACGCCTCCGTAATTCGGTGATAACAATGCTCATTAAGGGTGAATTGCCTCCATGGGCATTGAGAAGAAGAAAACGCTTTATTCCTTTGCGATAGCAGTTTTCACCAATGCTTATCCATCGCTCAATAGCATCAGAAAAGGTAAGGGTTTGTGTGCCTGTAACATCCATATGTTCTATAGAATAGCCAATCTTTTCAACCGGTAAAAGTGCGATATGAAATTGCTCTTTTGTTTGTAAAGTGAGGGCTTTTGCAAAAGCTTCAGCAATGATCCAGTCGGTTTCGAAGGGAAGGTGCTCTCCGTGATATTCGTGTGCGCCCAAAGGTAAAAGAGCGAGAAAAGGCGTGTTAGATACCATAAATTATTGCCCAAAAGAGAAGTTAACACAGAAAAAATGATCAAAAGTGCTGTCACTATTTAATCTATCTATAAGAGAAACGCAAATAGGCGTCTTTTTACATCACATATGGATGCTATAAAAATGAGAGCTTTGTCAAACAATAGTGAAGATTTTATTGAGCAAAGCCAACTCAAATTTTTTGTAATATGAGGCGAGCTTTCTAAAGATAGCTATCTTTGGTAAGACTTTCTGATGCATATTCTCATTTTTAATAAGTAAATATTCATACAGGTTAAATACTTCACATCATGTAATGAAAAATAATTTTTTCATTGTTTATTGAAAGCGCAATTTTTTCTGTAAGTTGTATATTCTTCTTTTTACTATGGAGCGAGGATAACAAAACTATTTCTATTGTTGCAATAGTACAGACTTTGGTTGAAATCAGGAGTTCTAAATTCTTAATTCAAGTATCTGTATAGTACAAAAGAATAGAAATTTTTTTGATTGATTTTACTTTGGATAGTGTCTTAACAGACTTTAGTGTTCATGAGAAAAAATGAATATAAAGGGAAAAATTCACGTAAGATGAACTTGAATCTCAGAGAGCTCGATGAGTTTATAAGATGATTCAAGAAGAAATACCGTTGGATACATGATAAACAGAACGCTATTGTGTTGCACATTGATACGCTTGTTTTAAAGAAACCTTTCTCAAGGTATCCAAGCCTATTTTGTGATACTGTTCGTGAATGGTATAATGGTAAATCCTCATAATATAAAATCTATTGCACTTCACTATCTTTACATTTTTAAATTAAAAAGGGGCTCCACCATTCACTTTTCCAGTTTTCAATACTGTGTTAACCGCGCTTGATATTTAAAATATCTCATAAGTGATATTTTCCTTTCTTCAAGTGTGTTTACACACACACATCGTTTTCTTTTGTGCTTTGAAAGCGAAGAATATTGATTAATTCAATATAAACAGCGTTAAAATTAAGAGAATCCTATAATAGTCAGCTCTCTCATTCAACATGCAAAACAATAAATTATTATTATAGATGAGTATTCTGCTATTAAAATGATCGGTTGGTAAATTTATCATTTAATATCATTTTTCTTTCAAGCATTTGATCAATTATTTATTTTGTACAAATTGCAGACAGTTATGTGAATATTGCCAAAAATTTATTTCAAAGAGAATTTTTTTATTAATACAGAGTAAATATAAATAAGGCTGTGCTCTACAATATTGAAGCAAAATATGGAATAAAATTTATGAAAATTAAGAAAGAAAATTGTTTTTCAGTATTTTGGGGGATCATCTCATTTTTTATGACTCTCTTTTTATTTAATTTTAGGTAGTTTGTTGGTGCTCTATTGTTGCTTATAATGTTTTTGTAAATCTGATAGATTTACTTATTTTATGCGTTTGTTTTGTTAGGTTTGAATGTCAATATTTTGAGTTTTTATGCTGTATGAGATAAAGGGGCTGAATTACCTTTTGAAGATGCTATGCGCTATTTTTCTTTATATATCAGTAAAAGTTGAGAATTATTTTATTAACGTCTTTTCTATTTGAAAATAGAGATCTTAATTTCTTTTTACATTTTATAAATTTTTTATAGAAAAATAATACAATATTTTAATTTTTATTTATTATGATATATTTGTTTTATATCGAGTTTTTTATTCGCTATCAATTTTATTTTCAAGTTTATTGATGATCGATATAATAAAAATCCATTAATTACTATTTCATTTGTATATTTATTTAAAATAATAGATGATAATTATCATTATAATAACGGTTTTTAATGTTATATTTCTTTAAAATTTAATTACATTTTAAATTATTTATAAAAGTTCTATTATATAAATTTTCAAATGAATTTATTTTTTTAATCTTTATTATAATAAGCAATTTGACAAATTTTTATTATTTTGAAGTAGATAAATAACAATGACAATATCTTACTGTTAAGATATTAGTTATTATAGTGTAAAATGAATAAATTATTTTTATCATTTGCTGTTTTATGTCTTTACATGTAATACACAATGTGTTATATAATATAATTACATATAATATTTTATTATGTGCAATTATATAAATGATTAAATAGAAGTTTTGGTTTTTATATATGTGAATATTCTTTCATTTTTTCAGTGAAGAAAAGAGGAGCAAAGAAAGCTATGTTTAAAATATTTAAAAATCGTGTATGTTCATTTACTTTTACACTATTTATTCTCTTTTTTGTACAAACTATAGAGGGAAATGCAAGTTTTGTAAAAAATCAATTTCAAGAGAGAATGGCAGTTACTATTTCTACACTAGAAAAAGATGTAGCTATTAAAGCTGTGGATAGAGCTGTTATTCAAGGCGTTGAGGAACAAGATGGCATTGCTTTGGGGAAAGCTGAAAAAACTGCTGCCTTTTCAGGTGCAGCCTGTTGGGGGGGAATAGGTATTTTATCACTTCTTGCTTCTTTATGTGTTGGGGATGTATTAGGTGCTGTTATATCTCTTTGGGGAATATTCACTACACTTTAGTAAAAAGATCATCGACAAAGTCGATGATCTTTTTGTTCGCCTTATGATTTTGAAAAAATAAATATTTGAAATTATTTATACTGTATTGGATAAAAAATTACTATTCTTAATACTAAATATAGTTTTATTAACATTATTAAAGTTCAAGATCCTACATTTATGTTTATTCTCTAGTAATAAGGTTAGTATACTCATTATCTTTATCAGCTTTTTAATATTGTCTATCTTCTCTCATATGAAGATTATTCATCAAAGGCATATTTTATCCTTTTTAAATTTTTTGATTTTTTATAAGAGAACAAAATAAAAAGATCCCTGTATTCATAGCTCTTATGCAATAAGAAAAATGATAAATTATTATTTCAAATTTGTTTATGTTAAATCCATCAAAAGTATTTTTTACGTATCACAAGTTGCGTTCGTGTATGGATAAAATTATTAAAAAAAAGAGTAAAAATTCTTCTTATGAATCATCTCTAAGGTCCAAGGGCTGTCGTAATATTGACCAAATAAATGATGATGCCGGTTTGTATTTTTATAGAGTAAAGATAGTGATACACAATGAATCTTATGCCATATCATGGGGTGGTTTATATTGTAGCATTTACGCGCCATATTGTGAGAGGGAAGTGGTGATATGCATCGTTAAAAAATGCCTTTATTAAAACACAAACACTTGTGTTTGCGATACAAGTGCATTCTGGGTTGTTCTGTTGTGTGAGGCAAAGATACTGTTAAGTGAGGTAATTAAGGAGTGTTTATAGCTTAGCGGAAGAAGGGCAATGAAGTAAAAGGTCTTGTTTAGCACGAAGACGTGCAATCCATTGATCTTCACGAATAGCAGTATTATGTAGTGTAATGAGTTCGTTTTTTTTAATTTCAGCTGTTACTGTTGCTTTTTCTAAAAGACCACAAGGAATGGCGTGGTGAGCGCGTGCTTCTGCGATGTTCATTATCCAAGCGCGATAAGTATAAAGACCGATAAAGTCTAGCTGATCACCTGGATGTAAATCTTTTTTAGCAACAGCACAGACTTCTACTACGGGATGGCTAAAAGGAGCCATATCTTTTTTGCCATAAAGCATAACGCGTGCACAGGTGAGGGGAACTTCCATTGCTGTTAAATGATAGGGACGGTGAAAGGTGAAATAAGGCCCCTGACCAATTTTTAAATCTTCCATACGTTCGCGTAAACGTGGGTGCGCTATTTCTGCAATGACAAAGACACCTGGAGAAACACCTTGGCCTGTTGAATAATCTACAATACCATATCGCTGCAAAATGCCTCCATCTTGTTTTGGGATAAGCACTTTGTTTAGATCTTGCAGCGCCGCTTGTGGTCCATGCATTCCTGGGCAATCGGGGAGAAGTCCAGTGGCATTGGCAATTGCTGCCATTTCAACCATCGTTTTGGAACCATCAATAAATTCAACCAACATGCGCACATTCATATTACGCCGGAATGCTTCTTCTTCGTAAGCATCAGGTGTAGCATCAAAGCGCAGAGGATTATTTTTTCCTTTACCTGCTGCAACAATCTTATGTCCAAGGGCTGAAACAAATTCTATGAGTTCCATACAAGAAGTTGGTTCATCTCCGGCACCAAGTGTATAAATGAGCCCTCGTTTCTCTGCTTCATGTTTGAGATAAGCGCCAATTGTAACATCTGCTTCAACATTCATCATGACAAGATGTTTGTTATTTTCAAGCGCTTTGATACCAATTTCTGCTCCTGCTTCGGGATAGCCTGTTGCATCAACGATAATATCAATTTGTTCATGACGTAAAACAAGGTTAATATCATCTGTTGCTGCAATCAAATTTTTTTCAATGCTTTGCGTGAGAGCATAAGTATTTTCAACTTCACAGGCATGTCCATCCTCGCCATAGGCTATTGTAGCGGCATCAAAAATACGTGACGGCGTCCTAGTGGCTACTGCAGCGACTGTTATACCATCCATATGCGCGATACTTGATAATAAATCTGTGCCCATTTCACCACAACCAATCAGTCCAATACGGATGGGGGGATGCTTTTCTGCACGTTGTTTTAAATCATGCGCTAAACCTGTTAGGTTCACATTGCTTGCCATTCTTTTTTCCCATTTGAAAACTATTCTGCTAAAGAATTTTTCTCATTCATAAGGTGCATTTGTTTTTAAGACAATTAATCTTTTATTCTTGATGCTCTAATCAATGGATTTTATAAAAGCAAGAGGGGTGGTTGTTTTTATCAAGTAAAATAGGAATAGCGTTATGCAGCAAAAAATAGCAATACAAGATGTTACCAGTTTTATTGGGAAAGAAGTGGGATTATCGGGGTGGCGTCTTGTTACACAGGATATGATTAATCAGTTTGCATGCGCTACAGATGATCATCAATGGATACACGTTGATGAGGAAAAGGCTAAAAAGACACCTTTTGGAGGCACAATTGCTCATGGGTTTTTAACATTATCGCTTTTATCTACGCTCGCTTATGAGGCTCTTCCAGAGTTGGAGGGAAGCACAATGGGGATTAATTATGGTTTCGATAAAGTACGCTTCATGAGTCCTGTGAAAACAGGGGTACGGGTACGTGCGCGTTTTGTGTTAGATGATGCAGAAATTCGCCCTTCTGGTCGAGTGGTTTTCCATTATGGGGTTACGGTAGAAATTGAACAGTTAAAAAAACCAGCTCTTACGGCTCAATGGCTTATTGTGGCAGTGATGGGGGAAAAATCTTCCAATATCTAGATTAGTTTGAGTACTTTATTTTATAAAATTTTTGTACAATTCTATTAGAAGTTTCTTCAATGATAATATTGAGAATAATCTATAGGGTGATAGATATCCTGGAGCTATCATAGCGTTTATAGCCATAGTAGATTGCTATCTTTCCTAGATCGTTTTGAAGAGGAGTTTCCTAATGAAGATAGTGCATTGCTTCACGCTTTTGTTTATAGCATTCTTTAATGGTATCACAGCTCTCACATAAAACAGAATGTTTCAAATGGAATATACTTGCGTTGCTAATTCACGGGCTTATTTTAAAGAAACATCTCTCAACGCTCGTCACACCCATTTCGCAATGGCGCCTGTGAATAGTATAACGGTAAAGCCATTGAGCATCCCTATATCTTTATGCTTGTGAAGAAGAAAACCGGTACTATCATATTATATGCTAGCACCTTATATGCTAGCACCCAATGTTAAGACAGGTCTTGGTGCTTGAGATAATTCATAAGAGGCACGCCTTCCTTTCTTGTATAGTTTTTACTCACACGGCTCTTCCCGCTTGTAACATGCAAGCGAGAGGTTTTGATTGATTCGATATGGAACAAATTTTGAATGAGAGAATCTTACGGTATTCAGAATTCTCATTCAATATGAATAACGTCATATTATCACTATAAATTCAATATGTTATCTAAGGTTTTGAAAGGTCGTGACCAATGTCTTAATTTGACATGATAATTTATCATTTTTATGTTAAGAGAGAGTCTCACATACTGTGAGATCTCTCATTTTATTCCCTTTTATGTTCAATCCGTTAAAACTATTTTCTTTCATGTTACAAACGGATGGGGAGAGATAAAAACTGTTTAAGAAAAAAGTTTCTAATCTCTTATGAGCGTTTTCGATAGGCAAGGGTTGTTGCACTTGGAAAGTGGCAAAGAGGATGATGGTACTGGTATGTGAAATTCTAAGTCTTTTAATGTTTTGTTTTATCAAGTTTTTGTACGATTTTATCAGAAGTCCATTGGGTTATAATATTGAGCATGATCAAAAGAATGATGACAATGGTCATGATGAAGGTATTATAGCGTTGATAGCCATAGCGGATTGCCATATCCCCTAAACCGCCTCCACCAAGATATCCAGCAAGTGAGGTGGCTCCTATGAGAGAAATGACCATGACTGTAAAACCTGTAATCAGGCTAGGGAGAGCTTCAGGAATAAGAACATGTCTGATAATTTGAAGACGGCTTGCGCCCATAGAGCGGATCGCTTCAATGAGACCGTTTTCAACGGTTTTAAAAGAGAGTTCCGCCATGCGTGCATAAAAAGGGATAGCTGAAATGGTCAGTATAAAAATTACAGCAGGCATTCCTATCCCTCTTCCTACAACGATACGCGTAACGGGAAGAAGATAAAATGCAAGAATAATAAAGGGAATGGCACGAATACTGTCAATGATGATGCTTAAAGGGCGATTGATGAGAGATGAGGAAAAAATCCCCCCACGTGCTGTTGTGTGAAGAAGAAGACCAAGGGGAAGTCCTATAATAAATGCCATAAAAGAAGCACTAAGTGTCATCAATATTGTATCAATAACAGCTTGGGGAAGTTCATGAGACAAAACATTAAACATAACCTAACACCTCGCAATATCGTCCTTTTTCTGTTAACCATTGAACGGCTTTTTTTAAAGCTTCTTTATCTTGAGCAGGAAGAGCAAGGAAGAGGCGCCCGATGGTTTCGCCTTGGACTGTATCAATGCCACCATGGAGAATACGTGCTCTTAAACCACTCTCATTTTCTAGAAGATGAAGAAAAGGCTGCTGGGCAATTTCACCGGCAATATTGATTTCAATGACAGCTTCTCGCCCGATTGGTTTGAGATTTTTCGCAAATTTTTCAGGAAGTTGCGGGGTGACAAGCTTGAGCATGGCTATGGTTGTATCGTCTTGCGGTGATGTAAAGATGTCTTTCACACGTCCTTCTTCTACGATGTTCCCCTGATTAAGAACAACAACGCGATGCGCTATGGTGCGCACAACTTCCATTTCATGGGTGATGAGCACAATCGTGAGATTGAGGTGTTTATTAATATCAGCAAGGAGCTCTAGAATAGATTGTGTTGTTTCAGGGTCAAGAGCAGAGGTGGCTTCATCTGATAACAATATTTTAGGATTAGCAGCGAGCGCACGAGCAATGCCAACGCGTTGTTTTTGCCCCCCTGACAATTGTGCCGGATAACAATATTCCTTTCCATATAACCCAACCAATTCAATCAGTTCAAGGGCACGTTTGTGGCGTTGTTTTTTACTTACACCACTTAATTTAAGCGGCAATGCAATGTTATCAAGAATATTTTGCGATGAGAGAAGGTTGAAATGTTGAAAAATCATCCCAATTCGTTGACGGTAAGGCGCCCACTCTATCTCTGATAGATTTGAAATATCAACACCTTCAAAAAAAATGGACCCTGCATCAATCTTCTCTAACCCATTTAAACAGCGGATAAGTGTTGATTTTCCTGCTCCACTGCGCCCAATAACCCCAAGGATTTCACCAGCATGGATATTTAAAGAGAGATTATTAATTACCGGAACACCAGCCGTTTTGTTAAAACAACGGCTGATGTTTTTTAAGGAGATAAGAGTAGGTTTTTCCATTCACAATTACTCGGATATTTGGCACAATTACCAAGAAGTTTGGGCGGTTTTGCCAAAAATCTCTTTTATTTTTGCACGGATGAGATCGTTGTTGTAAGCGGCAACTAATTTTTTAACCCATGGCTCATCTTTTTCGCTCGTGCGTACAACGATGATATTATCATAAGGATTATTTTTTGCACTCTCCCATGCGACGACATCTTTTTCGAAGTTTAATCCGGAAACAATAGCCCAGTTTGTGTTTATAATTGCAAGATCAAAATCGTCAATAGCTCGCCCTAACATACCAGCATCGAGCTCACGAATTTGCAGGTTTTTAGGATTTTCGATAATATCAAGTGGAGATGCAAGAATATTATGAGGATCTTTTAACTTAATGAGACCTAAAGAATTGAGAAGAAGTAAGGCTCTTCCACCATTAGATGGGTCGTTCGGAATACCAACATGTGCACCATCACGTAGATCTTTTAAGTCTTTGATTTTGTGCGAATAAACACCAATTGGAGCAATAAAAGTATAGCCAACAATTGAAAGTTTATAGCCACGTTGTTTCATTTGTTCATTAAGATAAGGGGCGTGCTGAAAAGCATTCGCATCGATCTCTCCTGCGTTAACAGCGTCATTAGGCAAAGCGTAATCAGAAAAATAAACGAGTTCAATATCTAAACCGGATTTTTTAGCCTGTTCAGCAGCAGTTTTCCAAATAATCGCATCCCGCCCTTCCATAATACCAAGTTTGATTTTTGATTTGTCTGTAGCCATGACGCAAGCAGTAGATAAAAAAAGTGCAAAGAGAGAGAGGAATAATCCTATAATCTGACTGCGAGAAAAAATTTTTAATGTCATGTGCTTTTAACTTTCTTTTCCAAGAGATTTTTTGAGGGAAGTTTCAATATACTCTGTATTTTTTTAGGAAGATTTAAAGTTATACAAGCTTTAGAGAATATTCAATCACTTTTATTTTTAAAAGATTATTATTTTTCCTTTTATTTTTAGTATTTTGGGGGCGTATCATCATTCATTCTCTGTAATTCAGGCAATCAATTCTTTTATTGCAATCATTTGTTGAGGGAACCAATAACACTTTAAAAACTTCTTTAAAGGACGATTGGTTGAAGAACCAAACAATTAGATGATGCTTTAGGCGTAAATTCATGAAGAACATACTGCGCAACCAAGATCAAAAGTCCGTGTTCGTGTAGAGGGGGGAATAAAGAGAGATTTTGTTGCAATGTTGTGGGGTCTTTTTGGCGGGAAATAAAGGTTGCTGATCATTGGATTTAAACGCGGCAAATTTTTGCAAAGGCGAAATTTTGCCCTTCACATGTTTTGAGAGAGGAAGAAAAATAATGTTAAGAAAGAAATTTTTATCAACAACAATGATTTTATGGGCTTTGGGAGCGTCGGGGGTGGTTGTGACTGCTTCTCACGCGGAAGCTGGAACCATTGCTGGAACAGTTGCTCGTGTTGCATCAGGTCAGGTATCTTTACGCACAGGTCCTGCAACAGCTTATAAAGTGATCACAATGGTTCCAATGGGAGCAAAAGTGCAAATTTATGGCTGTTTATCCAATAAAACTTGGTGTTCTCTTGGTTATCATGGAAAAGTTGGTTGGGCATCTGCACGTTATGTCAATGTTAGCGATGTTCCTACCATTGCTTTTACAAAGATGCCAGTAAAGCCAAATGCTATGATAAAATCGTCACAAGTAAAAAAAGAAAAAGTAAAACAGGCTGTTTCCGATTTTAAAGTTCTTCCGGCGATTCAAAAAACACGGAAAAATATGCAAAAACTATACAGAACAGATATGATTATCGATTCTACAGGTGTCAAGAAAAGGGATGAACGAACAATTTTAAATCCGTCGCCAAAAGCACAAGAAGTCTCTGTAAAGCGCGTGAATGCTTATAACCCTTTGTTTCCTGATAATGTCAATTACAAAAATTTTGAACGTAACGAAACGCGTTACCGTGTTGTGACCTATCCTGCTCGATAAAGGTAAAGTTAATTTCACAACCGGAATGACAAAAAGGATCAGCAGCATGAAGCAAAAAATGCTTATGCTGCTAATCCTATTCTACGATAAAATGGCATTAAGGTGGCGATGATTAACTTAAGGCGGCAAGGTATATTATGGATATTCAGAGTAAAATTGTTAATATCCCGAATCACAGTCCTTTAAAATGGCGATATGAATCCTCAGCAGGAGATAAGATCCTGCTGAAGAGAAACCGGACTTTTGACAGACCTGCGAGGGCTCTTCATCCTTTTGGACAGGGCGTTAATTTGCGGACTTAGGCTTTATCAAATTACGAGAAATGAGCAATTCAGCAATTTGAACGGCATTCAATGCTGCTCCTTTTCTTAAATTATCGGCGACAACCCAGAAAGCTAAACCATTTTCAACGGTGATATCTTCACGAATGCGGCTAATAAAGGTGTCATCTTCTCCTGTACATTCATAAGGTGTGGTATAGCCACCATCTTCGTGTTTATCGATAAGCTGACAACCGGGAGCATCGCGGAGAAGCGCTTGTGCTTCAGATACGCTTAGTGGTTTTTCAAATTCAACATGGACAGCTTCGGCATGACCGATAAAGACAGGGACCCGAACAGCAGTGGCCGTTAACTTAATCTTCGGATCGAGAATTTTCTTTGTCTCAGCAGTCATTTTCCATTCTTCTTTTGTATAACCATCTTCCATGAAAACATCGATATGAGGAATGACATTAAAGGCAATGCGTTTAGTGAATTTTTTTGATGTAATTGGGTCAGCAACAAAAACTGCACGTGATTGTTCGAAAAGTTCATCCATTCCTTCTTTACCAGCTCCAGAAACCGATTGATATGTAGAGACAACAACACGTTTAATGATTGCAGCATCATGGAGTGGTTTTAAAGCTAAGACCAGTTGAATTGTTGAACAATTAGGGTTTGCTATAATATTACGTTTAGAAAAGGCATTTATAGCTTCGGCATTGACTTCAGGGACGATCAACGGAACATTGGAATCATAGCGCCATGTGGAGGAATTATCGATGACGACACAGCCGGCAGCAGCGATTTTAGGAGCATATTCTTTGGAAATGCTCCCTCCCGCAGACATAAGACAAAAATCTGTGTCAGAAAAATCGTAAGTATCCAGTGCTTTTACTTTTAAAGTTTTATCTCCATAAGAAACTTCTTGTCCTAATGAGCGTCGTGATGCTAGAGGGACAATTTCATGCGCAGGAAAACCACGTTCTTCTAAAATTGTAAGCATTTCACGACCAACATTTCCGGTTGCGCCGACAATTGCAACTTTAAAACTCATTTTCTATATACTCCTCATGTCTCTCCACGTTTATTCCCCGTGCTATACTCAGGAGAGAGTGAGTTGGTCAAGGAACATCATTAAATTATATTTTTGATTTTCAACAACTCAATTTTGTGCACACCAATCATCATCGTCAGCACAATAAATTGTTTTATTTCAAATGATAAGTCTTTTTTAATCTTTCAGAATTGAAAAAATTGAATATTGTACGCTAAACTATTAGCTCGTTAGAGAGCACTTTAATTAAGTGAATTCTTTATCTTCTGTCAATGTTTACCTTTACACTTTTGAATTTTTTAAGGATGGTATTACGTATCGCGTTGGGGGAATCTTTTAATACTCTATCTGTTAATTGTTGAATTATTTGATCTTCTCCCTATGCCTTTAAAAGCGAAGCTTCCTATTCAGTCTGTAAACAGCCAGATTCTAGCGGTACTTTTAGCAGCTTCCCATTTTTCACTTGAAACTTAAGGCTCAATAAGAAAGCCTAAAAATATTTAAAAAGACATTTAGCATCTAAAAACATTTGAATGTTTCAAGGAGGTATGCATGCTTCATATTTTCATACCTTAAATGATAGAATTTATGGCACAACAAGATAAACTTAAGTATCCATTATATAAATAAATTCTTATGAAAGTTATACATATAGTTTTTTCGTGTCTGTTTTTTACTTTAATCCTGTTATGCTATAAAATATCGTCATTTGAAGTATGGTGGTATAAGATCTTTAAGCTTTCTTGATATATTTAAGTGTTTTTTAGTGTGTGTGAATATTCGTAGGCTTGTTTGGCGAGCCTTTTGTTTCAAGTGGATTATATCAGTGGAAAGCCGTTGAACACCCCCATGTTTAATAAAAGAGTAAGTTAGCATCATCATACATTTTTCCGGCATTCAATGCGGCTACAGTTCTTGGTATGTGAGACGATTCAATTAAGAGATATGCCTTTTTTGTACATTTTTACTCACACGCCAACTCTGCTTGTAATGTGCAAATAAATGATTTTGATTGATTCAATATAGAACAAGTTTGAAATGAAAGAATTTTATGATATTTGAGACACTTATTCAATATACATAACGTTAGATTATCATTATAAATCAAAGCGCTATTGCTAAGTTAAACTCGTTAGAATTCGGACTATTTACAGACCAGATTAGATTTAAGAATTTTCGTTCTCATAAGGTGTGTGGAGACAGTCAAAATTCTTTTCAATGTTATTAAGGACGTTGATTGTTCTTTCAGTGAACTTATGAAAATAAGGGATCATTTTTTTCACCAGAAATTAACTGCAAAATAGCTCGTTGTTTTTTGCGGGTTAGCATTCTAAAACTTTGCAAAAGTAAATATTCTGCTTTGCTTTCTATTCTGTCATCACAATGATAGAGGGGATCTTCTTTTTTTGTGCTATCAGCATAAAAGAAGGAAACGGGAACATCTAATATATGAGCAATTTCTTGTAAACGTCTTGCACTTACGCGATTTAAACCTTTCTCATACTTTTGAATTTGTTGAAACGTTACGCCCAAATGACTCCCTAATTGTTTTTGAGAAAAACCCATGAAGTTTCTTCTAAAGCGAATTTTTTTGCCTAAAGAAATGTCATAAAAATGTAGACTTTTGGCTTGCACTTTGCTCCCCCTCCGGTTGCGAGCGCCCTCGCATTAGTATTCCGGGGTCTGGCAACACATTGATTTATAATAATAAATCATCCTTTTTCAACTTGAATCATAACTCCGAATATAGTAAGATTTTCTCATCACAAACCCTCTCAGATTGAATCAATTAATATCACTTGCTTGCACGTCAAAAGCGGGGCTGGTGTGTGGGTAAAAATGAGGAAAGAAAGGAGTAAAAATGCCTCTTATGAATCGTCTTAATGCAAGGGCTGTCGCAACATTGGGGGCTGGCAAATATAATGATGGTGCCGGCTTGCTTCTCCATAAGCGTAAAGATGGTGGTGCTCAATGGCTTTATCGTTATACCATTCATGGTCGGCGCCGCGAAATGGGCTTGGGTGCGTTGCGAAATGTTTCTTTAAAAAAAGCCCGTGAATTAGCAAATCAATGGCGTTCTGTTTTGCATGAGGGGCGTGATCCCATTAAAGAACGTGAGAAACAAAAGCGTGAGGCAATAAGTAATCTCCATTATTTAAAAGACATTGCCTTAGATGCTTTTGAAAGTCGTAAAGCTGAATTAAAAGGAGATGGCAAGGCTGGGAATTGGTTTCTACCTTTACAACTTTATATTCTCCCCAAATTAGGCTGTATTCCTATTTCAGAAATTACACAAACAGAGATACGCAATGTTCTTGCTCCCATCTGGCATGCAAAAGCTGCAACCGCAGAGAAAGCAATAAATCGTCTTAATATTTGTCTCAAACATGCTGCTGCTTTGGGGCTGGATGTTGATTTACAAGCAACGATAAAAGCACGCGCTCTTTTAGGGAAACAACGCCATAAAGCACAAAATTTACCAGCAATGGACTGGAAAGATGTTCCTGCCTTTTATCAGTCACTCTGCAAAACAACAACAATGACACAACTGGCTTTGCGTTTGCTTATTCTTACAGGCGTTCGTACACGTCCTTTGCGCTATATGCATGAAGATCAGATTGATGGGGATATATGGACCATTCCTGCTGAAAGTATGAAAGGACGACGCGATGCTACAGAAGAATTCCGCGTTCCTTTATCATCAGAAGCACTAAAAGTGATTAAACAAGCACGCCTTTTATCTCGTAATGGGTTTCTTTTTTCTGCAACCGGTCGTGGTCCCCTTGCACAGAACAGCATGTTACAATACATGAAAAAAACAGGACTTGAAGCCTGTCCGCATGGTTTTCGCTCTAGTTTACGTGATTGGCTCGCAGAAACAACCAATGCCCCTTATGAGGTCGCTGAAACCATTCTAGGTCATACGGTTGGGGGAAAAGTGGAGCGTGCCTATCGTCGGACTGACTATTTAGAACAGCGTCGTATTTTTATGGATAGATGGGCTTCTTATGTTACTGATCAAAACAATAAAAGTTGTGGATAGCTCTATGTCTCCATTTTCCTTATTTTATCCATAACGGATAATACAATCACAAATTATTGCTTCTCTTGATAAAAAATCACAAGATATTGTTTTTTTGCTGGAAAAGTTTGCTACGAATTGCTATTTATATATAGTTAATAAACAGTGATTCTATCATTTAATATAAAGGGGATTCCATGATTCCAAACGGACCACTCCTCACAGTACGTGAGAGTGCAAAACTACTTAATATAAGCGTTTCAACACTTTGGCGGCGGGTCGCTGATGGCTCAGTACCAAAGCCTTTAAAGATTGGTTCCTTAGCGCGCTGGTTACAATCTGACCTTTGCGATGTAATCGAAAAGGCAAAAAACCAACGTGGCAACGACGCCGCCTAAAGAAAACTTCGCCTTATAGGACAGACAAAGTATTTCGACTTTCGCAAATCCCGAAATAACAGAATCTGTCCTGTAATGCAAGTAGCAGGAAGGGATTTTATGCATTTTACAAATGCTACAACAAGCAATGCTTATGCATTGCATACAACAGCTCAAAAAATTACTTGTGCATTACGTGGAGTTTGGCATGGGCGTTATGGAATAGCCCGTTGCCCTGCTCATGATGATAGGCTGCCTAGCTTATCCCTTGCCAATGGACATGATGGGCGTCTTTTACTCTATTGTTATGCTGGCTGCTCTTTTAGAGAGATCATACAAGCGCTCATTAGAATTGGATTGCTTGGAAAACAAGCTTATGATCAGATGCTTTCTTTCTCCAAACAGTTTTGTGCTGATCTCAAACGAGCAAAACAGAAAGCAGAGAGAGCAAAAGCAATTTGGCAACAAAGCCAACCAATCAAAAATACTTTAGCAGAAACCTATTTACGTATGCGGGGTATTACATGTGATTTGCCTCCCGATTTACGCTTTTACGACAAATGTTCGCACCCCTCTGGGTTTACACTGCCCGCGTTGGTGGCTCTTGTTAAGGGCGCTGGCTCTTTCGCCATTCATAGAACCTTTTTACAAGCCAATGGCTGCAAAACAGACCAAAAACCAGCAAAAGCCATGTTGGGATCTGTAACAGGTGGTGCTGTGCATTTAAGTCAAGCCAATCCAAAACATCTGGTCATTTGTGAGGGCATTGAAACGGGGCTGTCTCTGCTGTCTGGGTTGTTATCAGAGCCCGTTGATTTATGGGCGTCTCTTTCAACCAGTGGCATGATGCGTGTGAATTTACCCCATACAAAAGGGCGTCTCACCATTGCAATGGACGGCGATGATGCGGGTCGTAAAGCAGGTTTTACCCTCGCTGCACGTGCTTATAGCCAAGGCTTTGAGGTCTTTATGATGCAAGCTCCAAAAGGAACGGATTTTAATAACGTATTACTTTCTTAAAAGAGGGAAACTATGAAAGATAGTAATTTACAAAACAATAATGAAAATACTCCCATCAATGATAACGATAATGTCTCTTTAAACGAAAATACTTGTTTAAAAGCCATTTCTTATGAACAAGCCTTGCAACAAAATGGTTGGGGGCAATTAAAACCGATTGCTACGGCTCTCTTACCTGTCGAGCCTTTTAGCTTATTACAGCTTCCAATGCCATTAATGGACTATATTTATGAGGTTGCCGATCTTCAACAATCTTCTATCGATTTTATTGCTATTTCTGCTTTATGTGGCTTGGCTGCTGTCATTGGCAATGGCGTGCGGATTGCTCCCAAAAAACATGATAATAATTGGAAAATTGTTCCTAATCTCTGGGGTGCTCTTGTGGGGCAACCTTCAACACTCAAAACACCTACCATGCAAGCCGCTTTAACTCCTCTCTATGCCTTTCAAGAGGAATGGCATCAAGAATGGTTAAAGAAGAAAGAACAGCAAGAAAAGAAAGATATTCTTATTGAATTAGATAAAAGAGAAAAGAAAAAACAAGCCTATAAAGCACTCAAAGATCAAGATGAGGAACAAGCCCTTGCCCTTCTTTCACAATCTATTGAACACAAAGAAAGTGATGATAACACTCTTGATAAACGACGTCTTATTGTCAACGATGTGACTGTCGAAAAGCTTGGGGAACTCTTAAAAGAAAACCCCCGTGGTCTCTTGATGGTACGAGATGAATTGGCTGGGTTTTTAGGTAATATGGAAAGAAAGGAATACCAAACAGACCGTGCCTTTTATCTAACAGCTTTTAATGGCAATACGTCATACACCTATGACCGTATTGAACGTGGAACCATTCATATTCCCAATGCAACCATTTCCATTATTGGGGGCATTCAACCCTCACGCATTATTCCCATTATTCAAGCCATGTGCCATGGAATAAATGATGATGGTTTCATGCAACGATTTCAAATGATTGTATGGCCCGACGAACGAAAAAAGCGGTTATGGACGGATAGACCTCCCAATCAAAAGGTATGGGAAAGCTATCAAGGGGTCTTTCGTTCTCTTTATGATAAACCGTTAGGCTCACCAAAGCATCCGATAACCATACGCTTTTCTGCTGAAGCTCAAGAAATGTTTCGTGTATGGTGGGAAAATTTTCAGAAAAAAATAAATAGTGGTCATTTCTCTACAAATTTACAATCGTATCTTTTGAAAATGGATAAAACCATACCAACACTTGCGTTGATTTTTGAATTGACCGAAGGGGGTCGTTTTGAAATCAATAGAAATGCTCTTGAGAGAGCCTTGTATTGGGAAAAATATCTGTTAAGTCATGCCAAACGTCTTTATGCGGCGCATGATACATTAGCAACAGAAAGTGCAAACTTGCTTGTCAAGCGCTGTGATTATTTACCTAATGTTTTTACTGCACGGGATGTTTATAAACGTGATTGGAAATGTTTAAAAGACAATGAAGCTGTGAAGCAAGCTTTAGAGCTTTTATGCCGTTGCAATTATATTCGTGAAATCTCTGGAGACAATAACTCCCAAGGCGGTCGACCTACCATACGCTATGAATGGCATCCTTTAGTGAAAAGTCATAAAACATTTCAATGAATGAATTTTAAATTCCAATAAAACATATAACTTATGTATTCATAAAATGAAACCTTCAAAACATTTCCCATCTATTGGTTTTGGAGGTTTTGGGGGTTTTGGAGGTGCTTTTTATTCCCCTCTTTATATATTTTAAAAATCAAAATAAAAGTCATTATATTTCAATATGTTAATTTTTATCAACTTTTCAAAAAACAATCTATATCAACATTACAACCTGTAAATTCAACTTATAGCATAGGTTTTGTAGGGGTTTTGGGGGTATAGGGGGGGGTATATGCTTTTTATCTTTCTTACAAAGCAAGCAATAAAAGCCTATCAAAACATACATTCTGATATCTTAAAAGCACATATCAAATTTGTCTTTTTTCCATAAAACGAACAGAAAATTTCACTATTTTGCTGATCTTACCTCATGTCATAGGCTGTGGATAAGTAGCCTTTAATAAAATTTCTTTTTAAGCAGGTTGTGGGTCTTTAGCACCCTTTTTTTATTTTATTATTGCTATTTGTTTTAAATAGATCTAGCAAATTCTATTTAAAGTTTTTTGACACCGATAGATCAACGCTTATAAAGCGGTGGGGTTTTATTATAAATGCTTCAATCTCATAACAAACCACTGACATTACGCTCTCTGTTACAATCCTACCGTGATCATACAGAAAGTGCGCGCGATAGAGGAACTTCTTTTGAAAAGTTTGTAATTGCTTATTTGACGCAAGACCCTCTACAATGCCAAGAATATGAAAAGGTGCAAACCTATTGTGAATGGGCAAAAGAGCATGGGGAAGATGGGCGTGATATTGGCATTGATCTGGTTGCTAAAATTCGTGATGAAGAAGGATATGCCGCTATTCAATGTAAGTTTTATAGTGCAAATCATCAGATCAAGAAAGAAGATATTGATAGCTTTATTGCTGCCTCGGGAAAAAAGATCTTCACACGCCGTATTCTGGTTGATAGCACCGAAGGTAATTGGAGTAACAATGCCGATCTCACCTGTGAAGGACAAGGAGTCCGCATTCAACGAATTAATCTTTTTGATCTGGAAAACAGTCAAATAGATTGGTCAACCTTTGAAAGCAAAGGGGAAGCTACTCTTAAGAAAAAAGAACCGAAAAATCTTTTAGATCATCAACAAGAAGCGCTTAAAGCTGTTTATGACGGTTTACAAGAAGCAGACCGCGGCAAGCTGATTATGGCGTGTGGAACGGGAAAGACCTTTACCAGTCTGAAGATAGCAGAAGCTCTTGCTGGTCAAGGTAAACGTGTTTTATTCCTTGTCCCCTCTCTTTCTTTAATGTCACAAACAATAAGAGAATGGACAGCAGATACAGCAATACCCTTGCGTTCCTTTGCCGTGTGTTCTGATACACAAGTTGGTAAGCGTCGTAAAGCCCAAGATGATGCTGCCGAACTCGATGTCTCGGATCTCGCTCTACCAGCAACAACAGATTCTCAAAAGCTTGGAGAAAAAGCCAATAAGACTTCTCCTGATGCCATGACTGTGGTCTTTGCTACCTACCATTCGATACAAGTGATTTCGGATGCGCAAAAGAAATATGCTTTACCGGAATTTGATCTGATCATTTGTGATGAAGCACACCGTACCACTGGAGCTGTGTTAGGAACAGACAAGAGTGAATCTGAGTTTATCAAGGTTCATGACAATAGCCTTATTCGGGGCAAGAAACGTCTGTATATGACAGCAACACCTCGTATCTTTAGTGACAATGCCAAAAAACAAGCTAATGAGATTGATGCTGTTCTGGCTTCTATGGATGATGAAGAGCTTTATGGGAAAATCCTTTATTCTTATAGTTTCTCCCATGCTGTAAAAAATGGACTTTTAACGCCTTACAAGATTATCGTTTTAGGTGTTGATGAAGGAGAAGTGAGTAAATCTATCCAGCATCTGATGACAGATGAGAATTATGAACTTATTCTTGATGATAGAACAAAGATCATGGGTTGTTATCAAGCTCTTACCAAAATGGATCTGAAAATTGATCTTGGAGATGATACAAGACCCATGCATCGGGCTTTGGCTTTTTGTAGAGATATTGATACTTCTGAACGCATATGTAGAACATTCAACGATGAAGAAGTTAAGAAAGATTTACGTGATCTTCATGAAAACCATAAAAATATTCCCCCTCTTAACTGTCAAGCAGATCATATTAATGGAAAATCTGGTGCCAAAAACCGTACGATAAAACTTGATTGGTTGAAAGAAGATGCGGGTGAGAATGTCTGCCGTATATTAACCAATGTACGCTGCCTTTCAGAAGGTGTTGATGTTCCTTCCCTTGATGCGGTTATGTTTTTACATCCGCGTAAAAGCCAAGTGGATGTGATACAAGCAGTGGGACGTGTGATGCGTCGTGCAAAAGGCAAAAAGATGGGTTATATCATTTTGCCGGTTGGTGTTCCTGCTGGTGTTTCACCAGAAGAGGCATTAAAAAACAATAAGAGATACAGTGTTGTCTGGCAAGTTCTCAATGCTTTGCTTGCCCATGATGAGAATTTTAGTAAAACCCTTAACCAGATGGTCTTAGGGCAAGACGTAAGCTCTATCATCGACATTGTTACAGTTTCTAAAAAGACCGAATTAGAGAATGTCACCACGGTTATTGACGAAATCACGCTCCACGAAAAATCAGAAAAATCCGGACTTCGTATTGGGACACAAGCTCATGAACCGCACCAAACATATGAAGGACAAGGAAGATTGCCCTTTTTTGTTGAGTTTCCCAATGCTCTCAAAACACTGATTGTTAAAAAATCTACTATGAGTGATTATTGGGGCATTTGGGCTGGCAATGTTGCTGAGATTGCACAAAACCATATCACACGCCTTCAAACTATGCTTTCTGATCAAACAAGCGAAGCTTATCATGCCTTTGATGCGTTTTATAAGGAATTAAAAAACAACTTAAACAGTGAGATAAAGCAAGAAGAAGCGATTGAGATGTTAGCGCAACATCTTGTGACGCGTCCCGTGTTTGAAGCCTTGTTTGAGGGCAATGAATTTGTACAAAACAATGCCATTTCGCAAGCAATGGAAAAAATCTTAACAGAACTCGATAAAACCAATATTGAGGAAGAATCCAAGGAATTACAAGAGTTTTATGACAGCGTAAAGTTCCGTGCCTCTGGCATTACAGAACCACAGGCAAGACAAAATCTTATTATCAAGCTTTACGAAGATTTTTTTACCAAGGCATTTAAGAAAACCACGGATAGGCTTGGCATTGTTTATACCCCCGTTGAAGTTGTGGATTTTATCATTCATTCTGTTGATGATGTGTTGCGTAATGAATTTGGAAAAAGCTTAGGGTCACGGGGTGTTTCTATTCTTGACCCTTTTACGGGTACTGGGACCTTTATCACACGGCTTTTACAATCCAATCTCATAAAACCAGAGGATATGGAATATAAATTCCGTCATGATATTCATGCCAATGAAATTGTTTTGCTTGCCTATTACATAGCAGCGATTAACATTGAATCGACTTATCATAGTATCATGAAAGGTGAGTACATTCCTTTCAAGCATATTGGTTTGACCGATACTTTCCGCATGCTTGAAGAAAAGAACCTTCTGCAAAAATTATTCAAAGAAAACAGTGAATATTTAGAGCATCAAAAGAAACTGGATATTAAAGTTATCTTTGGTAACCCTCCTTATTCAACAGGTCAAAAGAGTGCGAATGACAATGCAAAGAAGACCCCTTATCCACTATTAGATAACCATATTCGTGAAATCTATGCTGCTCAATCTAAAACACCTTTTGTTCAAGCACTTTATGACAGCTATATTCGTGCCATTCGTTGGGCTAGTGATCGTATTGATAATGCTGGAATAATCGGCTTTGTTTCTGGTTCAGGTTACATAGAAAAATCGACAATGGACGGTTTACGAAAATCTTTAGCCAAAGAATTTAGCAGTATTTACGTACTCAATTTACGAGGAGATATTCGTAAAAACATGTTAAGTAATGGGGCTGCTCAAGAAGGGGAAAATGTTTTTGGCAATGGTAGTATGACCGGTATCGCTATAACGCTCTTTATCAAAAAGCCCAATGTGACTGAATCATGTAAAATTTACTATCACGACATTGGTAGTAATCTTACAACTAAAAGGAAACTTGAGATCCTTGACGAATTTTGCAGTATTGATGGTATTACCCATGAACAAGGCTGGCAACTCATTACACCAGACAAGCATGGTGACTGGATTCATCAACGTGATGACAGTTTCAACGCATTTTTAGCTTTAGGCGTTAAAAGAGGGCATGATAAAAAGCTTTTTGAGACTTATTCTTGTGGTATTGTAACTAATCGTGATGCCTGGGCATATAACTCGAGCCTTGAGGCTTTAGGGAAGAACATGAGCAATATGATTGCTTTCTATAATAGTGAAGTAAAGCGTTTTAATGAAGCCTATGGGCATGTTGATAGTATAATACGTGAAAAGGCTGTAGACAGTTTCATCAATGCCGATACAAGTAAAATCAGTTGGAGTTATCATCTCAAAAAAAAATTGCTTAAAGCAAAACTCTTTCCTTTTGACAATAACTGTCTTACACAAAGTCTTTATCGTCCTTTTACAAAGCAGTGGCTTTATTACAATCGCAGTTTCAATGAAATGGTTTCTCGAATACCACGTATGTTTCCGATAGGACAAGCGGTTGAAAATCAAGTAATTCAAATTACAGGCATAGGAGCAAGGTGTGGTTTTTCTGTTTTGATGAGTAAGGATTTACCTAATCTAGATGCAATAGAAAAAGGTCAATGTTTTCCACGTTATATTTACGAAGATACTGAATCTTTAAAAAATAAAAAACAATCCCTTTTATTTACAAACTCTATAGAAGAAAGCACAACAGCTGATTTACAAAGGCGTGATGCTATTACTGATGAGGGGCTAGAACATTTTAAAGCAGCTTATCCTAATGAAACTATCACGAAAGATGATTTATTCTATTATATTTATGGTCTACTTCATTCGGAAGATTATCGTACACGTTATGCTCATAATTTATGCAAAGAACTGCCTCGTATCCCTTGTGTAAAAACTGCTGATGATTTTTGGAAATTTGTAACAGCAGGACATAAACTGGGTCATTTGCACGTGAATTATGAAACTGTAGAACCTTATCCAGTGACCTTTAAAAAGGGTAATCCAAAATTTACAGAGATCTCTAATCCTGAGAAATTCTATTACGTTACAGAAATGAAATTCGCAAAAGCAGGTAAAGAAAAAGATAAATCAACTGTTATTTACAATAGCAATATCATCATGACAGATATACCTCTTGAAGCTTATGAGTATATCGTCAATGGTAAACCCGCTCTTGAATGGGTTATGGGGCGTCAATGCGTAAAGACTGATAAAAAGAGTGGCATTGTGAATGATGCCAATCACTATGCTGTTGAAACCGTTGGCAACCCTGCTTATCCATTAGAGTTGTTTCAAAGGGTTATTACCGTAAGTTTAGAAACAATGAAGATTGTTAAGAACTTACCAAAATTAGAAATAAGAGAAACTGAATAAGCTTATTAAAGCATGCTCACATAATGAGTGTGATAACCTTACAAGGGGTATAAGGTCTTATAACCATATAATCTATACCTCTCTTGTTAAATTGCTTACATACAATCTTTAAAAGGAATGTTTATATGCATTATTCTAAAAAGAAGAAACTTGCACTTTTAAATACTCTTATTTTGATTGCTTTAAGACTTTTAAGAAATCCCATCTTAAAGTGAATACGCTTCTTTTACATTGCCTTTAAGAGGTTATACCGTAATCTAAAATGATAGCTTTATTGTTATCAGAAGCTTTGTTTAAAGAGAGTTATGTATATTCATTTTTTTATATTACTTATAGGTTTTGAAGGTTTCTCAAACCCCCAAAACACCTACAAAACCCTCTTAAATATATATTAAAGATTGTATTTATGTTTTGTGTTTAATATAGGTTGTTTATTTGAAAGATTAACATATTGAAATATAATAACTTTTATTTTTGACTAAAAAATATATATAAAGGGGGGGTAAAAAGAACACCCATAACCCTCAAAACCTTCAAAACTAAGTACTATAATAGTTTTGATAGCATTTCTTATGATTATAATCCCTTTCTTTTGAAAGGCTTTAAAGGATTATATGCTTTTCATAAAGCACATTTTAATCATTTACTAAAATCATAAGATTCGTCTGTTAAATAAACAGACATAACCGATAAAATAGACAATAATCCATTAAAAGGGATTTTGATCATCTATGGAATAATTTTATAGATCTTTTTTTATAGGTTGTTTCATTACAATCTTGCACCAAAACCATGATCAGAGCCATACCACTGTTGAGTTTCTCAACTAGTGATCAAGGCTTTGGAGCGCGTCTTATTTTCTAAATTTCTGAAATCTTTTTGATATTTTTTAGGTGCTATTTCTTGTCTTTTTTTCCGATAAAATTGACTATTTTCTCTTTCCACGAGCGGGGTTGCTCCTTGCTGATAACCTCTTGTTGATCACCAAAATCTTTTGCTACCCGTTCAATCAAAGTGTAGCTCACTTGCTTCACCTTTGCTACTTCTTTGGCTAAAGCTAATGCACGTTCAAGGTGGGTTTTGTTGATGCTCTCGTCAAAGCCTAGGTGATCACCTGCCGTAAAGCTTTTCTGATAAGATTGTAAGGTCTCAACATCACCCAACAAAGCAAGAGCGCCAAGATGAAGTAAAGCATAATCCGTATTATCTGCTTTAGATGTTGCATCTTGTTGCCAAGGAGC
>NZ_JBHILX010000110.1:0-707 GCF_042193585.1 Bartonella sp. PS7NMGDW
AAACGCAAAGCCAATTGTGTTAAGGTTGATGCTTCGCAAAGTGTTTTATAAAAAGTAGGCACATCTCTCCAATCCATGGCTGGTAAATTTTGTGTTTTATGACGTTGTTTACCTAAGAGCGCGCGTGCTTTTTCTGTTGCTTGTAAATCAACATTCAAACCCAAGGCAGCCGCATGTTTGAGACAAAGATTAAGACGGGTAAGAGCTCTATTAGCTGTTCCAGCTTTTGAATGCCAAATAGGGGCAAGAACATTGCGTATCTCTGTTTGTGTAATCTCAGAAACAGGCAGACAGCCTAATTTAGGGAGAATATGTAGGCGTAAAGGTGCAAACCAATTCCCATCTTTACCATCCCCTTTTAACTCAGATTTCCGACTTTCAAAAGTATCTAAAGCAATATCTTTTAAGTAATGAAGATTGCTTATTGCCTCACGCTTTTGTTTATCGCGTTCTTTAATAGGGTCACGACCCTCATGCAAAACAGAACGCCATTGATTTGCTAATTCACGGGCTTTTTTTAAAGAAACATTTTGCAACGCACCCAAGCCCATTTCACGGCGCCGACCATGAATGGTATAGCGATAAATCCATTGAGCACCTCCATCTTTACGCTTATGAAGTAACAAGCCAGCACCATCATTATATTTGCCAGCCCCCAATGTTGCGACAGCCCTTGCATTAAGACGGTTCATAAGAGCCATTTTTAG
>NZ_JBHILX010000111.1:0-706 GCF_042193585.1 Bartonella sp. PS7NMGDW
ATGGCAGAACCCTTCATCTCATAGAAGCATTGAGAAGCTTTGGAGATGTTAAGGCTGGCGAATTAGGTGGTTGGATAGAAAAAGAAGGCAACCTATCCCATGATGGTAATTGTTGGGTTGGGAACAATGCCAAGGTTTATGACAATGCCAAGGTTTTTGGTGATGCCAATGTTCTTGGTTTTTCTCATGTTTCTGGCGATGCCCGTGTTTATGGCAATGCTAGGGTCTATGAATATGCCAAGGTTCATGGATATGCCGAAGTTTATGATAGTGCTAAGGTTTTTGGCGGTGCTGAGGTTTATGGGAATGCCAAGGTTTATGACAATGCTTGGGTTTATGGTGGTGCTGAGGTTTCTGGCGATGCACGGGTTTTTGGCGGTGCTTGTGTTTTGGAAGATGCTCGTGTTTTTGACATGGCAAGAGTTTCTAATGCAGTGAAGGTATATGGTGACGCCGCGATTTATGGCAATGCAGATGTTTGTGGCACTGAAGAATTTGGCGATGACGACAGAGTTTATATGCGTTCACATAGCACAAACGAAGCGCATAAGGATGATGCTGGTAAGGCGCGTGTTGAACTAATCCCGCCGTTGGCACTGATTGAAATCGGTAAAGTTTTAGAGTTTGGAGCAAAGAAGTACGGAGCAAACAATTGGCGTAATGGCATGCACTGGAGCAGGTTTCACGGTGCTGCTTTACGTCATTT
>NZ_JBHILX010000112.1:0-693 GCF_042193585.1 Bartonella sp. PS7NMGDW
AAGAAGAAGTGTTACAGCTCTGGGAATTTTGTTGAAGATGATTTTGTGAGTATGGCAAAAGTTCTCAAAAGCATACAAGGTAAATTTGTCTTGAGTCTCAATGATTGTGATGCGGTTCGAGAGATCTTTAAGGATTTTGACTTTTTAGAATTAGAGACCCTTTGGACATCTGGTTTTGCTAAAAAACCACCCCGAAAAGAACTCTTGATTCGCAATAATTGAGGAAAATCATAAAAAGATTTGTTAGAATCAGAAGAAAATATTTCTTCTCTAATAGGACTTTTTATATGGTTACATCTTTTGGTAAAATTTTACGGAAACTTCGGGTTGATCATTCAGAACGCCTCTTAGATATGGCTAAGAAATTAGACATATCTGTATCATTTTTATCTGCTGTAGAAATTGGCAAAAAATCTGTTCCTGTAGAACTGGAAGAAAAGATCATAGAGCTTTATGGTTTAGATAAAGCAATGGCTTCTCTCTTAAAAAAAGAAGCCTATTCTTGTCGAAAAAGCATCATAATAAAACCTTCTACTCCGTTGCAACGTGAAACTGTTGTTGCGTTTATGAGACTTTTAGATGGCTTACATCAAGAAGCGTTAGCAGATTTCAAAGAAACATTAGAAACATTGTGCGAAGCGTGCTTTATAGAGAAATGTTAGAAAATCCTATTCCCTAACTTTTATTTACGCG
>NZ_JBHILX010000113.1:0-685 GCF_042193585.1 Bartonella sp. PS7NMGDW
AAAGCGTTTCATTATCCCACCAATGCCATTTAGAGTCTCTTCAAGTTTTTGCTTGTGAATAACCGTAAGGGGGCTTGAATGCTCTTTCTCTGCTTGTTCTTTCAACTCCTTTTCACGGAATCTCAAAACAGCATTGCGTACAAAATTGGCTTTTCTCAAAAGATCGTTTTCCAAATCACGACACAACCTCACAAATTCACGCGTGCTCGGAAAAAACGTATCGGATAAACAATTTATTTCATCACATAAAATCCGTTTGACCACTGTCATCAGTGACCATGCAGAGACATTTTCCAAAACCATTCCATAGGTCAACGCCATTCCCTCATGGTCTGATTGTTGTGCTATTTTCAAACCACACGACAGCATGCGAATAGCTTTTGCTATATCCTCTTTACCTGCTTTCACTGCAAAGAGCTCTTGCAATTGATCACCAGCCTCTAAAGCAATCGATTCCTGCTGTTTCGTTAATTGGCTGCCTTCCTTCAAAATAAATGGACCTCTCGGGGGTATCATCGCATGAATGTGCTTCAAAGTACCCTCGATTTCCGATATCAAGGAGACTGTCTGCGATACGCTCCCCAATGCTTTTTTGCTTTTGAGTGTAATTTCCATTGTTTCCACCATTGTTGTTCGTGTTTTTCGTTTTTTCTAAACCCTCGATAGCCTTTCGCACCCAGTTACG
>NZ_JBHILX010000114.1:0-679 GCF_042193585.1 Bartonella sp. PS7NMGDW
CTGCTTGGTTGGAGAATGTATTTAAGCGTGGGGGTAGTGATGCGTATCATCTGTATAATACAGGGGCGGGTGGTAATGTGTATGGGGGACCTCGTATTGCCCCGTTAAGTGATCAAACGCGCTATGGCATTAGTGGTCTTGGCAGTATTCCTCATCATTATCAAAATCGCTCTTTGATGAATACAATCTATAATCCAACGTCGGCAGCCATGAATCTTAGACATATGGCTTCTGGTGGTATGGTTGGACAGAATCCGTCTTTTAATGCCGCCCTTCAAAATAGCTTAGACCGTGTAAGAGATACGATTAACAGTTCTTTTGCAGGTGCGGGTCGTTATGGGTCCGGTGCACATGCAGGTGTATTGGCAAATGAACTTGGTGCTTTGTCCACAAGTGCTACAGCAGACCAGTATAATCGTGATGCAGATCGCATGATGCAAGCCAATGCCATGATAGACCAAGCCAATCAAAATCAGTTGGGAGCCTCAAATAACTTCTTACAGGGTTATGGCAATGCCTATTCCAATGCCATACAGGGGGGAGGTGTGCTTGATAATTACAATCAGAGAGTTGTTGATGCCAATCGTGAACGTTGGCTGGAGCAAGACAATAGCGGCTGGAATAGGTTGAATATGCTTATGAACGCCGGTCATGGCTTTGCAAGGAATTACGGCACGAC
>NZ_JBHILX010000115.1:0-672 GCF_042193585.1 Bartonella sp. PS7NMGDW
GGGTGGGGGTGCTTGTAGATATGCGGGGAACAAAACACCCCCATAAGGTTAAGCAGCTTTTGTTGAGAGTTGTTTTATCTCTCGTTCTATCTCTGCTAAAAAGGTTTCAACAGCTTGATTGATCTGTTCAATTTGTTGATCATCACGGAGAATACGCTTGACTTTCATGCGTAAGTGAAAGAATTCCCCCGTAAAACGTGGGTCATAGCTTACGAAATCACACCATTTTCGTTCTGTACAAGCCATTTGGAATTGCATTTGTGCGTGATATTCTGGTTTGATTTCGTCACCTATACAAAAGCGCATATGTGTTACTGATCTCGGGCATTTGACTTCGATTAAACCGTCTTCTCCAATGAGACCATCGGGGCTAGCCCCCGCCATTTCTATTGTGGGGTGTTGGATAAAGCCGCATTTTGTTATATCGGCATCATAAATGAAGCCATATTCTCTCAAGGCATCATCTTCATGCTCAATACCCCATCTCATATCTTCAGTTTCATAATAGGGGCTTGTTTCGCCTGTTAAGCGCTCTGTTATGAGTTTGATTTTGTAGTCTTCATATTTGCTCGTAGGCAATCCTTTTGTAGTTTTACTGAGTACGCTGTAAATGTTTGATGCGGTGACTTTACCCAAGCGCGCTTGAAACCATTCTGCTGTTCTTTGTTCCAT
>NZ_JBHILX010000116.1:0-671 GCF_042193585.1 Bartonella sp. PS7NMGDW
TAATCAATTTTTCACAGAATAAAAATCAATATTTGACTAATGATGTCATTAATTATGACTCAAAAGGAGCAATGATGAAAGCTGTCATCACTAAGCCAATGTGTGTTGTTGGAGACAATAAAAGCACTGTTCGCTTTGAACCATCAACACCCAATAATCCATTTGTTGAAGTTTCCAATCAAGTCTACGCACGTCTCAAGCGCGCTAATGCTGTAAAACCTTTTATTGGAGTCAAGACAACAGCAAAAACAGACAAGGCAGTTGAACAAATTAAGCAGATAAAACAAGAAGCCGTACAAACATCGTCTGAGCCAGTGACAGAGGAAATTCCACTCGAAAAACCAAAAGCACCTAAAACTTCCAAGTCATCAACACCTACCCCCAAAAAGGCTTAGAAGTTGAAATTAATTATCCACCAAAAATGGTATCTTCAACAGGTAAAAGATACCTTCACAAACCTTCAAGCACCACGCCTTAATTGGGCTCTGCGTAATGCTCTAAACACTGCAGCAAAACAAGTTGAACGCTTTACTGAAAAGCAAGTTGCAGACATCTCATCAGCCCAAATAAAGCGTATAAGAAGAGGTGTTTATATTAAAGAAAAGGCGACAGCAAGGTTTCTTGAGACAGATATCATTGGTTCTGGAACACCAATACCTCTTAAATTTTTT
>NZ_JBHILX010000117.1:0-671 GCF_042193585.1 Bartonella sp. PS7NMGDW
ATCAATTGGAATGCGTTTTATATATGCACAATGATCAGAATATAGCGTCAACAAGAAAGATTCATCTGAATTGGGTGGTATCATTTCAAATCTAGTGCATGCAAACGGTCTGAATTCGTATGAAAATGCAAAGCATTGCGATCCTATGAGTTCCATTGGCACGATATTCTCTTCACTTAAGAAGGCATCTATTTTGTCTTTAGAGATTATGGTATCTACATAGGGCTCGCCCTTATCTCCAGAGATCGTTATACAAAGTTCACCTGGATTGTGGGTATTTCTCACAACTAACTGCGAACACAAAGTAGGTTTAATTTCATATCTATACATAATAATTATCTTCTCTCGCTCGTTGTGATAATACTGCCTCCACGAACCTCTGAATCTCCGTAAATGTGTGCGTTACCATACACTTCTGCATTGCAATGAACACTTGCATTTTCGTAAACATGTGCTTTTCCAAAAATACGACCACCATATATTTTTGCGTTATGATGAATTGTTGCATTTTCATAAATATTTGCAAAATAACAAACTTTTGAGTTATCAAATACCTTGGCATTGTTGTAAACTTTTGCACCGCTATAAACCATGGCATCATCATAAACCCAACAGTCTCCTTCATGACTTAAGTTGCTCTCACCTTCTATAAAGCCGCCTAGGTCACCTTT
>NZ_JBHILX010000118.1:0-670 GCF_042193585.1 Bartonella sp. PS7NMGDW
AGACGACATAAAGCCATCGACAATCGAATTAGCCAGATCTTCGCCCGCTTGTTCCATACCAGCCTTGGCACTCTCCGAGAGCTTTTCCTGTGTAAAAAAACTCTTCAACCATTGCCAAAAATTGGAAAGGCTTTGTTTAACGCCCTCCCACAAACCTTCAAAGCTTTGAACAACAGCGCCAAGCCCTTGTTTGAACTTTTGCCAAGTTTGAGAGAAATCAAAAGCAGCAGCAATGATGTTTTTCCATTTGGTGATGGTGGTGGTATCGGCACCAAAAAAGCGCATGACGGCTTCAAAGGCACGCCCCCAAGCCCGAGATACCCCCCGTGCAAAGCCCTTCATAAAAGAAGAAAAACGATCCCAATATTTCCACAAAGCAAAACCAGCCGCTATGATCACAGCCACAACAGCGGCAATGACCGCTCCGATCGGGGTAAAAATAGCCCCCACAACAGAAGCAATACTCGCCCCAACCACTTCGATGACTGTCCCGATCCAACCAAAAGAGGCAGCAAATGCACTTCCTGAGATCATAACGCCGCGAAACGCCCCCACCAGTAAAGTCATGGGGCGAAGAAGACGCAGCGCATTCCCACCAAAGCTTGCTGCCATTAAACCCAATGAGCGCCCTGAAGTGATAAGTAAACGCCAACTTGCTTGCAATGTGCGG
>NZ_JBHILX010000119.1:0-667 GCF_042193585.1 Bartonella sp. PS7NMGDW
AAATTATATTTGTTGATGCGATATTTAATCCAAGTAGAGAAATCTTTACCTACTTCTAAAAACGCATGCAAATCACGTGCGTTAACTGTTTGAACAGTTTCCTGTCCAACAGTTTGTTCCGATATCGGAATAAGAGTATTCATGTGAACTCCTTGCTATTTAGACGTTTTTGATTGACACTTATTATAAATAAAGTGCCGGGTGCTCAAAAACACGGTAGCAAGTCCGTCGTTACGCTTTTCCCAAAAGGGTATTGTATAGCGTAACTACACCCGACAAAGTCATTATATGCGTGTAACATACAATGAGTCAAAGCTTTTAATGTGCGGAAAACTGATTATTTCGACAATCAATCCGCTTGCTATCAAGGTGTTTTTGAGGCACCTAGTTCAACAGTAGACACATTGTTGCCATATTGTCAATAGGTGACTTCATATTTTTAAAATAAATAAGCGTGCTTTTACTTTATCTCGCGCAAGATAAGCTTATACATACCGGATTCAGAGGCTTGGACATCTGTGATCACGAAGTGCTCTTGAGAAGAGGGCGCTTTGTTGTTTTCAGGAGCCATCACAATAACACTATCTTCCGGTTTTGGTGGTAAACCCCCGATGTCATTGATACAAAGATCAAGTTCCTTTCTTGGAATTGTGGTGGGGATTCTGCC
>NZ_JBHILX010000012.1:0-42760 GCF_042193585.1 Bartonella sp. PS7NMGDW
AAGAAGGGTGCGCAATTCACTCGAAAGTTGATCGAAATTGATGCCATTGTCACTGTTTTTTGCAAAAAACTTTTCAACACTTTCGCTGTTTAATTTTGCAAGTATAGGGGAAATATTGGTTTTGAGGCTGTCTACGGTTTGTTGGACCATGGAGCTGTTTTCTAGAGCCGTTTTAGCTCCTATCTTTGCTGTACTAGAAACCACGTGGATGGCTTGGAGGGTCATTAGCAATGTTATGAGAGCCCAAGTGAGAAAGCCATGAATCGTTCCTGAGGTTTCAGCAAAACGGCCAGCTACAAAGCCTCCCAAGGCTAGGCTAATCAGTGTAACGATAACAGAACCCACGCCAAAGGAGAGGAAAGAGCCTTCAAATGGGGTTGAAGAGGTGAAATCCATTTGGCTTAAGCCTAAAGCGGCTACCAGAAAAGAGAGGCAGATTGAGGTGGCAAGGGCGCTCACCAGTCCAGCAAAGATTGCGGACCATGAAATGGGTGTGTGAAAGAATGAATACTTTTCGTCTAGAGATGTTTCTCCTAGAAAATTCGTATCGAATGGTGTGTCTTCAGGAATGCGAGTTTCCATGTTTTATCTCCTTGAATATGCTGGAGATACAATGTCTTTTTGCCAATTATGTTCCAAAAGTGGTAAATAGCCGATAAAAAGGACAGAAAACATCGAAAACAAGACGGTGATCATCATGGTAGGGCATTTTCTTTTAAAACTTTTGTTTAAAGCACGTTCATAGAGAGTTTTTGTTGATCATAAAAAAGGGGTGTAAAAACGACAAGGCACGCTATTGGGATTTATGAGTTCATTGAACAAAATAATATGGATGTTTTTTTTGTTTATATTCTTTCACAAATAAAAGCACACTTTGTATAGAGAGCTCTTTCTTTGTGTTTTCAGCATTGTATTCTTTTGACAAATGCTTTTCTTTTTGATTGTATCAAAAAGTTTAAAGACAGACCGTGTTAGGATATAAAATGTTTTGTTCAGCTTTTTTTAAAAATAGTGAGAAATATGGACCGCTTTGTGTTGGTTTTGATCCGAGTCATAAAGTTTTGCAATCATGGAATTTAAGCTGTGATTATAAAGGTCTAAAAGATTTTTGTGATATTCTCTTAGCAGCGGTTGTGGGTAAAGTGGGGATGATAAAACCTCAAGCCGCATTTTTTGAGTTATATGGGGTGGAAGGGCTTCAAATTCTCAAAGAGCTTATTGAAAATGCACAGGCACAAGGTTTGTTGGTTCTCGTTGATACGAAAAGAGGGGATATTGGCTCTACCGCTGAGGCTTACGGTAAAGCTTGGCTTGGTTCAAGCAGTGCGTTTAAAGCAGATGCTATAACAGTCAATCCTTTTTTAGGATTTGATGCTCTCATTCCTTTAATAAAGATTGCAGAAGAAACAAAAACGGCTGTTTTTATGGTTGTTCAATCTTCGAATCCAGAGGGAAGGCACATTCGAAATGCGCGCATTGGTGATCAAACAGTTTCTGTTCATTTGGCACAGCGTATTTTTGAATATAATAGCCAATCTTCAAGTCAATATCATCATGTTGGTCCTATTGGGGCAGTGATTGGAGCAACATTGGGCAATGAAGCAAAAGATACAATCGAACAGTTAGAAAATAACTTATTTCTCGTTCCTGGTATTGGGGCTCAAGGGGGAACAATAACACAATTAACTCAGCAGTTTCCTCAAAGGCTATGGCAGAATCTTATTCCTTCCATTTCAAGATCGATTACACAGGTTGGTCGAAATAGTGTTGATTTAAAAAATGTTATTCATGATTTTGCCGAGCAATCTAAAAATACGCTTCTATCTTAAAGTTTTTTGCTAAGTTATCAAAGAAAAAAAGCTCTTATAAAAGAAGGGGGCTTATCAAATTTTAAGTCAGATACTTCTTTCAAAAAGTGATTTTCTTTATCTAAAGTCAAGAGTTATTTTTGATCTTTTCAAAAAGTGTTCATATATTTCTTATTTTCTGTTGGGATTGGGAGGATCAAATACGGAAAGCAAATGTTTGAAAAAAAATGCAGAAATCTTGGAAATATATGAAAAATTGCTTCAAGGAAGACAAGATATAAGGAAGAAAATGCAAGGAATACCTGAACAGTGCTAAAAGATGAGGCATAAGAGGGCTTGGAGAGTGTATTCGTTTTGGGAACATTTTAGTTTAAGGGCTATGATTCATCTTACAGGATAAACTCTTTTAGAATATCGCTTTATAAGGATATTGTTTTTGTAAAATAAAAGACTCTAACATGTTATTAAAAGTTTTTAGATTGATAAAGTCATTGCAGCGTTGGTTTCTATGGGATAATGGTTATTCGTGAACACATATTGTTGCTAGAGAATAACATGTCATTGAAACAAGAAAAAACCAAAGCCCGTTTACCCCGTGGTTTTATGGATCGTACAAGTGCACAGTTGTATGCAACTGAAACAATGATTACAAAAATTCGTGAAGTTTATGAACTTTACGGCTTCGAGGCACTGGAAACACCAATTTTTGAATATACGGATGTCTTGGGTAAGTTTTTACCTGATGAAGATCGTCCAAATGCGGGCGTTTTTTCGCTACAAGATGATGATGAGCAATGGATGTCTTTGCGCTATGATCTAACTGCTCCTCTTGCTCGTTATTTTGCAGAGAATTTTGAAGTTTTGCCAAAGCCTTATCGCAGTTATCGTCTTGGTTTTGTGTTTCGCAATGAAAAACCTGGACCAGGGCGCTTTCGGCAATTTATGCAGTTTGATGCGGATATTGTTGGAACATCAACGGTAGCAGCGGATGCCGAAATTTGTATGATGGCAGCAGACAGTTTGGAAAAGTTAGGGTTTCACCAGCATGATTATGCCATTCGCTTGAATAACCGAAAAATTCTGGAAAGTGTTTTAGAATTGATTGGTTTAGGGGAAAGGGAGCAGATTGAAAGGCGCTTAATTGTTCTTCGAGCAATGGATAAACTGGATAAATTTGGTCCTGAAGGCGTGCGTTTGCTTCTAGGCAAGGGGCGTTTGGATGAAAGTGGTGATTTTACAAAAGGGGCCGAGCTTAAGGATAAAGAGATTGAGTGTATTCTTTCCTTACTGACTGTAAATGCAAAAACGGCAGAAGAAATCCTTGATGTTCTCAGACAAGTCGTTGGTCAGAGTGCTCAGGGGCTTGAAGGGGTTCGCGAGCTTGAGGAAATGCAAGCAATCTTTGTCGCTAATGGTTATCACAATCGCATTAAAATTGACCCTTCGGTGGTTCGTGGATTGGAATATTATACGGGACCTGTTTTTGAGGCGGCATTGCTTTTTGATGTTCTCAATGATGATGGGCAAAAAGTTGTTTTTGGTTCTGTTGGTGGCGGAGGGCGCTATGATGGATTGGTGGCACGCTTTCGTGGTGAAAATATTCCGGCAACAGGTTTTTCAATCGGGGTCTCACGCTTGATCGCAGCTTTGCAAAATCTTGGAAAGTTGCCTATGAAGGACACAACAGGGCCGGTTGTGGTACTGAGGATGGATAAAGAGCCAGAGGCAGTTGCTGGTTATCAAAAAATGGTGATGCAATTGCGTGATGCGGGAATTCGTGCTGAGCTCTATTTGGGGGAATCGGGGATAAAAGCACAGATGAAATATGCAGATCGGCGCAAAGCTCCTTGTGTGGTTATCCAAGGTTCACAAGAACGTGAGAGTGGAAAAATACAGATTAAAGATTTGATTGAAGGGGCGCGTTTATCTCATGAGATCAAAGATAATCAAACATGGCGTGAAAGTCGACCAGCACAAGTGACGGTTGATGAAGAGCAATTGGTTCAAACAGTACAAGATATTTTAGCAGCTCAAAGGCGGTTATGGTAAAAGTTTTATAGAAGCGATTGCCTGAAATATTCGGGAAATTTGAGATTCAATTTTTAAAATCTGTACTTTTCTCGTTTAGGCATACTTACGCATGCGTTAAAATGAGCAAAAAAATTTTAACGAAGAAAAAACTCTGAGAAAATTAAAGGGTTTCACGTAACGCTTCTGCAAAAGTTTATAAAAATATTGACAAGTTCATATTGGCTTCATCTTTGAATTCTCATCTATGAGCATCAAATTCTTTGATGTTCTCTTCTTAGACATTACAAAATCTAGCATTATTGCAAAAGGAGGGAGAACGAGAGCGTTTTATCCTAAAAGACTTTTTAAGCTTCAAAAAACAATGGAATGACTTAAATCGAACAATTTTTTACAGGAGCATGTTTGGATGAATTGTAAGCTGCCATAATGGTAACTGACTGATAGTATGCATTATTTCAATAAAATCAATTCTTTAATGGAGAAATAAAAATGGCCCAATATGATTTTACCGTGCTCTATGAACGAAATCCCTTTATTCTTGAAAGACCTGAGAATATTGGAAAATCATTTAAACTCCCTCCTTCAAACTTCAGATTTGAAAATCTTCCGCAAATTACTTTTTCAGGCGCCTCGTCGTGTCGGCGTATGATTTTGGGGCTATCATTTAGTGGTATGAAAGCTTTTTTGGTGATGTTGTGGCAGGTAGGGAAAATGTCAGATGAAGATGATGTGGATTTGTGGTTTGATCAGATAACATTGGATCATGATATTCTTGAGGAATTTTTGACTTGCGATCTTTCAATTCAAGAACCAGAATATCTTAATTTTGAAAGTTTTAAAGAAGGTATCAAAGAATTAGAAGAGAATAAAATTGTAGCGAAGGGGACAAAAAAAGATTGTTATTTCATTAATCCAGATATTTTTGGTCTTCCTGAATGTGATGAAGATTTTGAGCTCGATGAAGAGGAAGAGATAGAAGAGGAAGAAATGAAAAAACACTTTATGGTAGAATATCCAAATAGACGCCTTCTTTAACTGTTTTTCTCTTAGAGAAAAATAAAAGCTTAGAATAAATGACTATTAAAACAGCAATGAATCTGTTTATTGTATGTGAATTGGAATGTTTACGGGATCTGTTTTTATTTAATATTCTTCATGAACGGTTATTTATGCAGAGCCGTTTTTATACCATATTTTTTTCTTGATGCTTTTGTGAAGCTTGCAGTAATGATGTTCATAGCTTTTGTGTTTTAGAGCGTTTATGAGACGCATTTATACTCTTTTTAACCGTTTATTCATATGCCAATCTCACGTGCTAATGAGCAAGAAAATAGTTTTAAGAGATTCAATATAAGAAGGGATAAAATAAAACAATCTTATGATATTCAGTGCCTCTCATTCGACATGAAAAATTATAAATTATCTTTATAAATCAAATTATTGTTTGACACAAAGTTTTTTCAAAGCAGTTAAAACGTGAAATACCTATTAAAAATTTATTGCTGGGATATTTTCTTACCGAAAACGCTCAACCAAATTATAGTGTCTGCTTTGACAAATAGATGTTTCAAAAAATACAAACGACACAAATTTTCTTTACTAAGGAAATTTGTGTCGTTAAATTTTGTTTAAATGGACGACTTTGGGGGCGGAATTAGCTTTTCAAAGCTTTTAAAACATTTTGTGGTGAAGAGACTTCGTAAGGATCTGTCATGCAATTGTCTGAAAAACCCGCTTCTTCAAACCATTGCTCAACCACACCATCATTAATAACGGCAGCATAGCGCCATGATCGCATGCCGAAACCAACATTGTCTTTTGCAACCAGCATACCCATTTTGCGTGTGAATTCACCAGAGCCATCAGGAATTAATTTCACGTTTTTGATATTTTGTGTTTTTCCCCAAGCGTTCATGACAAAAGCATCATTGACGGAAAGGCAATAAATTTCATCAATACCCGCTTGTTTAAATTCATCATAGAGTTTTTCAAAGTCAGGCAGCTGAAAGGTTGAGCAAGTAGGGGTAAATGCTCCAGGAAGAGAAAAAAGAATAACACGCTTTCCTTTAAAGTAAGAATCGCTGTTAACTTCTTGCCACCGATAAGAATTATTTTCACCCACTTCATCTCGGACACGTGTATGGAATGTTACATTGGGAACAGTTTTTTTCATCATAAGGATGCTCCTATATTTTTTACAAAAATTTCGTTTTAAAACAGCTTTTGTCTTTAAAAGCATATCGGAAAGAACGGTTTAAATAAAAGGGATTCTTTAAGAATTCTTACTTCTAACGAGTGTGCAAATATTTCACACTTCCGTCAAGTAGAATTAATGGTCGACTTTGGATACTCTTCACCTTAAAATTAAAGGAAAGAATATGAAGGTATTTACATGACCATAAAGACAGTTTTGACCACGGCTTTTGAGGGGCAAAAACCGGGAACGTCTGGTTTGCGCAAAAAAGTGTCTGTTTTTCAACAACCTCATTATGTAGAAAACTTTATACAGTCTCTTTTTGATAACATTGGACCTCTTGAAGGAAAAATGTTGATTCTTGGGGGCGATGGGCGCACTTTTAATCGTACTCTCCTTCAGATTGTGTTGAAGATGGCAGCGGCGCATGGTGTTTCTTGTGTTAAAATGGGAAGGGGCGGTATTCTTTCTACACCTGCTGTTTCGCATCTTATTCGTAAAACCCATGCTCATGGTGGACTTATTCTTTCTGCAAGCCATAATCCTGGTGGTCCAGAGGGAGATTGTGGTATCAAATACAATGTTTCTAATGGTGGACCCGCTCCTAATTCTTTATGTGATGCTATTTTTGCAACATCGCAACGTCTTTCCTTTTATAAAATTCTTGAAGCACCAGATATTGATTTAGATAGGCAAGGTACGATCTTTATGGGAGCCATGCGGATTGATATTATTGATTCTGTTGCTGATTATGTTGCTTTGATGCAGGAGCTTTTTGATTTTGACTGTATTGCCAAGGCCGTCGCTCGAGGTCTTACTTTACGGTTTGATGCTATG
This sequence comes from Bartonella sp. PS7NMGDW, assembly GCF_042193585.1. Lineage (NCBI taxonomy): Bacteria > Pseudomonadati > Pseudomonadota > Alphaproteobacteria > Hyphomicrobiales > Bartonellaceae > Bartonella > Bartonella sp. PS7NMGDW. Next base: position 6,871 of record NZ_JBHILX010000012.1, read on the forward strand.
CATGCGGTAACAGGGCCTTATGCTCATGAAATTTTTGAAAAATGCTTAGGATTTTCTGAAGGAACGGTGGTTAATGGTATTCCTTTGCCAGATTTTGGAGGCGGTCATCCGGATCCCAATTTGGTTTATGCCAAGGCTCTTTATGATTTATTGATGTCAGAGAAAGGACCAGATCTTGGCGCAGCCTCTGATGGTGATGGAGATCGTAACCTCATTATTGGTCGTGGGCAATTTGTCTCGCCTTCAGATTCTTTGGCTATTATGGCTGAGCATGCACACCTCATTAAAGGATATCGAAAAGGTGTTGTGGGGATAGCGCGTTCTATGCCGACGGGACGTGCTGCTGATCTGGTTGCGGAAAAACACGGATTAAACTTTTTTGAAACGCCAACGGGATGGAAGTTTTTTGGAAACCTTTTGGATGCGGGGAAAGTAACCTTTTGTGGTGAAGAAAGCTTTGGAACTGGCTCTCATCACATCCGCGAAAAAGATGGTTTATGGGCTGTCTTATTTTGGTTAAATCTTTTAGCGATAACAGAAAAAACTGTCGCACAAATAGTTCAGCAGCATTGGTACACCTATGGGCGTTTTTACACGTTACGGCATGATTATGAAGAAGTCGAAGCAGATAAAGCTTTGGAACTTATAGAACATTTGCGTACGCACTTACCACATGCAGGAACTGAAATTGCTGGATTTTTCGTCAAAAAAGCAGATGATTTTACATATCATGATCCTGTTGATCAGAGCGTTAGCACGCGGCAAGGTATACGTATTTTTTTCGAGAACGGAGCACGGTTGGTGATCCGTTTGTCGGGAACAGGGACGCTAGGTGCTACTTTACGACTTTATTTTGAACAGTATGAAAGTGATCCGCGCAAACACAATTTTAATCCGCAAGAAGTTCTCCAACCTTTGCAACAGGTGGCACTAAAACTGTTAAATATACAACAAGCATTGGGGCGAGATCGCCCTGATATTATCACCTAAGATCAGTGGAATGTTTTTTGTAAAGGTATGATGATTGATCACATGAGGTATGTTTTTAGGGACGTGATTTTATTGGCCATAAGGCAGAGCTTCCATTTTCAAGCTCGCTTTGTTTTTCCTCTTTTACATATCAATCGGATTCTTAAAACTGCGGGCTTCTTAAAACCGAATACTGTAGGTAATTATAATTAGGCAGAATCGGGGAATTTATGTCCAATGGTTTCTAATGGTTTGATAGAAATGTTTGTTTAATAGGGGGGGCTCATACACAACAAAATACGATCATTGTTACACATTTCATATGTTTGTCTTAAAGAAGCATCTCTCTCAAAACGCTAAAAACGTATCTTATGCGTGTTACTTTTGAAAGGGATAACCGGCCATCCATTGAGCAGCACCATTTTTATGCTTATGAGAGAGTAAGACCAGCACCATCATTCACTTTGCCCGCTTTCAATGTTGGCTCTTATATTTGAGAGTATTTAGTATTTTGAATAATTGTTTTACACGGCTCTTCCTACTTGTAACATGCAAGGAAAAGGCTTTGGTTTATTCAATGTAAAAGAGGTTGAGAGAATCTCAGCTTATTTATTGGCTCTCATTCAATATACAAAACCATTAACTATGATCATAAATCAGTTTGTTCTCTAACATTATGAATGCTTTACTTAAATAAAAGGTCAAGTTGAGTCTATCATTTTCTTGTTTCTCAGTTTTTAGCTTTTTGGAAGCGTTTTTATTCAGAGATGTTCCTTTTCTAATTGTTTTTTATTCATTCGTTAATTGTATTGGTGATGTATAAGAAAATGATTTTGATTCATTTATGAGAGAGAATGAAGTGAGTAAATTTTATGATATGCGGGGGCTTATTTAAGTTATATAATGATCAATCATTTTTATAAACCCATGTATGGTATGTGATGATAGTATTCATGAACACAGTTGGCAGATGAAGGTTGAAACAAAGGGAAATGTTTTTCTAAAATAATGGACAATAAGTACTTCTTGCTTTATGACCAGTCATAACAAATGATTTTTCTTTTAAAAGGGGAATTTATGACCCAATATCCCAAATGTCCTCGTTGTGATTGTCTTTATACTTATGAAGATGGTGAAAATTTTGTGTGTCCTGAATGCGCACATGAATGGCCACAAAAAAACGATGATACTGTTCTTGTCAATACTGTTTATGATGCCAATGGTCAGATTTTAACAAACGGAGATACCGTTATGGTGATAAAAGATCTGAAAGTAAAAGGCGCTTCATCTGTTTTAAAAGGTGGTACTAAGGTAAAGAATATTCGCTTGGTGGATGGGGATCATAACATTGATTGCAAAATTCCAGGGATTGGTCAGATGAGTTTAAAGTCGGAGTTTGTGAAAAAAGTTTAGGCATTTATCCCCTTGCAATTGTTTTTGCATTTCGCTGGTTTTTTATTTTTACATTCTTCTCGAATGGGCTTTTTTTGTTGTTTCACAGATTACACCAATCAGATAGAGGCAATATATTTTCCTTTATTGCAAAGCCATGTATCGCAGAGGAATAGTGGCTCTGTCTTTTCTTTTAATACGCAGTTATGGGTGAAGTTGGATGTTGACGTACATGCGACAGTAAAAGTATGTGCTTTATGAGAAGAACAATGCGGTAAAGCAGACAAACTTATTCCTACTGGATTGAAGAAATATTCTCATTTTTTATTAGATAATTTCTCAAACAATCATAATAGATCTAGCTTAAATGTATTTATTTTTTACAGGTAATTCCACCGTTTGCGTCATATTTATGGAAATGAGATTGAAAATGATAGAGGGGAAATTCTTGATTTTAAGAATAGAAAAAGGACGGTATGATCTTGATAAGGTCGTACGGTTATGCATTTTCCAGTTTTTAGTGCTGCAACAGTCTCTTATAAAAAGTGTGTATAAGAGCTATTAAAAATAGTTTTTGTTATTATCCAGTTTGTGCTGTGTAAGCGGACGATTTTGATTGATACAATAAAAACAGAATTGAAATAAGAAGAATGCCAGAATTCTCATTCAAGTTGCAAAATGTGATCTTTGTTGATTGGCTGCTACAAGAAGTATTTTGCGTGATTTTATCGTTGGGAGAAGTGAGAAAGATGGAGCAAATGGGCACTCTATCTTACAATGTTTTCTTTTTTGGGTTTTCTTTTTTTGTAACGGGTCGTGTTTTCCTAGTTAAAATTGCATGACAAGATTATGAAACAAAATAAATTTAAAGTGCATGCCCATGTTTTGTACTTCTGTGGATATCATTATTGGGTTTGTTGTGAAACAACCGATGCTTCTTAAAAGGGGCTTTGAAATCTTTTTAAGGCATATATGGAGGTGAAAGGTGAGTGAAGGTATTATTATTGGACAGACTTTTTTAACAGTACTGTATTTTTATGGCTACATAGCTTACTTTTAAAATTTCAGGAATAAAATGACGTAAGATTTTTGCACTCCATGTTTGAGCGCTGTTGAAGAGGGGCAATCGGTGTGGTTATTTTACCTATTGAGGTCAATATTTATTGTGGCATGGCTTCAACGCCTAAAACTTCAGGGATAAAATGGCGTAAAAGATTTTCAATACCATGTTTGAGGGTTGCCGTTGAAGAGGGACATCCAGCGCAGGCACCCCGCATATTGAGATAAACAATACCATTCTCAAATCCGCGAAAAGTAATGTCTCCACCATCATTGGCAACTGCTGGGCGGATACGCGTTTCAAGCAGCTCTTTAATGGTTAAGACAATATCAGCATCTTTTTCGTCATAAAATTCTTCGTTAAGGGCATGGGTTTGTGCTTGTATTGTAGCGTTGGTGGTGATTACTGGCTCATTGGATAGAAAATGTTCCATGATTGTGCCTAAAATGACGGGCTTGAGATGTTGCCATTCTCCTTCTTTTTTGCTTACGGTGATAAAATCATAGCCTAAAAAAACACCATTGATATTGGGAATATTAAACAGCTTAGCCGCCAAAGGTGAGTTTTTAGCTGCTTCTTCAGGGTCACGAAATTCTAATACGCCCTCAGAAAGAACCACGCGTCCTGGCAGAAATTTAAGTGTTGCAGGGTTTGGTGTGGTTTCAGTTTGAATAAACATAGACTCTCCTTTTATAATGAAGGATTAGGAAGATCTTACATTGTAGAATATTATATTTTTTAGGCAATAGATCTAATATCGTCATCGGCAAGATTGCTAGGAATAACAATGACAGGAATTGAAAAAGCTGTCCCTTTATTCCCGATTAATTGAACAAGGGGTCCTGGTCCTTCTGTATGTCCACTGGCTGCTAAAACAATTAGTGCAATCCTTTTATCTTCGTCGATCAGTTTGGAAATCTCATCAATTTTTTTTCCTTCACGCACCACTATTTCTGTTTCAAGCGCATGGGTGGTGCGGACTTCACTGGCAATGCCTCCTAATATTTTATGAGCACTTTGCGTTGATTCTGTGCGCATAACGTTGTTTACACCCAGAAAGTGTTGAAATTCCACACTATCAACGACACAAAGTAATACCAATGTTCTATTGGTATTTTGGGCATGCTGTGCGGCAAACGCAACGGCACGCCGACACTCTGGTGTTTCATCAATAATGACTAAGTTCTTTTTCTTGGGTTCTTTTTTCGGATTTTTTGGTTTGGAAATCATGCACTTTCTCTATTTTGTACAAACGATTTTTTTGCTCTCTACAGTTTTTAGTTTTATTATCTTTATGTATCGTGCAAAAATCCAATAATTTCACGAATTTTTTTCATATTTTCTTCTGCGAGCATACTAGCACGTTTAGCGCCATCACGCAAAACAGAGTCGATATAATCACTTTCTTGATGCAGTCGACGTAATTCTTCTGTTATAGGGGCAAGCTTATGGACAGCAAGGTCGGCTAGGGCTGTTTTAAAATGCGAAAATTGTTGACCAGAAAATTCTAAAAGAATCTTTTCTTTGCTGACGTTAGCAAAGGCGGCATAAATACCAAGCAGGTTATCCACTTCTGGTCGTTCTTTTAAAGCGGTCAGGGTATCGGGAAGAGGAGCCGAATCCGTTTTGGCTTTGCGTATTTTTTTTGCGATAAGATCAGCATCATCGGTCAAATTAATGCGTGAAAAATCTGAAGGATCTGATTTTGACATTTTTTTCGTCCCATCGCGCAAAGACATAACGCGTGTGGCTGTTGTTCCAATAAGCGCCTCTGGGAGGGGAAAGAAGCATTGCCTTTTTTCTTCATCCGTTTGCATAGAGATACCAAAATTTAATTCGGCAATACGTTGTGCATAGTCGTTGTTAAATTTTTGTGCAATATCGCGTGTGAGTTCAACATGCTGTTTTTGATCTTCGCCTACTGGAACATGCGTTGCACGATAGACTAAAATATCAGCAGCCATCAAAGTGGGATAGGCAAAAAGCCCGAGGGATGCTTTTTCGCGATCTTTTCCTGCTTTATCTTTAAATTGTGTCATGCGTTGAAGCCAGCCGATACGGGCAACACAATTAAAAATCCAGGCGAGTTCAGCATGTTGAAAAACACGTGATTGGTTAAAAATAATGTGTTTTTGAGGGTCAATACCGCAGGCTAAAAAGGCGGCTGTCACTGTTCTGGTGGATTCCCGTAAAGTAAGGGGATCTGGGTTGACTGTGAGCGCATGCATATCCACAACACAATAGAGGCAGTGATGAGAGTTTTGCAGTTCAACCCAACGCTGAATGGCTCCAAGATAATTGCCAAGATGTAAATGACCACTCGGTTGTACGCCGGAAAAGACAAGTGGTGTGAAGGTATCCATAGGAGTGCTCTTTCTTCAATTAAGGTTATTTGTTTTATTGTTTTTGACAAAGTATAGATATTATGGGCGTTTTTTCAAATTTTTAAGCATGTGAAAAAAGGAATGGGTGTTGAATAAAAAATAGGCACTAAAATAGATCAAGAATATGCCAAGCATGATCCCAACTAAGGTGCTGGCGCGCAATAAAAAGGATGCTTGTGAGGATAAAGGAAAAGACAAAAAACTAAACACATTCAATCCGTAATAGAGGGCTAGTGCACTCAAAAGGGTTGCCATCATGAGACATAATATTCGCTTTATCAGTTGGAAGTCGTATTTCCAATAACCGCGTTTGAGAAGGACACCCCAAAGCAACAGGGCGTTGACCCATCCAGAAGTAATTTCAGCAATAACAATGCCTCGTGCAGAAAAAGAAGGAAATAATGTTAAGGCGAGACTGATATTGATGAAAACGCAAATACCTGTAAAAATCATCGGTGTTTTGGTATCTTCATGGGCAAAAAAATTAGGAATAAAGACCTTAATGAGAACAAAAGCTGGAAGTCCTAGTCCATAAAGTTCCAGTAATTGTGCCACATGATGTGTTGATTGACTGGTAAATTGTCCTCGCTCAAAGAGCAAACTGACAATGGGAGTGGAGAGCAACAAAAAAGCGATGGATGCTGGAAGTGTTAACAATAGCGTTAATTCAATAGAGCGGTTTTGTAAATGGTGGGTTTCTTCATGCTTTTTGCTTCGCAAAGCGCGTGTTAATTCTGGTAAAAGAACGGTTGCAACGGCAATGGCGATTACGCCTAGAGGCAATTGATAAAGACGATCAGCATACATCAAAGAAGAGACAGCACCCGATTGACTAGAAGCAATGTTGGTATTAATGAGCAAATTGATTTGTGTGATGCCACCTGTGATAGCCGCTGGGAATGCTAAAGTTAATAGCTTGCGAACATTAGAACTTAAATGGGGCCAGCGGAAGGATATTTTCATGCCACTTTGACGCAAAGCAAGGGCAATTAAGGTGAGTTGAAGAAGCCCTGCTGCCAATACACCCCAAGAGAGATTTAAGCCAATATGCCAAGCGTCAAGTTTATAAATCCAAGCATAGGCAAGCACACCAATCAGAATAATGTTTAAAAAGAGTGGGGCAATGGCGGCAATAAAATAGCGTCGCAGAGCATTAAGCATGCCTCCCATCATGGCAGCAAGCGACATGCAGGTTAAATAGGGAAACATGATCGCAGTAAAGTGAATTGTAGCGTTAAATTTTGTCGCATCTTCGGTAAAACCTGGGGCAATAATGGTTCGTACCAGAAAAGGCATACTCAGTTCCATCGCAATCGTTAACAGTAAGAGCAGCGAAAAGAGAACGCCAAAGACTTCTTCTGCAAATTTGCATGCCGTTTCTTGACCATCTTCAGTGATTTTTTTTGCAAAAAGAGGAATGAAAGCAGCGTTAAAGGCACCTTCAGCAAAAAAACGACGAAATGTGTTGGGAAAACGAAAAGCAGCGTTAAAGGCATCAGAAACAGGACCGGTCCCTAGCGCTGCTGCCATAAGCATTTCGCGTACGAAGCCAAAAATACGGCTCATAAGGGTTCCGGAAGCAACTGTTGCAATTTTTTTTATCAATGTCATAAAGATATATCGGTTTTGTTGTAAAAGAGAAGCGATGACAGGAGAAATAAACCGTTTTAAATCGTAAAAATCTGATCTGTATCCCAATCAAGGATACTTTTTGTAAGCGTTGTACGACGGTGTTTATCTTTCTGTCAACAATGGTGCTTGAAGACTTTTTTATGCTCCTTGTTTACTGTTGCATTACAATTTTTATTTTGCCATAAAATAATTAAAATTTCTTTTCAAACTGAAATATGGGGGCGATATCATAACAGTTTGAAGGGACATATGGGGATCTATAATGATAATTCCTCTTTATGGTGTGATGTCGTGAATAGTACAACCCAATACCCGTTCTGTTTTACGTGAGGGGCGTGACCCTATTAAAGAACGCAAATAAAATAAAAGCGTGAAGCAATGCGCAATCTTCATTATTTATCCATTATTTAAAAGACAGTACTTTAGATGTTTTTAAAAGTCGTAAGGCTGAGCTAAAAGGTGATGGCAAAGCTCGTGATTGGTTTTTACTTTTACAGCTTTATATTCTCCCCAAATTAGGCTGCCTTCCCGTTCTAGAGATTACATAAACAAAAGGATAGGAAGACGTGATCTTTCAACAGCATTTTGCCTGTTCAGGTTTCTTTTCACAGTTAATGAGGATAAAATCTGAGGAAATAAGATAAATTTGTTCTCTCATGGTTTCCATTCCTGTTGAGGTGCGATTGATTTGCCAATGAAAGCAGGCGGGTAAAGGCTATCATTTTTATCAGAGAGGGCAAAAAGTTAAAGTTTATGAATCCTTTAGATATTCATTGCCATTGCTTTTGCGTGCTCTGTTTTGTGAGGTTGAATATTTTCTTGTCTTTTAGGACTCTGATTGACGGTTTCTGTCATTTTTTGCACTTTAATTGTTTCGTTACTAAGAGTATTGGAACATTATTTTTCTTTATAGATTGATGCTGGTTTGGTGCTAGGCGCTCATCGAATTTATGGTTATAAAAATACATGGGTTGTATATGCTGTTCTATCTCTTTTATTTGCTTGACTATTTCCATAATCTCTTTTGCTTTAACGGTTGATGTGCCAAGACTCTTCGCAAGTTTTTCAGGATTATTTTCCTTTATAGCTTCATGCTCGCTTGAGGATAAGCGCTCATTGATTTTTTTGAGATAAGTCCTTATCTCCCCTCTTAATTCAGGAGAGTTTGATAAGGTTTCTTGCTGTTGTGCTTTTGACAAGGAAAAGAGATTTTTCATCCAAGCCTTAGGCATTTCTACCGATTGTTCACACCGCCTTTGTTTTACATGATGGGTATGGAGAATGTCTCTTTCTGTTTGTTTAAAAATATTGATATAACAATCAATGGCTCTACAGAGGGGCAAAATATTTGCTTCAGCATGCGCGCGCGTTGTTTTTTATGCCAAATACATTGCTACCAGAAAGTTTAGAAATAGATTGGGGGAGGTGGCAATTTGATAGGTGAGCTGTTCTCCTTCAGTATGATTTTCATGGATCATCTCAATTTTTTCCCAAAATATGACGATTGCCATAAATGATTTGGCACAAAGTTTCGATTTCTTTTCTTCTTGCTTGAATGGATGCGTTGTTTTTTATCCTTGTGGTAATTTCATTGTTGGTAAGGGGGGCTATTGTTTCTGCGGGGATAAGCACTTCTTGCTGGTTTTGAACTTTTGGTGCTGTAAAGGAGAGGGCGTCACCGATTTTTAATGTCTGTATTTGCTCTGGGGTGAGATCTTTTTTATTTCCCAAGATGAAAATCCCGTTGGCATCAAGCATGAAGCTATTGGGTCCACTGCCTCTGTAGAAGCCTTTATAGGTATGACCTTCTTTCGCTGTTGTAATAAGATGATGATGAATATTTTCAAACCCAAGATGTTTCATATTGTACATAAATTCTTTTAAAATAAGTATTTTTTTTGGATTTGAGATATCCTCAAGCAGATGTTTTATCTCTTCCTTATCATTATGTTTTAGCGATGCAATGCTGGCAAGATTCATGCGTTTTTCTGTTACAAGAGAAAAGTCGAGTGTGTGACCAGCAACTTGCCCAAGTTTTTCAAAAAACATTCGTTGTGTGCGTCCATTACCTTCTCTGAAGGGATGCGTATAGTTGAGCTGTATCAACATTTCAGTGACATATTCAACAAATGTTTCGCGGGTTAAGCCTTTTAAACTATTCGTTTCAGCAAGTGTTTTATCTAAATTTTCTAGTCCCTCTTGTATCTGTTTTGCTGGGGCAAAAAATACCAGCTTTTTTCATCATTGGCATATAAGCAACGGTAACATCTTCAAATGTAAATGGTTTTTCCCGTGTTTGTCCGGCCCATTCAAAAGTATTTTTAAATAGGGTGTGATGAATAATTGGAGATATGTGGAAGTTAGTTTTTGCGGTGGCGCTTCTTGGCGTAGATGAATGATTGCTTTTGTTGTATCATGGGCACATTGCACTTTTAATTTTTTATAGTCTTTTATTCCATATTTATTTTTTAAAGTGATACTATTAGGGCAAAAGAAATTACGGTACATTGTCTTATTTTCTTCGGTTTCAGGCGATGAGGATAATTTTTCTTGTAAGGTGAGAGGGACGGTGTTCGTTTTTTTGTACCAGTGTCCCAGTATGCCGTTGCTTTTTTGGGGGGCTGTTTTGTTCTTTCTTGATGATCAGAGCATTTTTCCTTTGTCATTTGGGCAGATATTGGATTATTTGTCGCTGTATTGCTGGTCTGTAAAATGTTTTTTTGGAAATCTTTTTGCATTTGCCTCATGGAGGAAGCAGATTGAGCAATTGGTTTGGTCATTTGTTCTTGCAAACTTTGGGACATAACTTCAATGCTGTCATGTAAAGCATGAGGGGCAATCCATGGTGAAAAATGAGCTTTTTCTTTGTTTGAATGGATGCGTTGTCTTTGCTCTTTTTAGTTATTTCATCGTTTGTAAGAACGGCTCTTTTTTTCTGGAAGCAATGTTTTTTGCTGGGTTTTGAGTTTTGGGCGCTGTAAAGGAGAGGGCGTCACCGATTTTTAATGTCTGTATTTGCTCTGGGGTGAGACCTTTTTTATTTCCCAAGATGAAAATCCCATTGGCATCAAGCATGAAGCCATTGGGTCCACTGGGTCCACTGCCTCTGTAGGTACCATGATAGGTTTCTCCTTCTTTTGCGACGACAGTGAGATAATAATTTTTTTCATCCAATCCAAGCGTTCTCATAGAGTTGGTAAATTCTTGTAAAATGAGCAATTTTTCTGGATTTGAGATATCCTCAAGCAGATGCTTCATAGGCTCTGGATCGCTATGTTCCATGGCAGCAGCGCGGACAAAGTCTTTACGTTTTTTGCTCACAAGAGAAAAGTCTAGCTCATGTCCTGCTGCTTGAGCGAGTTTTTCAACAAACAGTCTCTTTGTGCGCCTATTGCCCTCTCTGAAAGGGTGCAAGTGGTGCAAATCTATCATTATTCCAGCTGCTTGTTCAACGAATTCTTCGCGAGTTAAGCCTTGTAAATTATTCTTTTCAGCAAGCGTTTTATCTAACTTTTCTAGTCCCTCCTGTATTTTTCTGCCAATCGCAAAAGGTTTTGTAAATTCTTTTCTTTTCAAAATGGGCATAGAAGCAACAGTACCATCTTCAAATGTAAATGGTTTTTCGCGTATTTGTCCGGCCCATTCAAATGCACGGGAAAAGAGGCGTTGATGAAGATATTTTAGATAGGAGGAATTAAACTGCTCAGGTAGAGGTTCTTGGCGCAGTTTTATCATTTCTTTTTTTACATCATCACAACATTGTTCCTTTAATATTTCTTGCTCTTTGATGCGGTATTTATTTTTAAGCACTTTGCTATTGGGATAAAAGAAATTCTGCGATGCTTCATTGATTTTCTTTGAAATGGCTGCACTGATTGCAGGGTGTTGTTCTTGCAATTCTTCCTGTATGGAAGAGGCACAATGTTCTGTATTTTCTTTCATGTATATTTCCTTTCAAAGGATAACATTATTTTTTGAAAGCTTTTTTACATTTTTTGCCTTTTATTATTTCATGGTGTTTTCTTCAAAGAAGAATGCCCATTTTAATGATTGAAAAAAATTGACCTTATTCGCATGAAACAAAGTTAAAGTGTGTAATTTTTATGAAGTATTATCGTGAAATTTTATCAATGAATTCTGTAAAATAATGGGGTGTCTTATTCAAAGTCTGCTGTATTTCATACACCGTCTTTGATGCAATCTTGGCAAGATAATTGCATCAAAGTTTTGTATGAAAAGCCAACAATTAGGAGATTTATCACGACAAAGCTATAGCTTTTGATGTTTCGGCTCTGCGCGGTCGAATATGTGGCTGGTCTTCCTCTTGATGCCGCTTTGCTGTTGAGCGTTCAGGTAACTTCGGGGGCTGCGATAAGCTTTGCTGCTTTTGTAATTTTTTATCGAGATCGGTAAGTGGTTGATGACGTTTTTGTTTCTCTTCCTGATGGTTTTGCACTATAGTTTCTCTTAACTGTTTTATTGTATCAGCATAATCTTTAATGGCGGTACAAAGGGTAGGGATATTTTCTTCAGCGGCTTTGCGTGCTCCGTTTTTTATGCCAAGGGTTTTTCTACCAGCAAGTGGAGCAAAAGATGTAGAATCCTTTTCAATTTGAAATACAAGCTCTTCTCCCACCTCTGGAATTTTGTGCATATCTTCTAGTCTATATTGCAAAACAAATGGATCATCATAAACAATTTGGCACCAATATTGGACCTCTCTTTGACCATATTGAATCGATGGATCTTGTTGAACTCTGCGGGCAATTTCCTGATTTGAGAGAGGCTTTATTTTCTTTTCTGAGTTGAGCGGATTTTGTAAATGTTGATTTATTGGCTCTTCCTCTTGTGCTTGTCGCTGATGTTGTTGTTCCGTGTGAGAAGCTTGTGAAATCTTTTCACTTTTTGTATATTTTGAAGTATACACATAATCGTTAATTGCAGTACGTAGGGTAGGAAGATTTTCTTCAGCTTTTCTGCGCGCATGATTTTTTATGCCAAGAACTTTTCTACCAGCAAGCTTAGAAATAGACTTAGGCCGTTCTGTAATATCCCATAAGAGCTGTTCTCCCATATCGGGGTTTTCTTTGATTGCTTCTATTCTTTCATTTAAAATAAGCCGGTCGCCATAAACCTTTTCGCACAAAAATCGTATTTCTTCTTGATATGCTACGAGCAATAGCTCTCTTTCCATTGTATTAATGGATGTTTTTTGTCCGTGAGACGGTTTTGGCTGTTCAATTGCTGTGTGTGGAGAGGCAGGTTTTGGGATGACAGCATCGCTTTGTTTTCTGTTTTCCATACGGTGTGGTTTTCGTGAAGGAGGTACTGCATATGTTCCACTATCTTGTGATGATGAACTACTTTGTTGCCTGACTTTCATATGTGTTGGTGTTTTGGGGCTAACACTTGGGTAGAGTGTTTCAGAATTCTGGATTTTTGCATCGTTCTGTACTCTGTCTCTCATGCGTGGGGGAAGGGGTGGAGCCACTTTTGTCTGTAGGGAGGGGAGCTCTTGAACTGTTGGTTTGTTTTGTTGCCTATCTTTTGCACGCGGAGGTCTTTGTGGTGCTGCTTTTGTGTGCGGAGAGGAGTTTTCTTGGATTTTTGAACTGGGGATTTTTGAGCTGGGGATTGTTGTGCCAGTTTGTGTTTTTTCTCTCATGCGTGGAGGAGGGGGCGGAGCCACTTTTGTCTGTAGGGAGGGGGGCTCTTGAACTGTTGGTTTGTTTTGTTGCCTCTCTTTTGCACGTGGAGGTCTTTGTGGCGCTGCTTGTGTATGCGGAGAGGAGTTTTTTTGTGGGGGAGGCGTCTCTTGTTTTTTGGTGCTAGGAGGTATTGTGCTGGTTTGCACTGGGGTTTTCATGCGTGGGGGGGGCGGTGGAGCAACCTTTGGGTGGTGTGATAAATTTTCTGGGCGTTTTTGTACAGTTGGTTTTGGCAAACTTTGAGAAATTTGGGGAGGGGGGGTTCTGGTGGGGGATTGTTCAGTCTGTTGTTGAAATTTTTCCATCATTTCGGTGATAAAAGGGGAAGGATTTCTTTTTTTCATACATGTTCCTTTCAAACTCTTCCAATATTGTTTTTAAATACTATTTAAAAATATGCGTTGGTTTTTATTCTGTTTTATGCTTTTTCACTTGCTTTTATGAGAGAGGATATGAAACTGAATGGTTCCACAATAATCGGTTCTCTTGGCGCAAATGATCTTTGCTATGTGTTGCGCCAAGATGTTGAATTCAATGTGAAAACTTATGTCTGTTTAGGTGGCAAAAGCCATCGCTTTTGGTATCGCAGTTTTGCGAGGACGAATATCTGTTTCTCTTTGTTGAGTAGAGGTTGTTGCTTTTTCACGAGTTACTGTTGAATGCTCAGTGCGTTCAACAGATTGTGATAAGCGTTGTTGTTGATGCAAATCTTGCGCCTGTTCAGAAGATGGTTCATGGCGCTTTTGTTTTGCCTGTTCGGTTTGCAAAATGCTCTCTCTTACTTGTGTTACAGCCGTTGCATAATTGTCAGCGGCGTCAATTAAGTGAGAAAGACCAGCTTCAGCATGTCTGCGTGCTTGATTTTTAAAGCCAAAAAGACTGACACCAGCGTACTTGTGAAAAGATTGAGGATTTCCGACAAGTTGCTGTGCAAGTGGTTCTATTGTTTCAGGGCTTTGAAAAAGTGTTTCCACTTGTGATTGCAAAATGTTTGCGTTACCAAAAACAACTTCGCACCAATATTTGATCTGGGCATAGTGCCTTTTGACTTTTGAATGTTGTTGAATTTTGGTAGAAATTTCTGCCTCTGAAAGAGTTTCTTTTTCACGTTGATCTGGTTTTTGCAGAAGTTCAGTGACTGCTGCCTTTCCCATTAAACGTTCATAGTTTTTGAGTTCTTGCTCTGGAGATTGCAATAGGCTCTCTCTTGCCTGTTTTACAGCTTTTGTATAACAATCAACGGTGACGCAAAGGGCGGAAAAATCTTCTTCCGCTTGTTTGCGCGTTCGATTTTTGAAGCCAAACGTGCTGGTGCCTGAAAGTTTAGCAATACTTTCAGGATGGGCTGCCATGCGCCATGAGAGCTCCTTTCCTGCAGCAGGATTTTTTTGAATTTCCTGCATTTTTTCTTGCAAAATATTTGAATCGCCATATGCACTTGCGGATAAACGTTGGATTTCCTCTCGATATGTTTGAACCAATGAATGGTGTGGAAGCAATTGAATGATTTCTTCCTCTGAGAGAATTCTTGTTGCCCTTTTTTGAGAAACTTGTGAAGTAACTGTTGAGTGTGTCGTTTCAAGTTGTTTCTGCCTTTTGGTAGAGTTGCCTCTTGTTAGAAGCGTTGTTGGATTTGTTGATGCATGTACAGTTTCTTCTTCTAAAAGAGATTGTCTTTCCTCATCTTTTTCCAGTATGGATGACAGTCTTTTGCTTTGTGAAAGCGTTTCTTTAGGGAGGGAGTCACCGCCTGATACTTCTGCTGCTGCTTTTTCATAGAGCTCTATAAGTTCTTGTATTGAAGGAGATGGAAAAGGGTGAGGGTGATCTTTTTTCATGTATGTTTCCTTTCAAGAATTGTTTTAGAAAACCTCTTTGGTGCACACTCTCGCCCTTTATACTTTTATGGTTTTTATAAGAAGATATCAAAATTGAGTGGTCTCCAAAGAACGACGCTATTTACCATCATCGTAGTGGGACTTTGTGTCTTTTATACAGTTTTTTTATGAAATTTTATCAATAAGTTATGATAAATTACAGGATCCACTTTTAGAACTATTTTTTGTAATATTTTAAAACAACTCTTGGCGCAATCGTAATGAAACGATTTGCGCCAAGAAATTCAATGAAAAATAAAAATTTATGTACTTTACGGGGACTCACTTACATGGCAAAAGCCATTCCTTTTTCGCCATGTCTTTGCCGTTGTGGGCTGTGCTCTGGACTATTTTGTTCTTGTCCTCTTGTGTGATGACGACGATGATGGTGGTGATGTCTGTGCTCTGAGTCTCTTTCTGGACTTTCGTGTCTTTGACCTCTTTCTCTTTCCTGCTCCCGTGTAAACTGTTTATGGAGCTTTTGTGTAGTATGGATATGTCTCTCAAGAGCTGAGCAAAGGGGAGAAAAACCCTCTTCAGCTTCTTTGCGTGCGTGACTTTTTATGCCAAGTGCTTTCCTACCTGCAAGCTTACCCGCGCTTTCGGGATTTTCTGCAAGGTCCTGTAAGACTTTTTCTGCATTTTTGGGATCGTCAAGAATCTTAGCCAAGTGTCCATTCAAAGCATGTTCGTTACCGTAAACAACTTTGCACCACTCTTGGGTTTCTCTTACACCATATTGAAAGTTTGTGTTTTGTAAAAGCTTTGTTGTAATCTCATCTTTCGGGGTTCTGGGAGGTGTTGTCGTTCCTCTGCCAACGCCTTGGTAGATGGGATTTTCTCGTTGTTGGGACTCTTGTCCACCTTCAGCTCCCACGCCAACCGTTGCATAGACAGATTCTAGCGGTCTTTGGGGGGAGCGCCCACCACTTTCACCAAATTCAAGCTCTGCATAGAGATGTTCTGGTTCATGGGGATATCGTCCACCTTGTGCACCTTCACCAATTGTCTCGTAAGGGGACGTTTGCCAACCTTTCGCCTCCAGATCCGTTACTGCATAGGGATCTACGAGTTTGTCGGCGCGTCGCCCATCACTTGGTTCTCCACCAAGTCTGTCATAGGGATTTTCTAGTGGCTTTTGGGGAGCATAGATCGTTGTTGGTGGTTGTTGAAGTGTATATTGTTGTGGGTTGCGCTGTTCTTTGGGTGGTTTGTTAACCTTTGCGTAGAGGTCTTCTACATTAGAAGCTCCTAGGTTTTGTTGTTCTAGTGGCTTTTTGGGAGCATAGATCGTTGTTGGTGGTTGTTGAAGTGTATATTGTTGTGGGTTGCGCTGTTCTTTGGGTGGTTTGTTAACCTTTGCGTAGAGGTCTTCTACATTAGAAGCTCCTAGGTTTTGTTGTTCTAGTGGCTTTTTGGGAGCATAGACCGTTGTTGGTGGTTGTTGAAGTGTATATTGTTGTGGGTTGCGCTGTTCTTTGGGTGGTTTATTAACCTTTGCGTAGAGGTCTTCTACATTAGAAGCTCCTAGATTTTGTTGTTCAAATTGTCGTCTTAGTTCATCTACATTGGTAGAAGCGGTTGGGTGACTTTTTTTCATGGCTGTTTCCTTTCAATATTTTTAGAAAACCTCTTTGGCGTTGGCGCATTCCCTACTTTTTGATAACTGTAAGACACAAGGCAGATATCGAATTGAATGACCTCCAAAGATTTCGCGCTATTCATATTTATATATAGTGGACATTTATGTCTTTTATACAGTTTTTTTATGAAATTTTATCAATAAGTTATAGTAAATTACAGGATTCATTTTTAGGACTATTTTTTGTAACATTTTAAAACAATTGGTGAGCGCAATGGAGATAAAATGATTTGCGCCAAGAGTTAGTTGGAAGAAAAAAGTTCACTCGTTTTTAGCCGGTAAGAGCAAGTGATGAAGAGCGATTAACTTTTAAGGTGGGAGCTTGACATTGTGCTTCTTTGGTGTTCCTTACAGTATTCGCAATTTCTTTTGCTCTGCTTTCTGATGTTCCAAGTAGGCAAGCTAGTCTGGTATAATCTTTTTCTTGTATGGCTTTACGATCTTCTGAGGATAGACGATTATGTAGTTGGCGCGAAAAGTGATGGAGTTCTTGTCGCAGTGAACGAGAATGCAATAAATCTTCTCTTTGTTGTTCTCCTGGTAAGGCAAAAAGGTTTTGTAAATTTTTTCCAGGTGTTTCGACGGTGTGGCTCAGGCGTTTTTGTTCTCTTTGATGTTGTTCTAAAGTTTCTTCTTTTGTTTGTTCTGTTATTGTGGCATAATTTTTAAGGGCTTGGCTGAGTTGTGGAACAGTTTGTTCCGCCTGTCTGCGATTTGGACTTTTCATGTCAAGTATTTTTCTTCCTGCAAGTTTAGAAATTGATTGAGGGTTTTGTAAAATTTCATTGGCAAACTGATTTCCTAAGCTTGGATCTGCCGTTAAGATATCCGTTTTTGTCTTTAATGCGTGGGCTTTACCATAAACAATCTTTGATAATTTTTCGATTTCTTTTCGGCATGCTTCAACATAAGGGTCATTTGAAATCCTTGTGAATAACTCTTCATGTGTGAGAGGTGCTAATGTCTCTTTTGGGATCAGTGTTTCTTGTAAGCTTTGAACGTTGTTTTTTTGAAAGCAGAGGCGGGCACCGTTTTGTAATGTTTTGACGAGTTCTGGGGGGAGATCATCTTTGTGGCCGACGACGAAAGCACCGTCTACTTCCATGACAAAACCTTCTGCTGAAAAACCTCTAAAGATGCCTTCATAGGGGATCCCTTCTTTTGCGGCAACAACAATACGATTGTTAATTTCATCTAGTCCAGCATTTCTCATTTGGGAGATGAATTCTTTTAAAACAAGGGATTTTTGCGGATGCGTGATATCTTCAAAAAGATCCTTCATCGGTTGGGGATTGCCGTATTGCATGGCTTCAATACAAGCTGCTGTCATGCGTCTTTTTGTGATGAAAGAAAAGTCAATGGTATGTCCTGCTGCTTGTCCAAGTTTTTCCATAAACATTCGATTTACGCGCCCATTCCCTTTTCGGAAAGGATGTGCGTGCTCGAGCACCATAAAAACTTCAGCGGCATTTTCAGCAAATTCTTGGCGCGATAAACCTTTTAAATTGTTCTTCTCATTAAGTGTTTTTTCGAGTTGTTTTAGTTTTTTTTGAATCTGCGGTCCGACAGCAAAAGGAACTTCATAACCTTTGGGACGCATCGCCGGCATATGGGCAGAGGTTCCGTCTTCAAATGTAAAGGATACATCACGGGTTTTTCCAGCCCATTCAAAAGTTTTGTGGAAGAGGCTCCAGTGAATTAATTTTAAATAAGTGGAATCAAATTTTTGTGGAAGTGGTTCATGGCGAAAATTGACAGCTTCTCTGGCGGTATCATGGGCACAGCGTTCATACAGTTTTTTGGGATTTTTTATGCCGTATTTATTTTTGAGTGTTAAGGTACCTTTATATAAATAATTTTGCTCTAACATATAATCTCTCCTAAGTAGGGTGGTGGTTGATAAGCGTCTTAAACGCTGCATATGAAAAATTCCCCTTCGCGTATTCTTTTGAGATTTTTGGTGTTATGAGAGGGAGTGCTTTTCCCTCAAGTGTATGGATGGTTGTATCGATCGTTTTGTGATACTTTTGAAAGGTTTTCTGATGTTTCTTTTTGTTTATTATCCTGTTGTGCTGTAAAATACTGGTATTGAAGGTGCTGGTATGAATCCCATGAGTGGTCAGAAAATGGATTATCTACAAGTTGACTCTGGAAAAAACTCCATTCTTTGAGGTGTAAGGAAGAGGTCAAAAAGAAAAACGTTGCTTAAAATTGTTGGTTTTTTTCTTTTAATAAAGTTATTTGTAAGAGCGCTTTGATGAAGATCGTGGATATGGCGGGTGCAATCGCTCTTGGTTTGCGGATGGAGTTGGTACTTTTCATACACAGTACTTAGATTAGTGAATCTATGGGCAAAAGCAGTCATCAAGAATCTTTCTCCATTATGTTTTTCTTATTGCTCCATACGAACATCTTGCCATATGAACATCTCGTTTGTGTATGTTTGAAACAAATTGTTTTTTATTTTGATTGTTGCTCTTATCGTATTGCGCTTCTTTAAGATCCATAAGAGAGGAATCCCTTTCTTTGGTTGGGGAGAAAGGCTTTTTTTCAGCGCTTTATCATTAAAGTAGAACACTTTATGATATCGTAAAGGGGAAAAGCTTGTATAAGGATGATTTATTCATTTTGATGTATATCTAAAATGTTTTTTTTGGAAAAGTCGATGTTCTTGAATGTAGGTGTCTTGAGAGTTCTTATCTCAAAGATTAAATTTTGGGTTGTTTGTAGGGGACAAATTATACACAAAAAGCTTTGGAGGAATGTATTTGCAGACTTTCCTCAGTGGAGATGTTGGTTTAGTTATAGGTGATTTGATGAGGGGATTGGTGTTTTTTATAAAGACGATGGGCGCTGGTAAAATGATACACAAAATACAAAAAGGAAAAAACACGGATTTTTTTTATCATGTTTTCCCTATGTGTGTGAGGAAGCGGGTAAAAACTTTTTGTTAACGGGCTTTTAAAAAACAGAAATGTATATTGTTTTTGTTCTTTTCATAGTCAAGATCTCATAAGAGGAGGTTAGTTTTTCTTTTGTGGGGCAAAGCGGTTTTTTGCAGCTGCGGCTAACATTTCTTTTCTTCTGAAATAGATAGCGCGTCCACATCGCAAAGGAGGTTGTCCTTGCATAAGGATAATTTGTTCGTCTTGACGCATTTCTTGAATAACTTCATGGGGTAAAATCAGAGCTCTTTGTTGGTAATTGACGTTGTATGAACCCTTTCCTAAAGATAAGCCTCTTGATTTGCTTGTTCCGGTTACTTCAACGGTCATTTGTCCACAGCGTTCTGAAATGTCTTTGGCAGTTTGGAAGTCTTTAATGGCAGCATAGCTGACAAAGGAGCAGCTTTCAAACCATGAACGTGCTCCAGCTTCTCCAAAGTGATTGACCAACTGACCAGAAGATTGATAAAAAAGCATTAAGGATGTACCGTATTTACGTCCACGATCGCGCGCTTCTTCTAAAATATTCATATAGCCTAGAAGATCAACTTCATCTAAGACAAATAAAACACGCTTTTTATAGTTACCGTCTGCTGTAACCATGGCATTGAGAAAGGCGCCAATAATCACGCGTCCAATAGCTGGATAACTGTTTAAAATGCTTGCGGGGAGATTGAGAAAAACATCTGTATTGCCATTTGTAATATCTGAGGAAAAAAAATCATCTCCGCAGACAAGATCTGCGTAATTGGACAAAGAAAGCCATTGAGTGTCTTTTGATGCGGTTGTATAGACTCCTGAAAAGGTTTGCTCTGCCATTTCTGTAAAAATGCCAACCATTTCGCGAATAAAAGGAGAAGGTGTTGTTTCTTGAATCATACGTAGTTGATTGACAACAGCTGTTTCTGATTGAGAGAGAATTCCACGCAATGTTTTTAAATTGCGCTCGTTGTCTTTATATTCATCAGAAAATATAACATGAGCAAGAAGAGCTGTTAAAAGGTTATGAGCTTGTGTCGAGAAATATTCCGCTGAAGAATTGTCTGATTTTTTATCTGTAAGAAGCAACTTAGAAAAGCTTACAATATTTGCTTCGCGTTGTGTGCGTGGTACGCTGTCGTCTAAAAGCCAATCGATGACATTAAAATTTTTTGTTAAAAATGAATTGGGATCGAGAACAATGACATTTCTATTCCCCATCTTTTGACGCGCAAATTTGACCATTGGGGCAACTTCTGTTGAAGGATCAAGACAAATAATAGACCCTGGATAGGTTAAGCACGTAGGAACTACTGTACTTGTGGTTTTATAGCCACCAGAACCAGCAAAAAAGATCATATGAGTTGAGCCAAAATCAAGATTAAAGGTTAGCAAAGGGGCTGTCCCACCCTTTCCCCATGTTGTTTTATTGCCAGGTGCAAAGGGAATTTTGCACACATTATCTTGATCAACACGGTATCTTTCACCCACAACAATTTGCCCATTGGCAGGAAAAATTTTCGCTGCCTCTCTTAAATTCATCCACGCGGATTCACCAAACACACCTTTTTTTGCTCGCCTGACCTTATTTTTAGGTGGAGAGGTTGTTATCAATTGAATAACGGAAAAAAAAACACCAATGATGATGCCAAAGACAATCATGGGGTCCATGAATTGAAGCGCATAATTCCACGTTATTCCTTGTTGTCCAACATAGGGACTTAAACGTTTTATTTCTCCACCAATATAATAAAGAGCTGCGGTTCCAAAAAAGATAAGGGAAACGAAAGTAATTCCTTTACGTAAGTGCAGCTTTTGCGAGAGACTATAAAACAATGACACAGCAGCTGTTAGTGCTAAGACTAGTAAAGGTTCTGAACGAAGTGTCCAATAAATTTGATTGCTCTTTAGTCCATTTGTTATAAACAACAAAAAATGAGGAACAAAGAATATCGTTAAAGCACCTAAAGCGATTGGTGTTAAAATGAGTACCATTTGTGTCTTGGTATATTTCATTGTATTTACTTTCAATTCTATCAGAACATGCTGCGAAAAGCTCTCTTTTCAGGTGTGTGATATTAACTCTCATCTCTTTTTGCAAAGGTGCAGATGACGCCAAACAGTTCTCGTTTATGAGCCCTTCTTATAAAGGAGGAAGCTTTTATCCATTCTTAGCAAGCCATAGCAAATGCTTTGGAACGATGCATTGTGCATACTTGTGTTTGCTGATGTAGCTCTTTGGCTTGCTTAACGGTTTGTGTAATTTGTTTGGCTTTATTTTCTGATACACCAATGCTTTGAGCCAGTGTTTCATACTCATTATTTTTGACAGCTTTATGTTCAGTTAGTGAGAGACGGCTATTGATGTTTTTTACAAAGTCGGTAAGCTCTTTTTGAAGTAAAGGATTTTTTGCTAAAGCTTCTTGCTGTAATTCTTTTGGCAAGGTGAAGAGCTCTTGTAAGCTTTTGCTTGGCATTTTTACTATTTTTGCACGACGACTTTGTTCTGTTGCATGTTCTTGAGTAATTTCCTTCTCCGCATGTTTTACAGCATGGGCGAAATTTGCAACGGTAGTACAGAGCATCTCAAGATGATTTTTAGCGTTTGCACGTGCTTGATTTTGTAGTCCACATAAACTGAAACCTGCAAGATGAGAAACAGAGTGCGGTGCTCTTTCAATCTGGTTGGCGAGCTGTTGGCCTAAGCTTGGATTTTTGATGATCTCTAGCATCTGTTTATCTAATGTTTTTTCTTTACCATAAACAATTTTTGCCAATTTCTGGACCTGTTTTAAGCTTGCGTGGACGCAAGAATCTTCTGCAACCATTTCGGCTTTTTTATTTTCTGTCAAAGGAGCTAATCTTTCTTCTGGAATGAGAATGCTTTCAAGCTCTTTTGTTTTTGGAACTGTAAAGGTAAATTTGTCACCGGGTTTTAATGTTTTGAGTTGTTCTGGTGTGAGATGCTCTTTATTGCCGATGATATAAGCCCCTTTCACATTGAATGCAAAGCTATCATAACCAGCACCTCTATACATTCCTGTGTAGGTTTCACCTTCTTTTGCAACCATAACGGGACGATCATTAACATTGCGCCCAAGTTCTTTCATGTTGTTCATGAATTCCTTTAAAAGAAGTATTTTATTGGGATTAGAGATATCCTCAAATAGATGTTGCATTGGTTCTAGATCACCATTTTCTGCTACAGCAACACTGGCGAGCATCATGCGTTCTTTTGTAACAAGTGAAAAATCAAGCTGATGGCCTGCTGCTTGAGCGAGCTTTTCAAAAAAGACCCGTTGTGTACGTCCGTTGCCTTCTCTAAAAGGATGGAGCTGGTTAAGGAAGTTAAATAAACTTATTGCTTCAGAGTTAAATTTCTCACGCGTTAAGCCTTGCAAATTATCTTTTTCGGCAAGTGTTTGATCTAATTTTTGTAAACCTTCAGGGATTTCATCACCGAGTGCAAAAGGATTTTCCCATCCTGTTCTTTTCATTTCGGGCATAGCGGCTGTGGTACCATCTTCAAATGTAAAGGGAAGATGGCGAAGATGACCAGCCCATTCAAAGGTATTTTTAAATAACTGATAATGAATAGAGCATAGATAGGAGGTATCAAATTTTTCTGGTAGGGGGGCTGCACGCAGATTAACCATCGCTTTTGCTGTATCATGCGAGCATTTCTCCAGAAAGGATTTAAAGTTTTTTATTCCATATTTATTTTTGAGTGTTGTGGTGTTCGGGTAGACATAATGATGAGGAGAAACTGTCTGTATATTTTTTGTTTTTTCTTTTGCTTTCGGCATCGTAGCTTCCTTATAATGTTACGTTGTCCATGAGAGTATTAAATTCCTCGAGTGAAATATTCCCCCTTGCATATTCTTCTAAAATTTTTAGCGTTTTGGAATGTAGCGCTATTCCCTCTATTGCATGGGTGCTGATGGCTGCTTCAACCGCTTCACGGCGTTGTTTTAATTCTTCTACTGTCATAGGTAAAAGGTTTTCGCTGTTTTCTGTTGCTTTGGTTTTCATGCATTTTTCCTTTTATGTGCAATCGTTGCTTTAAAAGAGCCTTTAGCAACCGATGTGATCTTCTTTTAGTCTCCTCCAAAGATGTTTCGTTGTTTGAAGGGATCATAATAAATTTCTGTGACCTTAAACTTTCCTTCAACCCGTTTGCATTGGATGATGATATCAATCATTGAAATCAACAGTCCTCGAATATCATCACGCTCTAAATCACCTCCTCCGTCACTTTCTTTGACCAAAAGGGTCATTTGCTCAAAGGCAGCAAGGGCTGTTGAGGCATGAACCGTTGTAATGGAACCTGGATGACCTGAATTGACATTGCGGATATAATAAAAGGCTGTACCATCTCGAAGTTCTTGCAAAAGAATACGATCAGGACGCATCCGTAAAGATGATTCAAGCAACTCTTTGGGTCCAACAGAGGCTAAGCCTTGTCCATCTTTTGAATAGAACATCGAGACATGATTAGGGTGCGGTATCACCAATTCTTGTGTATCTTCAATGGTAATAATACGCTCTTCTTGAGGAATTTTGGCGATTAATGCTTTTGATAATGTTGTTTTACCCGAACCAGTTTTTCCTGCAATTAAAATATTTTTCTGGCATTTTACAGCTTGATTTAAAAAGGAGACAAAGTCTTTATTGCAGTAGGCATGAGCTAAGTTATGCTCGATGATTTTGAGTTCGTTAAAACGAGAAAGATAATCATTCAATGGCGTGAAAGATATCTGTTCACACAGTGAAAACAGACCTTTATTCGCGAGCTCTTCGAGAGAAAAACTCTGCGATGATGGTTTGCGAATTGTCATACTAATCGTGTTTTTTTCGACAGCCGGCGGAATAACAACTTGAATGCGCTCATTACCTGGCAGAGTAGCCGATAATATTGGATTCTTGTCTGATATGTTTTGCTTGGAATAGGATGCGACAACTTTCGCAATCCCCATAAGCTCATTAAAAGAGAGAGCCGGTGCTTCTATTGTTTTCCATCCATCAATACCTTCCGTCATTACTTGATAGGGACGATTGATAACAATTTCAAAAAGACTTTCATCTTTCAAAAAAGCACGGATGGGTTCAAGTTTTGTGAGAACAATCGCGATGGTTTCATCGCTCATGGTATGTAAGTTTGAGTTCATTTTAAAGGTATCACAGAATTTTTGTAAAAGTTTCTTGAAACAGCTCGATTGGTAATCTGTTTTTTATTTTCGATGACTTTCAATTTATAGACGCTGGAAAAATCCAAATCGCGGGCAACAAAGATATTCACCATTTCCCCTTGGTTTTTGGATAATGTTGGAGGAATATTGGCGTAATTTTCTACGAGAATGTTTGCGATGTTTTGTCCTGAAGAGATTGTTTCAGTTTCTTCTTTTTCCTGTTTTTTTGATAAACGTTTATTGGCATAGTTTGTCGCATCTTTTATCAGGGAGACAAGAAGCGCAGATCCAATCCTCTCGAGCCAATGGTTATCAATATCTCCATCTATACCAGAACGCCCTAAACTGTCTGTTGCAGGTGAAGCTAAGGATATAATGATACCATTAGGGGTTTTTGCTCTATTCCATAGCACAAAGAGACGTGTTTGGCCTTTTTTCAAGCCGGCGCGATATTCACCAACAATTTGGGTACCTTTATCAAGAAGGACAACACGACCATTGTCTGATAAGATATCTCTGGAGACGATACAACTGGCAAAACCTTGTTGATCACTGTTGATGGCTGTTTCTAAAATACAAGGGATAGAAGTTCCCATCGCGATGATGTAGTTTCGATTGCCAAGGGTTGAAGCACGAATACCTTCAAGCACTGTGGGTTTGAGAAGATGATTAAAACGTTGTGTCGTTTCATCAGGTTTACTTTCAAGTTGGTGAGGCAATACACCATTATTTGTTTGTGAATCTATTTTGCCTTGTTGTGTATTTGCATAAGCTAATACAGGAGCACGTTGTGCTGCTTCCAGAAGTGAGTCATCAGAATTTAATTGATTGATGTTTGGTGTTGGTAGCTCGACTTTTGGCAATAGAGCGTTATTTCGTTGAGGCTGTTCAAGGGGGGAGGGGGTAGGCTTTGCAGGGCGAAAAAGCTCTGTTTGTTTTATAACTTTTCCTTCTTTTGAAGATTCAATTGGTTGTTTTTTTTCTGTAACAAGTGTTGAATAGGCTAAATAAAGACAGACACTGAAAAGAATAATAAGAGCAATAGCTTTCCCTACATTGTTCTGTTGACTTTTTCCTTGAGCATTTTTTATTGTATCGCGATCATTGATGCTTTTTTCATCCACGGCGTTATTCATGGCTGCTTCCTAGGTTCACTTTACGTTGTACAGATGGTGATGTCGTACCTGTTTCAGGGTTAATTCCTTCTGGTACGAACCTTTTATTAAAGATGCACAATACTTCATTCCCACGCCGTAGCGTGAATTGTGCAGCTGTTGCATGAACAATAACTTTGTTGCCTTTAATCGATTTGGGAATAAGCGCTTCTTGCCCATCAGGCGATACAATGTAAATGGCAGGGATTTCAATGTTGCCTAAAAAGGTAAAGGTTGTTGTTTTTCCATTGTCATAGACAGACGCAGGTTCAATGAGGGATGAGCCTTGGGCTTCATAAGCCCAATTGCGTGGTCCAAAATCTTCATGGATATTTAAAACATCATTGACAAAGTTTTCTTCACGTTGTTTTGCTTTTTCTGCTTCGGCTAATTTCTTACGTAAGGCTTCATCTTCTGGATAACGAAACTTTACCAAGAAATACGTCTCATTGCCGGCTGAAACATCGCCTTCACGGACTTGCAGCTCGAATTGATAAGAGCGTTGTGTACCATCTTGGCGGCTTGTGACAATTTGTAAATTGGTCACAGGTTGGACTTCACGCGGCTTGAGAAAAACAAAGTGACCAGCCGGCGCAACTTGCCAAGCAACGGAATTTCCAATTCCTACATAGGTTACTTCTTCATCGTCGGCAAATTCTAGCTGAACTGAAGAGCGAATGGAGCCAATGATTTGCACAACATTGTAAGGGTCATAATTGACAAATCTGATGCGGTTATCTTTACGTGCACTGACAGGCGCTGTTTCCGCAAATGAGAGGACTGTGTGAAAGCTGAGAGTAATCGTAAAAATTAAAAAGATTGTTTGTAAAAGTCTGATCATTTTATCACCTCTGGATCAGATCTATATTCCGATACTTGAAAACCAAGTGGGTTGATGAGACGGTCAGATGTTGAAATGTGTGCGTTCACGTAGGAAAAATTTAAGATTGAAATCCAATGGGAAATATTTTCTTTTTCATTAAAGTCTCTGACCGTTTTATAGTAACGAACTTGGATAAGATCTTTGCTTATAAAAGAGATTGATTTGATTGTGACGGTAGCAATCATGTTATGATAAATATTTTGCGGACTTTCTGGATTATTGCCCGCGTACCATTTTGCAAAACGGTTTTGTTCTTTTGGAGAAGATAAAAGAGAAACTAAGCGAAAATTGTTTTCTGCTTCGGATGCTTGAAAACCTTCACGGGCACGAACATATTGGCTGGCAAAATAACGCGTTATCGCTTCATCATAGTCGTTAGGGGATTCTTTGAGGGCGCTTACAGTATCAATAATGCCTGTTGAGTTATCAACGCGGATAACAAAAGGCTCTACCGTTTTCAAAGGCGTCAAAGCTGCGACAGCTAAAGCCAGCGCAATCGTCATCAATCCAAAAAGCACTGTTAAAGCCATGGAAATTTTCATTCGCACGCGCATGCTATGCATGCGATCAATGTCAAATGAGCGGGCTTCTTTTATATATTCTTCAAGGGCATCACTTTTCACGCGTAACCTCCACAGTTTTATCAGATCGTGCTTCATGAATAACCGGCTTTAATAAAGCTGAATTTGCTGTTGCTTTTTCACTTTCCAAAGTATTGAGAATGATAGGAGTTGTAACAGTCTTTACGCTCTTTTCTGGGTGGACAACGTTTTGATTGTCCCAATTCCACTTATCTTTATTTAAAGCACGTGTATGTTTGCCATTACAGCGTGGTGGTTTTTTGGGGCCACTCAAAGAGGCGCAACCAGTAAGAGCGATTGTTAGGACCATAACAAAAGTTATTTTTCGTTTCATTTTTTGAACTCACAAATATCTTGGAATACAATGCATGAGAGCCTTTATTTTGGACACTTTTACAAGTCTATGTGATGCAAGACTTTGATTGGTTTTGTTGTAAGACCCGAGATGTTAGGTCTTATCTGGAACAGGACCATGGCGCGTGCGCCAAAGGGCGCACGCAAGGCTAAAACAAAAGTGCTTATTCTTTTAAAGAGGTGCTTTATCTTAAAACCGACCACGACCACCTCCAGATCTTCCTGCTTTTGCTGCCGCGCCTGCCGCACCTTTAGAAGCGTTACCGGCAGCACCTGAGATTTGTAAAGCGGCATTTTTTACTGTATTCGCACTCGTTCTTGCACCATTGGCAAGCATTGTGAAAACCTGTCCTCCTGAAGAGACACCAGTGTTAAAGTATGGTCCGCCAGAGGCCAGCGCTGTTGCAATACCGGGAAGCGCACGGAAGATAATAACCCCTATGATCGAAATGACGAGGACAGGGGGGAAAAGAACATAGATTGATTCATATGAAACTTTGAGAACCTGTAGAATAACTTGACATATAATTGTTCCAAGCATGATCACGAGAACCTGTAAAATGGTAAAATTGATCAAAGTTGTAATCCATGCATCGGTGTATTTTCGCGTTGCATTAAACAAATATAAACTAATGAATAGAGGACCAAGACCTATAATCATTACGAGTGCAACTTGTGCAAACATTTGCACAATAAAACCACCTATACAAAAAAGAATAACGGCTAAAAGCATGATAGAACCAAGAAGCCCCACAACGATCTTTTCAAAAAACCAAGCGTTGTATAAAACTTCTTGATAGCGAGTATTTGCCTTTAACAAAATATAATCAAAAACATTGGAGCTTGCAGGATTGCTGTTAAGCGCATTTCCAATAGCATTGGATAAATCTTTGAAGAAAATATCCTTGACATAAGTATTAAATGTATCCGCATTCGTTGCCATTGTTGTCACAACAACGATTTTAACAACATTATTGAGAAGACTATGCATGGAAAGCGCAACGCGACCTGTCATAACATTATAGCCATAAAGAAAGATAAAAATGATTGCGGCGAGATTTAAGGGCGCTGAAATAGCAGAAGATAACCCTCTCACCGTTGTGTCCATCACATTATCGAGAGGGGTTAAAATATACCCAGAAATGCTTTCAAATGGAGAAAAACTAAAGTCTGACATTTGTACTCGTACTTTCAAGTTTTTCTTTTAATTGTTTTTCTTTTTCTTTTAATTGTGCCTCAAGGTATTTATGTTTTTGTTGTTCCTTTTCTTCACGCATTTCGTCTTTTGTTTTCGTATCTCTTGCTTGAATCATATCAAGAGACTGAAGTTTTAGAGAAGCCACTTGAAGATCGGCTTGAAGAAGAGAAAGTTTTACTTGAAGCTCTTGTTGAAGAGCTTGAAGCTTCTGCAATTCTTCAAGGCTAGGTTTTTTTACAGCTTCTGTTGTTGTTATATCTGTTTGTGACTTAAGTTGTTCAAGTTGATGACTTATTGCTTTAATTTTTTTTGCAGTTTCAGTTGCAGTTTTATATACGCTTTCAGCTGTTTCTGATTTTGCAGCATCTAATTTTTGTGTATTCTCGAGTGCTTGTTTATAATATTCATCCGCATCGGGTGTCGTTTGTGATATTGCATGTGAAATAAAAGAAAAAGATAACAGTGTAACTAAGCCATATTTTTTCATTGATTTTTTCTCCTTTGATAAAATATGGGCAGCCATTTGTCAGGGTCTGCTCCATATTCGTTGATAATTTCATTCATGAGTTCAATGTTTTTTGTTGTGCCGCTTAAAACGGCGATCTCATCATTCATTCCACGTAAGTTAAGTTCTGCAACGACGGAACTTTGTCCTTGTTTGACGAGAAAACGGCGAGATTCTCTGCTTAATTCTGACTGTATCAGTTCAAATTCACGCTCAGTAAGTTTGAAAGCTTCGACATAATCATTGTAATTTGCTTTTTGATTTGGAAAAAATATTTGGGTGGGGCATTGCTCAATAATTGTGTGCGCGATTGTTGAGTTCAAAGCATCTTTAGGGCTTTGTGTTGCAAAGAGCATCATGCCATTTTGTTTACGAATTGTTTTTAACCGATCTTGCGCAAAAGCTTTGAACGAATCATCTTCCAAAGCTTTCCAGAATTCATCAACGACAATAATGATGCGCCGCCCATCAATCAAATCAAGAATGCGGTGAAAGAGATACATCATTAAGGGGCGCCGAATTTCTTCATTGTCTAAGAAATCGGTCATGTCATATCCAATGAACTGTGCGTTTAAATTGAGATCATCTTGATCATTATCAAAAACCCACCCTAAATCATTGCCCCTAATCCAGCGTTGTAGTCGTATGGCGATACCTTCTTTTGATGTGTTGTCAAAAAACAGTTGAAGTGCACCAAGAGAACGTTGTGTTGGGGGTAAGTTTTCTAAAGAATCGATGGCTTTGGCGATATCTTGTCGCTCTTCTTCTGTTACGATTTTCCCTTCAGCGCTTACCAGCTTTAAGATCCAATTACGAAGAAAGATTTTATTTTTTTCAGTGTATTCCATGCCCTTTAAGGGAGAAATCCCTGTGGGCTGCCCATTTTTTAGAGGTTTATATTTCCCTCCTCCAGCTCGTACAAAAATCTCTGCTCCTTGATCTTTATCAAAAAAAACCATAGTTGGATTGTGTTTTTGTAATTGTGCAAGAAGAAAATTAACAATCACTGTTTTACCAGATCCCGATGGGCCACAAACAAACGTATTTCCAAGATCGCCATAATGAAAATTAAAATAGTAAGGTGAACCAGCCTGTGTTTTTAGCAATGCGACAGCAGCCCCCCAAACATTATCGTTCAGTTTGCCAACGGGGAAAGAATGGAAGGGCGATAAAGCGGCAAAGTTTCTGCTGGTAATGGCGCCTGAACGCGCACGATAGCTAAAGTTTCCAGGAAGCTGTGCCCACCATGCTGCTTCCAATCCTAAATCTTCTCTGGCAATTACGGCTCCCCCATTGGTTAAATGGGAACGTGCTTTTGATAAGTTTTCAGACAATATTTTGGGATGATCAGCAAAAACAGCTAAAGAAATGTGATGCTCGCCCAAAACAAAACGGTTTGATTCTAAATCATCTAGCGCTTCATCGAGTGCATCAATTTGTGAACTAGCACGGTCAGCTGCATTGATCATTTGATTTTGCTTGCGGCTCATAATCGCACCGGCGGCCGCCTTACTTTTAAAGACAAAGGATTGTGTTAAAATGAATTCAAATGGTACCGTAAGCAAACCATCAGTCATACCAGGGCGTGTTTTAGAAGGGTATTCTTTCCATCCAAACATGCCAGCAAAGCGTTCATTACTTTCATGGCGAATTTCGATAATTTCTTTCCCAAAAATAACACGATCCGAGTAAATCGTTGAAGCAATAGTTCCAAATGTGAGAGGAATACGCTCACGTCTTCCCCCCACCAGCTGGTGGAGAAATTCACTTTGTTCAGAAAATAAAATACCTTCATGTTCATAGATTGATAGCAGACGGACTTCATACTCTTCTAAACCTTGCATAAGGTCTTGACTTAACTCTTCGAGTTTACGAATAGCTTCCTCATCGGGTTCAGATTGTGTTTTCTTCGCTTTGCTCAAGCGCTGAAAAAATGAAACCAGCTTTTCTGTTTTATCCGCTGCCGGATTCCAAAGCAGTGAAATAAATAGATCATTTCTATACAGTTCTTGCGAAACCATTTTCTTTTTATATTTTTCATCTAATGTTGTTGCAAAAGATGAAAGAAAGTGACCTTCTGGGTATATCGTTTCACGGCGGCGGATGATGTGAGAATATAAAGCAAGCCGTTCGTCTGCGATATTTTTTAAAAGGGTGTTTAATTGGTTGTGTAAAGAATTTAATTGATCAATATCCGCAGTGTCAAAATTTATACCCTCAACAGCCATCACAACCATTAAACAGCGTGAATTTAAAGCAACGACATGTTGGTTGATGTAGCGTATATAGGGAATATATTCTTCAGGCAAAGTTTCCCGTTTCATTATTGACATCTGTTTCACCGGCTTGGCTCCTTCAGCTTAGTTCCTTATAAGTTCGGATAAGGCGCAAGGGGGAGGTCGAACCTCCTCCCCATCGGTTGAGGTTTTTTTGTTTTCCTCGAGTATTGAGCCATGCAAATAATACGCGAAATTGGTTGTGATCATACTTTGTCACTTCTCGCAAAATAAAGTGCATCCCAATCCCAAGACCAAACATGGTAAAATCACTCGTCAAAATAAAAAGAATGGATGTCGCCATGACATTAAGCGCCATCGCTTCCATTGTAACACCAGCAAACATGGCTGGGCGCGTACAGGCAAGGAAAAGAGTATCTTCGTTCATTTATGTTGTGCCCGCTAATTTACCAACGAGAGCAGGGGCACCAAAAACAATAGCAATCCCGAGAACACAGTAAGCTGCTTTGCGTAAGTCAATAAAGCCGTACATCCAACCAATCCCCACAGCAGCAACACATATAATTGCAATAAGCTTTGCCGTTGCACCCGTCATCATTGTGACAATGTTGCCTAAAACACCATCAAGATTTCCCAGACCACCTCCACTAGCAGCAGGAGCAGCATAAGAAAGATCAGATACAAAAACTGCCGTAAAAAGCAGCATGGTCACGATAAAAATGATGTTTTGGAATCTATTATCTGTCATTTTACCTCTCTTTAACAAATAATATTTGTTCATATGTCGACATTCCATTTCCTCTAACAAACTGGAGAATGCTGTCATTTGATAACAGTTTAATCTTCTCGTTTGTTTGTTTTAAAAGCCTTGATAGTGGATCTGTTCACTCTCAAACTCTTTTTCTTAAAGAGACAGAAGTCTTTTCAAACTTGGATTGTGTTACATGAAAATGGCAATTTTAAGTTGTATGTATTGGTAAAGACAATAATATTAAAACAATGCAAGTAAGGAATATTATTCTTTACAAAATGTAGTTAATATGCAACACAGATATTTGGATTTTTTTCTTTAAAAACAATGGGATTAGTGATAAATAATGTGAAAGGATAGAAAAACAATGAATTTTTTGAGCGAGCGTGTTAAGAAATGCTATTTAAATTGATTGTTATTATTTACATTATGGGTTCCATAGTGTGGGGATTAAGCCAGTATAAAGATAAAATAGATTTCAGTATTCTTAAAACATTTGAGATGCAAGATATACAAGATATTCTCAATTTTTATCGAAAAGAAAAAAATCGAGAAGAAGAAAAGTTGGTTAAATCTATCACCAAACAGCAATTAGAAAAAAATGAACCAGTTCTCGATTTGCAGAAGAGTGTTTCATCAAACGATGTTGCAAATAATGCTGTTGTTTTTCATGGTAAGGCCTCTGTTACAAGTGGGGTTACATTTAAATTACTGACGCCTGCTGCACAATCTTGGCGCTCATATATCACCCGTGATATTCATCTTTATGGTGTAGACACGTGCGCACCACGCCAAAAAGCACGATTAAATGATCAAGAATGGCCCTGTGGTGCGGTTACAACGGCTTGGCTTGTCACCAAAACACTTGGGCAGGATTTATCCTGTAAACAGGCTGTGATGCACAATGGTGTTTATTATGCGCAATGTTTTGTTCAAGGGGTTGATTTAGCTGAGGCAGGTCTTACAGAAGGTATGTTGGTCCTCTCAAAAGAGGGAAAAGATCCTATTCCAACTCAGTACTATCATGCGGAAGAAAAAGCACGCAACAACAAGATCGGTCTTTGGTCAAGTGATTTCACTGAACCTTTAAAATGGCGGCGAGATAATGGATCTTACAACCCCTTTGAAAATCCGTGATTGGCTTTAACGAACATATTTACTTAAATTTTTATAGAGAAAACTTTATCAATAAAATTGCACCAGAGCATAGGGCAAAAGACCATAGGGAAAGTTTGAATAAACCGTGAGATTATTTCCGCTTGTGAAGTAAATGGATAATATTTCCATTTTCAAGGGGGGGCTCTCAAAATCGCTCTTCTATTTTTACTTATGTGTTTTATAAAAGCAGGAAAATTTCATTGTTGGTGGCAAAACGTTTTTGAGTATTTGTGTTTGAAGGAGAAAATGAGACGATAAAAAACGCTCAAGAAATGGATTTCTAGAGCAGAGTTGATAAAAGTGAAAAATGAATAGATCCCAAAATGGCGTAACGTTTGATATAACGGATAGAATATTTTACAGTGCCTTAAAAGAATTCCTAGCAAAAGTTTTTTCATCAGAATTTTGTCTTCAGGATTGGATCACGTTTTTTTACTTCTTTAAGAGTGATC
Organism: Bartonella sp. PS7NMGDW; assembly: GCF_042193585.1. NCBI lineage: Bacteria > Pseudomonadati > Pseudomonadota > Alphaproteobacteria > Hyphomicrobiales > Bartonellaceae > Bartonella > Bartonella sp. PS7NMGDW. The sequence continues at coordinate 40,921 of NZ_JBHILX010000012.1, forward strand.
AAACTGTTTCATTCCTTGAAAAGCTTTCATAATTATCTGCTTCTAAATTCAGACTTCTAAAAGATGGATTTCAAACAGACTCCACACGAAGAAATCTTCGTAAAAATGATTTGCATTGTTGATTGTTTTCTATATATTACAAGATGTTTTTATTTAAGCATTCGATGGGGGAAACAATAATCAACATACGAATAGGTAAAAAGAGCTCATACTTTTTTGTAATGGCTTTGTAGTCTATTGATCGTGATACTAAGCGTTATAATGCTCATAGGCTTTTTATAGGGTGAGGGGCGCGGTTCCTATCGCAATGTGACTATTTGAAATCAGTTGGAAAAAAACATTAGTGCGTCTTCTGATTTTGTCATTTTTACTCAGTTTGGGCTTTTTTCTTCTCATTATATTTTATGACAAACTCATACGATGGCTGTCGTGAGTTCTTCTTACGTTATTTTACTCAGAGTGCTCACTTTGAAAGCAAGTAAGTGATAGTAAGGCTGTCTTCTCATACAGTATGAAAACTTAACACCCATTTGGGGGATGATGTTAACAGATAAGGTATTTAAAGAGGGTAAAATGAAAAAAATTATTTTATTATGCATGGCTCTATTATTCGCTGTGGGGTGTGAAAAAACTTATAGCGTAGAGGATTTTAAGAAAGATGCAAAATTAAGGGAAGAATGGGGAAAGAAGTGTTTTCTTTCAGGACAAGCTGTTAAGGAATCTAAAAATTGTAAAAATGTTTTACAAGCAGATACTGAAATGTTTTTCTCGCCAAAGCTTAATTCTACAGATCGTGGTCATGCGTTTTAACGGTTATGCATCTCAACAGTAAAGTGTTATATAAAAATTCTAAAATAAAGAAGTTACGTTTCAACGAATAGTTTCTTCTTTAATTTTTATAGCGGAGATTTTTATCATTTTTCATCTTTCAGATGAGCTCCCCAAATCATATTTGCAATCCTATTGTTTGTTTCATCTTTGTTAGATTGAGGATTATGATCATGAGAAAACAGGATAGCATTGTCTTATAGAAACATCTCTTAAGGCAACCAATCCCATTTCACGGTGGTGTCCGTGAATGGTATATAAAAAGCAAGTAAAATAAAATAGTTATGTCTAATATGGGGGAATAGGTGAATCTTGATTCTATTGAGTTTTTTTGCCTCTATCCCTCATCTTTTTGAAGCTTTTTTATCGCCTCTATAGCTAACCTTTTACGGTCTGCGCTCTTTGTGTAAAGAGATGCCATAGCATCATTTGTCCAGCCAAAAATTGCTTTGAGTTGTGATACTGTTGCACCAGAGTTAGCTGCGCGTGTTGCTGCTAATTTTCTTAATCCATGCGCCGATTTTTTAATTCCAGCCGCATTACAAGCGTCTCTAAATGTATCGCCAAAGCTTTCTTTGGAGAGTTTTTGATTAGTTTTACTACAGATGAAAGTTTCTGTTCCAATAGGACCAGCTTCAAGCGTTTTGGCTAATTCCGGTAAAATAGGTAGAAAGACATCTGTTTGGAATTTACTTTTCTCTGTTTTGAGATGAATAATATTGTCTTTGACATCTTTCCAGCCAATGCGAACCGCATCACCACGACGTAAGCCCGTATACAGAAGAATATCAATCCAAACGCGTTCATGGGTACCATGGGACCATCTTTGATAATATTTCTCAACATCTTCTTCTGTCCAAACAGGAAAGCCGCTTTTATTTTTAAGAGGAGGTTTTTTGACGCCTAAAGTTGGATTATTTTCCAAAAGACCTTGATCAATTGCCCAATTAAAAAGTCCATTAAGGGCTTTCAGAAAGTTTCTAGCCATTGCTGGTGTTTCTTTACGCCGTTC
>NZ_JBHILX010000120.1:0-647 GCF_042193585.1 Bartonella sp. PS7NMGDW
TGGGAAGGTTTGCGTTTGAACGCCTATAAAGATGCCATTGGGGTGTGGACAATAGGTTATGGACATACAAACAGTGCTGGAAAACCTTTTATTTACGAAGGCATGACAATCACTGAAAAGCAAGCAGAAGAACTTCTTTGCCAAGACTTAAGACAATTTGAAAATGCCGTTGAACGCGCTGTTACAGTTTCATTAACAGATGAACAGTTCGCGGCGTTAGTGTCATTTTGCTATAATGTAGGAACAACAGCCTTTTGTAACTCGACACTGTTAAAAAAGCTCAATCAAGGTGAATATGAAGCTGTCCCTGCCGAGCTACAGAAATGGACCAAAGCAGGCGGGAAGCGTCTTGAAGGTCTAGCACACCGGCGTGCGGCAGAAACAGGCTTATGGGCGAAAGGGGCTTTTGTTTCCTCCAATTATCAAACAGTAGAAACGCAAGCACCAACGGGGGTTTTCAAAGCCGAAGCACTTGCACCGATTATTGGTTCTTTTTCTGGGCTTGGAGGCTTATTAGCAGGAAATGGACCCATCCAATGGGCTTTGGCCACCATTATGATTTTAGCCGCATGTGCTGGTATTTTCTTTGTTGCTAAACGCTTTCAGGAGCATCGTCTATGATCTTATGGATGAAAAGAAATCTGATG
>NZ_JBHILX010000121.1:0-639 GCF_042193585.1 Bartonella sp. PS7NMGDW
GGCTTTATTGAAAAGGAAGATAACCTCTCTCATGAGGGAAATTGCTGGGTGTATGATGAGGCTCTTGTGTTTAAAAATGGTCACGTTTATGAAAATGCAAGGGTTTTTGGCAATGCTGCCACTTGTGGTCATATCTATGGTCATGCGTGGGTTTATGACAATGCTATCGTTGCTGGCTATGTCTATAATAATGCCCATGTTTATGGCAATGCTGTTATTTCTGATAATTCCCATGTCTATGGTAATGCTCATGTGTATGGCAAGGCTATTATTTATGATAATGCCTATGTTTATGACAATGCTAGGGTTTATGAAAACGCTCGTATAGCAAATAACGTGCATGTTTTTGAAAATGCTCATATTCATGGAATTGCTGTTATTCGTGAAAATGTCGGCGGGTCTACTAAAATAAAAACCTATACTGAACGTCTCTCTCCTTATGGTGAATTAGAGATTGTCTGGGTCTAATCTAAAGCAGTGTAAATGAAAGTACAGGCGTGGCGGGGGCGCCCCTCTTTCAAATTTTCCCATTCCAAATTTTATCAAATGTTTATCACATTAGATTGTGAGGGTATCTCTATGTGCAAAAAATACGAATTAACCAGTGAAATCAAAAAAATCAAACATGCTCTTACTCGA
>NZ_JBHILX010000122.1:0-636 GCF_042193585.1 Bartonella sp. PS7NMGDW
AAAGTCACTGCTTCAAACGTTTACAACGTACTCAGTAAGACAGCAAAAGGTTTGCCTACAAGCAAATATGAAGACTACAAAACGAAACTCATGATAGAACGCTTAATAGAGGGAATAAGCCAATCTTATACAACACCTGCTATGCAATGGGGCATTGAACATGAAGAGAATGCCTTGAGAGAATATGAATTCATTTATGACGCAGAAGTCACAAGATGCGGGTTTATCCCACACCCAAAAATGAAAATGGCGGGTGCAAGTCCTGATGGGTTCATTGGAGAGGACGGTTTAATCGAAGTCAAATGTCCACAATCAACAACTCATCTTCGTTTTTTTATGTATGACGAAATCAAACCAGAATATCACGCACAAATGCAATTCCAAATGGCATGCACAGGACGCAAATGGTGTGATTTCATTAGCTATAATCCAAACTTTGTAGGCAAATCTACTGGTTTGAGAATGAAAATCAAACGCGTCCTCCGTGATGAGAAACACATTGAAGAGATTAATAAAGCGGTCGAAATCTTTTTAGGGGAAATAGAACAAGAGATGCAAAAGATTTTGGCAAAAGCTGCTTAAACCTATGGGGGTGCTCTCTCCTTCTCCTCTTGCTTAAGCACCCCCACCCATTTA
>NZ_JBHILX010000123.1:0-614 GCF_042193585.1 Bartonella sp. PS7NMGDW
GTTGAAGGCAGGACCTTTTCTGTACCATCCGGTCTTTGAATGGTAATAGCGGGACAATCCATAAAGCCTTTCTTGATCTTGTCCTGATAAGGTAACAGAGGCGCCCCTGGAGCACGGCGATACACCCAATCATGTTTACGCAAGTAATCCGTTAAATCCTTTGGTCGTACTTCCAACATCTTTGCTGCTTCTATCAAACCAAACAAACCATCAGAGCGTTTTAAACCTTCCAAAGCTTCTGCTTTTGGAGTCAATTTAGCAATGGTGTTATCCTTTTGCTCGATTTGACTTTGTAAGTGATTCAAAACACCAAGTAATGCTTCGGGTTTGGAGTAGTCAACTTGTGGTGTCACTACTTGTTTCAAAAGCCGTTCGCATTTGATAAAGTATAAACGAGCCTCTCTACCTTTCTTATTATTCTCAAGCATAGAAAGCTCTTTTGCTACACTTAAAGTTAGATGATAATCTTTAGAGGGACGACCACCTTGGAGGTTTTCCCCAAAATTGGTGAAAACTAAATAATCCTGATTTTCTAATAAATTATATTTGTTGATGCGATATTTAATCCAAGTAGAGAAATCTTTACCTACTTCTAAAAACGCATGCAAATCACG
>NZ_JBHILX010000124.1:0-595 GCF_042193585.1 Bartonella sp. PS7NMGDW
TCAAGCACTTTTTCTTCTTCTGTTTGAGTGATGTTTATTAATTGTTTGATTTGCGTAAGCACATCATAAGAAACTAACTTCGTTTGTACGTTATGGTTTGCTTCATTGATACGTTTTGCTTCATCTTCTTCATAAATACCGGAAAGCCCGAAAGCATAGCGAGCACATTGTATAGTAGCTTTATGGCGCAACATGCGTGCTGGATATTTTTGCCATGCTTCACTTTTTTCTTGTTCGCATTCTTTGCGATATTCGATGACTTCGATAGGGTCTTTAATTCCTTTGAGACGAATAGCACATTTGATAGCAATGAGCTTCCCATCCTTATCGAGTTGATCTTGAAAGGTCATGCCATCAAAGTCAGGATTTGATTTGATGATCTTTATCCAACCGTCGATAGAAACAACGGGTATGATGCCGCCGCCTTTTTTAGGGAGTGCATAGATTTCTTTTGTTAAAGGGTTAAGTCCATAAGTATTGGCAACAAAAAGAAAAACGGCAAATTCTGCATCAGTGATGACACTAGCATTTTTATATCCAATACAAGTTTTTATGATTGTTTCTCGAAATTCTTCAGCAGAAAATCCATATTTTC
>NZ_JBHILX010000125.1:0-592 GCF_042193585.1 Bartonella sp. PS7NMGDW
TAGACGTTTTAAAGCATGAAAGTATCCTTACGGCTTCTGTAACCATAGTAGCCAAAAACACTGGAAATAATGGCACCTATCAGACTGCCTAAAAAGCCCCACCACCCCATATTGGAGGCTGTTTTTGTGGCTTTAGTTGCAGTGTTTTTGGCGCCCTTGATCGTATCCTCAAGATTGTCGGAGAGTGTTTCTGCCCGTTCTTCAAGGGCTTTGATGGCTTTTCCGGTTTTTTCCTCTGCGCTTTGATAGAGTTGAACGGCACGGTTTACTGCTGTTTGTGCATCCGCACGGGACATGCCATCGGTCATAAGGGCCTTGATGATATCACTTCGATCAAATTTTGTCGTGAGATCTTCTACACGATCAGACAGGTGCTCACCAAGATTTTTTAAAGTGGTACGATAGTGAGAAGGATCATTTTTGAAAGCTGTTATCGCAGAACCAATATCGTTGAGTGCAGCTTGGTAGGTTTGTTTTAAGCGATTAGGGTTGAGAGCAGGAATGTCGCTTTTATTAAGAAGGGTGCGCAATTCACTCGAAAGTTGATCGAAATTGATGCCATTGTCACTGTTTTTTGCAAAAAACTTTTCAA
>NZ_JBHILX010000126.1:0-582 GCF_042193585.1 Bartonella sp. PS7NMGDW
TGGGGCGGCACATTAAATTTATATATAGCATTTCGAAAGAATCCAAATTAATCCCTATACCATTAGCTGTGGGTGCTTCCCATTAGAACTATTTCAATAGAAGCTTATACCTAACAACAACGCTGCATACAAATGCAGCGTTGCCTCGTAGTTTCAGATTTTTTTATCCCAGCACGTGAAGAGGTGAGGGAAGTGATATATCTGACTATGCCCCCTTGGGGGAAGAGCGAGCCTAAAGGTTTAGAATGCTATGAGTTTGAGCTAGCTGGACTTTGAGCAGATGGTTTATCGCTCATGGGAAATCATTTTGTTTTACGATTCAAAAAGAGGATAGTGATGGTCTCATTGGCGTAGGTGGGCAAGAAAACTGTTAGCTTGGCAATGCGTCAACAATTTGTAGAACTATGTTGTGGAACCCCTACGCAAAGCCGTTGCTATGATGGCATGATGCTTTTGTCAAGCATTATGATATGGGGAGGAACCAGTGTTTAAGGGTGCAACTGCGGTCACTATACGATCCAGTAGCATTACGTTTTTACGTTTGAGTATTTAGGAGCGGTAGACTCTGTACAGGCTATGCGT
>NZ_JBHILX010000127.1:0-570 GCF_042193585.1 Bartonella sp. PS7NMGDW
CAAGCCAAGGGTAAAGCCGAGGTTATTATAGCAAAACAACGCCATGGTCCGACAGGAATCGTTCCCCTTGCCTTTCAATCCGATTTTACACGCTTTAGTGATTTAGCACATAATGTAAAACATTAAATAATTGTTATTAGCTAACTGAAAACATTGTAAAAACACATAAAACATGTTATGATCTTTACATCATTTAATGGGACTTACAAACATGCTTAATAAAGTGATTTTAATTGGTCATTTAGGTGCCAATCCCGAAAGCAAAACAATGTCATCTGGCACCGAGGTGGTCAATTTTCGAATGGCAACGTCTGAGAGCTATACAGACAAGGCAACCAATAAGAGAATAGACAAAACCGAATGGCATTCCATTGTGGTGTTTAATCCACATCTTGCAAAAATAGCACTCCAGTATCTGAATAAAGGCAGCAAAGTTTATATCGAGGGGCGACTACAAACCCGTAAATGGCAAGATAAAAACGGTGTTGAACGGTATGTAACAGAAGTCATATTGCCTCAGTACAAAGGCGAGTTAAAGCTTTTAGATGGCAAAAATGATGATAATCAAGA
>NZ_JBHILX010000128.1:0-564 GCF_042193585.1 Bartonella sp. PS7NMGDW
CAGAAGCGTTTGGCACGCATTTCAATTGCCAATTTATCCATGGGTTCATGCGGTGTTTTTGCTCGTGAGATGCGTCCATTTGGTTCTCTGATACATCCTTTAATTCGAGGACGACCACGTTTTGCATGTTTTTTTCTTTTAGCCATATTTTTTCAATCAGAATGGGACGCTATCGTTAAGAGCTGTTCTATAATCTTGAGCACCTGAAGCGATAGCATAATTTTGAGAAGTAATAGGTGAAGGGGTAGGGGATGCTGATTGATCTTTCTTTGCATCAAGCAAATACAACTCGCCTTTGAATTGTGGTAAGACAATCTCTGTTGTGTAACGGTCATGCCCATTTTTATCTTGCCATTTGCGTGTCTGTAATTTTCCTTCTATGTAAACCTTTGAACCTTTGTTTAGATATTGAAGTGCAATTTTTGCTAAATGCGGATTAAAAATCACCACGGAATGCCATTCTGTTTTCTCTACTTTTTGATTGGTTTTTTTATCTGTATAGCTCTCAGAAGTCGCTATACTAAAATTGACTATTTCTGCTCCAGAATTCATTGTTTTGCTTTC
>NZ_JBHILX010000129.1:0-561 GCF_042193585.1 Bartonella sp. PS7NMGDW
TTGCAATAATAATAAAGAAAGGGAGGTGAAGTATGTCAACTAAGTTGCCATGGACGAGGCTTTTTGCAGACAAGTGGCTTCTTGATCTTGCTTGTTTACCCGCAATTGAAGGCAATGTTTATATGCGATTGCGATTGCAAATGTTGCGCACTAGAGAGCCTCTTGTAAATGATGCGCAAATATTATCTCATTTTACGTGTTGTTCAGTAAAAAGATTTCAGAAGGCATTAGATTACTTATTTAGATCTGGACACATTATTCTTTCAGAAGATGGTCATTTGTGGTGTTCAGATGTTGAAGAAGAATTAAAAAATTCAGACGAAACTTTAAATAAGTTTGCAGAAAGAGCAGCAAAAGCCGCCAATACTAGAAAACATAAAAACCACGAAGAATCTTCAAGAGAGCTTCAAGATTCTTTAAGAAGTCTTCAAGATTCTTCAAGATGTCTTGAAGATTCTTCAAGAGGGTACAATAACAATAACAATAACATTAACAATAACAAAAAAAATAAAAATATTATTTTATCAAAAAGAGAAATTGATTTTGAAAATTTAGAAACAA
>NZ_JBHILX010000013.1:0-42531 GCF_042193585.1 Bartonella sp. PS7NMGDW
TAATTTCTGATTTGAGATTTTTCCTTTAATGCTTACTTTTTTTATTGAATCATAAAAAGCTATAGACATCAATACGCCCTTACACATCTTTATATACTTTGAATCTTGTTGCTAAAGCCTGATTCGCTCTCTGGGGGCACCATATGATTTTTTAATTACGTGTAGCTTATTCATTTTCCGATCCTTTTTAAATTCAGGAGAAGGTAGAGCTAAACGTGAATTTATAAAACGTATTATTTTATCAAACTTCTTTTTTAATGCTTTAAATTCAACTAATTCCTATTAAGAAAATATGTTAGAGTTTAAGTTTCTAATGAATATACTAACAACTCCGTAACATTGGCAAAATTATCCGGTGAGCCATTATTAAGAATCAGAAAGTTTTTTGTAAAGTTCTTACCACAAACATTTTCTTCAATAAAACCACCTAATGAATCAGCCTTAAAGTCTTTTAAAGCTTTAATCGGATAAGGAGTATGATTATAAAATACATGCGTTTCATTTATTAAAGCAATTTTTTTCTTTTAAACGATTATAGCCTTCTATTTAACAGCGTTTTTTGCTGTAAAACTCAAATTATCTGTCTGTTCAACTAAAAGAACTTTATTGTTTAGCTTTTGTGCTTTTTTCAAAGAGATGTGGGCTTTCAAGAATAAGCTTTTCTCGTGCTTTTTGTAACTGTTTAATAACTTCATCAATCTTTGAAGGAGAACAAAAAGATTCTTGGCTATTCAACAAATGCAGCCTCTCCTTTCCCTCATATAAACATTGCATCTGAGATTGAAGTATTCTAACTTCTTGAAAAAAAAGACGTCCTGTTTCCTTAAAACCATTGTTAAGTGCAAAAAGTTGATCGGAAATGGATAGCAGAATTTGTTTTAAAAAACGCTCATTTTCTTGGCGTTTACGATATTCTAAAATAAGAGCATGGCTTATCTCATCTAACTGTTTTTTTGTAGAATCAATTTGACGCAATAAATTTGGTTTTTCCCCCATATCACCTTTTCTCACCTTCACAAGCATAGCATGAATATCTAACAACTTAATTGCGGAATGAGATAAATAATCAACAACTGTAGGCGTATTAACATAGCGTTTCCGTGCAATCATCACAAACTCACCTAATGACTGTTTTTTACATTCATCCCGCTATTTATTTTCCATTTTACAAAGCCATTCTAAAGAAAGTGCTAAAAAATATTACCTCCAATGCATTATTCGATGTCCCCTTCTCTCTTTTCACTATCAACGTGGAATCCGTGGAGAGAGAAAACGTACAGGTGTATAAAGGATAAGATGTGTTGTTTTCTCCAACACACTACTACCATCAGCAAGAAGAGCTTGACTAGGTGACAATTCTGTACCTTGCATAATTGTGGAAGCCAAAGAACCTTCTCGAGAAAGAGCCATCAACGTTGGTGAAGATGCAAAGACATTGTGTGCTCCCCCATCCACATGAGAGAAATCAAGAACAGCTATTCCATTTTTACGCAACATTTCAATATCTGAGCCATCGCCCACACGATGATGTCCACCCGTAAGACGTCCTGAAACCGCGAGAGCTTTATCCGCTCTAGATACTAAAATAGCTGTTGGCTGCGGGAGTTTTTTTATATCATTAAGTTGGCGCTCAAATACATCAACATCAATGTCTGGTGCCGCCATTAATAAACTTGTAATACGACGAATAGGCTTATATTTTTTCTGTAAGGCTAAAGTTCTAAATGCTTCCATTATAACAAAATTGCCCATAGAATGCGCAATAACCGAAATCTGATCAGCATTGGTTTCACTAATAAGTGTTAAAAGCTCTATCAATCCGTCACGGGCAAAATTAGCACTGTCACGATCATAAATATAAAGAGGAACAGATCCGGCAGAAGGCCAAGAATAATGCACAGCGACAACATTTAAAGAATAATCATGTGCAAACTGTGCTGTACGAAATGTACCATCTGCAAAATTATTATTATACCCATGGATAAAAAGAAAAATTTCTCTTTTTCCTTTTGGCTTTTTTTCTAAAGCAGCATTTAATTGCTGTTTAAACTGTTCTTTATTATCGTATTTTTGCAATGCTACTGCTGCAAAATACTTATCATGCGTAGGTTTATAGGCATTTATTTCAACAACTCCCTTTGTATGTTGCTGAGGAATTCCTACGTCAACGCGATTGTAATGTACTTTATTTGATCGCTCTGCACCATAAGGTTGAGCGTAATTATTTTGCATCATACGACTTGTTGCAACATACACTGGAATGATGGCTTTTGGAGAAACTGGGTTCTCTTCAACTTCTCTTTCTACTGCAGTCATAGAAGGAGTTGCATGCACTCCATGCCAAAGCACAGCGCGTGAATCACTACATGCTGACAATAAAGAAATACAAATAAGAAGTGTTAAATATCTCAAAATCATTATACTTCTCACTGCAACTTTACCCCCACCCTATAAAAATATAACATTTCAAATGCACAGATAAAGTAATAAAAAATGAAACATTATTAGCAACACATCAACAAATAACATACAAAAAAGATTTTTCTATAATGCGCATAAATCCCCTCTCTCTACATAACTTCATCTCATTACAGAGACTCACCGCTAACTGGTGCGGTCGAGAAGACTCGAACTTCCACGGGTTGCCCCACAGCGACCTCAACGCTGCGCGTCTACCAATTCCGCCACGACCGCACGTGGGAAGAAAAACATTCTGGTTTTTAGCCTTTAACAAATCATAAAGAAAGGTACAAGCCAATTTTCTCTTTCTCATAATTTATTTTTATCCGAACGATTTATAACTTAATAGAGATTACTAAAAATATCGACTTTACTACGATCTTTGAATCATCATCATAAAGTGTGCTTGTGCAGCTTGATCTTTTTCATAATAACCATGAAAGTTTTTTGTAATTGTTGTAGAGCCCTGTTTTTGGATTCCTCTCATAGCCATACACATGTGCTCCGCCTCAATCAATACTGCTACACCATGAGGCTTCAGATACGTTTTTAACGCGTGAGCCACTTGCGCTGTCATGGCTTCTTGTGTTTGTAAACGACGAGAAAAAATATCTACAACACGCACAATTTTTGAAAGGCCAACAATTTTTTCATTAGGAAGATATGCTATATGTGCTTTCCCAATAATTGGGATCATATGATGCTCACAGTGTGAATAAAAAGGTATATTTTTTACGATTACGGCTTCATTATATCCTGAAACCTCTTCAAAAACTGTACCTAAGGTTTCTTTAACCGATTGACTATAACCACTAAAAAGCTCGCGATATGCCTTGGCTATACGTCTTGGAGTATCTAAAAGCCCTTCTCTATTTGGATTTTCCCCTATCCATAAGAGTAATGTACGAATCGCTTCTTCCACCTCTTCAATACTCGGACGCTTTTCTTCAGATAAAAAAGAATCCTTCGCGTCTTCTTTAACAACATTACGCATTCAAAAACTCCAAGCTTACTCTATACAAAGCATTTGCTCCATACCTATTTCATTTTGTATAATCTCTATATAAGCGAATTAAAAGTTTAAACAATCACGACTCTCAAAATTTCAGGCAATAGCGCATGATTGATAATATCTATAATGATAAAATACTTAAATATGCTGCACATATAGGAAAAATTGGGCGTCTTAATAATCCTGATGCAACATCAAAAAAACATGCACACCTTTGTGGTTCGACAATCACTGTAGATTTAAAAGTGGAAAATGGTATTATTACGGATTTTGCCCATGAAATACACGCATGTGTGCTAGGGCAAGCATCGGCTTCACTTTTAGCATCTCATATCATCGGACAAACAACACAAGATCTTAAAATATTGCGTGAAGTTATTTATCAAATGCTAACGCAAAATGGTCCTTCTCCTCAAGCTCCATTTAAGGATTTTTCTTGCTTACAGCCCATTAAAGATTATAAAATGCGCCATGCAGCAACACTACTACCCTTTGATGCAACGATAGACTGCATTCAAAAAATTGAAGAAAAATAAATGTTCAAATCACAATCTCGACAAAAAAAATTGACTCGAAATTACACAGGCAATTGGCAAAAAACACCTGGACGATTATTGGGTATTTTCTTAATACGTTTCTATCAAATAACACTTTCAAATCTTATAGGCAATCAATGTCGCCATGCCCCGACTTGTTCAGAATATACATATGAAGCGATTGCACGCCATGGGCTTTGGGCTGGTGCATGGATGGGACTCTTTCGTATCATACGTTGTGGGCCCTTTGGAACAGATGGCTTTGACCCAGTACCTATTTCTCTTGGAAATTCTTGCTGTTTTTATAAACCTTGGCGTTACTGGAAAATTTCTGACAAACACAACAAATAATCCTTTTCTTTTTTCGTATGTATTGATAAAAAATCAGTCTATAAGCTTTTTACTCAATTTTCACGAAACCATCCGCAATCGTTAGCGGAATTGGATTAAAAGGGTGTTTTTATGTCTTGCTCTGTTTCTCTTTCTTTTCCTGATGGTTCAAAACGTAATTACCCCTCCGAAATGACTGGTTTGGAATTAGCAGAATCCATTTCTAAATCACTCGCAAAAAAAGCTGTCGCCTATAGGCTTGATGGTATCACGCGAGACTTATCGGATCCATTGGAACAATCTGGTCAAGTAGAGATTATTACCCGAGAAGATTCACGCGCTCTTGAACTCATAAGGCATGACTGCGCCCATGTCCTTGCTGAAGCAGTGCAAGAACTCTTTCCTGAAACGCAAGTAACAATAGGTCCTGTCATTGAGAATGGATTCTATTATGATTTTGCACGCCAACAACCTTTTACATTAGATGATCTCACCGTCATTGAAAAGAAAATGCGTGAAATTATCCAACGCAATAAACCTTTCAGAAAAGAAATTTGGTCTCGTGAAAAAGCGAGAAAAATTTTTTCTGAGAAAAAGGAATTTTATAAAGTTGAACTTATTGATAGCATTCCTGAAAATCAAGATTTAAAAATTTATTATCAAGGAAAATGGTTTGATCTTTGCCGCGGACCACACATGCAATCTACAGGGCAAATTGGGAATGCTTTCAAATTAATGAAAGTCGCAGGAGCTTATTGGCGTGGCGATGCCAATAATCCAATGCTCACAAGAATTTATGGAACAGCATTTGCAAATGAAAATGACTTAAAAGCCTACCTCCATATGCTAGAAGAAGCTGAAAAACGTGATCATCGCCGCTTGGGACGTGAAATGGACTTATTTCATTTTCAAGAAGAAGGGCCAGGAATGATTTTTTGGCACAAAAAAGGTTGGAAAATGTTCCAAAATTTGATCAACTATATGCGTAGACGCCTTGATGATCATCAATACGCTGAAGTTAATGCACCACAAGTTCTCGATAGGTCACTCTGGGAGATATCTGGCCATTGGGGCTGGTATAAGGAGAATATGTTCAAAGTAACTCCAGCAGCAGAAGATTCAGATCATGGGAATATTTATGCCCTTAAACCAATGAATTGCCCTGGTCATGTGCAAATTTTTAAACATGGTTTAAAATCTTATCGTGATTTGCCTATCAGACTTGCTGAATTTGGACTTGTTCATCGTTATGAGCCTTCGGGCTCTTTACATGGTCTTATGCGTGTGCGTGGTTTTACGCAAGATGATGCGCATATTTTTTGTACTGATGAACAATTAGCCGATGAATGTCTCAGTATTAATGATCTTATTTTATCAACTTATGCTGATTTTGGTTTTAAAGAAATTAGTCTTAAGCTTTCAACACGTCCAGAAAAACGAGTTGGGTCTGATGCATTATGGGATCATGCAGAAAGTATCATGGAATCTGTCCTTAAAACGATTGAAACAAAATTTGCAGGACAAATCAAAACAAGCATCCTTCCAGGTGAAGGAGCATTTTATGGTCCAAAATTTGAATATACATTAAAGGATGCTATCGGTCGCGAATGGCAATGTGGAACAACACAAATAGACTTTAATCTCCCCGAACGTTTTGGTGCATTCTATATTGATAAAGATTCAGAAAAACGTCAACCTGTTATGATCCACCGTGCTATCTTTGGATCAATGGAGCGTTTTCTTGGTATATTAATCGAAAATTTTGCTGGACATATGCCACTTTGGCTTGCTCCTGAACAAGTTGTTGTTGCAACAATTACGTCCGAAGCAAATGAATATGCCCAAAAAATAACAGCAAAACTTAGAGCTATTGGACTTTCCGCAACAACAGATCTCCGCAATGAAAAAATTAACTATAAAATACGAGAACATTCTTTACAAAAAGTCCCCGTAATTTTGGTATGTGGTAAACGTGAAGCTGAAACAAACAGCGTAAATATGCGCCGTTTAGGAAGTACGAATAAAACCCTTTTATCTGTAGAAGATGTGATTAAACAACTCTCAAATGAGGCAACACCTCCGGATTTGCAACGTGTAATAAATGCATAACATCGCAGAAGGTGGTAATACGTTAATTTTTTACTATAAATCTTCAAATTTTGTACAAAATGAGAGGGTTTGATATTGTAGTGTGTTTTGGTTTCATGCACAATTACCTATAATCAGAAAGAATCACGTGATCACTCTCTACAAGGTAGATTGATGAAAAAAATCAATGTGAGCTATGAGCTTTTTTAATGCAAAAATCATAGACAATTGAATATTAATAATAACATTAATCTTTTACCTTTATAATGAAAAGATGGTGCTATTATCATGGATAGATCATTACGATAATTATAGCAACATCAAGCAAGAAGGCTGAAAACAAGATTATATTTATTAATAAAAAATATGTAAAATTAGCTGAACAATGATATGTCTTATTCGTAAGATAAGCTCTTATAAAAAGACAAGATATTGATTTATAATGATAATATATCTTTATTCATATTAAATAAGGTTTCGAATATCATAGGATTGTCTCATTTTAGATATGTTTATGTTGAATCTATCAAAATTATTTTTTGGCACGAGACAAGCGGAATGAGTGTGTGGTTAAAAATTATTGAGAAAGGACTTTTAAAATGCCCACAATGAACCGCCTAAAGTGCTAAGGATTGTTGCAATCATTGAGGGTAGGCTAAACTATAATGCTGATGCCGACTTGCTCCTTCATAAATGTAAAAATAACAGTACTCAACGGGTTTACCATTATATCATTCACGAGAAATCATGGTGAAATAAGCTTAAGAAGCCTTAAGAAACATCTCTTTAAAACAAGCAGATGAATTGGTGAATCAATGGCATTCTACATCCTGCAATCTACACTGATGAGATATTGCATTAGCTTTCATAAAGTCAAATCAGAGAAAAATGGCAAAACTCAGCGCCTATTCTTTCCCCTCTTCATATTTTACCAAATTAAAAACTCTTATAAAAAACTCGTTAAATATACACATACGATACATTACTACTCGTTAAACGTATAAAACTCTGGGCACACCCATAAAACATCTAAATATCTACGAAACACATTGCTATGCTAGACGCAAGATATTGATTTGTAAAACAATTTCAAAACACATATTTTGCTAAAAAAGCAACACATATAAAACAAAAAACATTATTGCTATCGAGCTCTATCAAGAACACGCTTACATTCAATGAGTTCAAATAGGATTTCTTGCAACAATGCTTTATCAGTTTTATCTTTGTAAAGATTCACAGAACCAACAGATGTTTCTCCTTCATTCCTCATGAAATTCAAAAGCCCAAAAGAAGATTTTTTAGGCTTATTGCTAGCATTTTCAGAAGTTTGTCCTGCATGTTTCTTCTCTATGACCACATTCATAGCATCAAGATCACCATTACCCAATGCAGTCACAAAAGCAACACCATTTTCTTTCAAAAGGCGTTGCACACCTTTTATCGTATAACCCTGATCATATAATAACTGCTTAATACCATTGAGCAAATCAACATCGACCGGACGATAATAGCGCCTTCCTCCCCCACGTTTCATTGGTTTAATCTGCCTAAAACGTGTTTCCCAGAATCTTAACACATGCTGCGGAAGCTCCAATAACTCGGCTACTTCGCTAATTGTGCGAAAAGCATCAGAGCTTTTATCCATTTTGCAACACCTTATTTAAAACAAAATAAATTACTTTACAATGACTCATTCCGTCTCAATTTCTCAACAAGATTAGTCAAAAATAAGACCATCATTGACGACTTACACAACTGTCTTTTTCTAAAAAACAAAGACCTTTATTTTATCGTTTTTTTAACAAATACCAAACATACCATAGCGTTTATTTATGAGATATCATTTTTTCTGTCTTGCACGATGCGAATCTAAAATTCTCTGTTTAAGGACATTGGCAGCCTTAAACGTTACAACACGTCGCGGCGGAATAGGTGCTTCAACACCTGTTTTTGGATTACGTCCAACACGTTCATTTTTACTGCGAACCTGAAAAGTTGCAAAAGAGGATAATTTAACCGCTTCACCTTTTACAAGTGAGTTGCAAATCTCATCCAAAACCAATTCGACTAAAGCTGCTGATTCAGTATGTGACAAGCCCACTCTTTTACAAACTACGCTCGCTAAATCTGCACGCGTTACTGTCTTACTTGTCATTATAACCACCTATTAAAATATTAAAAATTACAAAATGACTTATACGTTTTCTTGAAATATGGTCAAGTAGCCATAATTTACCAACGAATAAGAATTGCTCCCCATGTAAATCCACCTCCCATGGCCTCTAACATGATAAGATCTCCTTCTTTTATTTTTCCATCGCAAACAGCTGTTGTTAAAGCCAACGGAACTGATGCCGCAGACGTATTACCATGTTGATCAACGGTAATCACAACTTTATCTAGTGAAATTCCCAGTTTTTTAGCAGATGCTTCAATAATGCGCTTATTAGCCTGATGAGGTACAAACCAATCTAGTTGTGAAGAATCCATACCTGCAGCTGCAAAACAATCATCAACCACATCCGTTATCATACCAACAGCATATTTAAAAACTTCTCGTCCTTCCATACGCAAATAGCCTGTCGTTTGTGTTGTTGAAGGTCCACCATCAACATATAGCTTATCTATATAAGCACCATTAGAGCGCAATTTCGCAGACAATATACCACGCTCAAAAGCAATACCCCCCTCAATTTCCTGTGCTTCCAAAATAGCAGCACCCGCACCATCACCAAACAAAACACATGTCGTACGATCTTCCCAATCTAAAATTCGAGAAAATGTATCGGATCCAATAACTAAAATTCTTTTAGCCGCTCCACACCGTAAATAAGAATCTCCTGTTGTTAAAGCAAAAATAAAACCAGAGCAAACAGCTTGAATATCAAAAGCAAATCCATGGCTCATTCCCAAAGCACGCTGAATTTCAACAGCAGAAGCAGGAAAAGTACGATTCGGGGTGGACGTTGCTAAAATAATACAATCAATGTCTTTTATTGTTAAACCAGCATTTGTAAGTGCTGCTTGCGCAGCCTCAACTCCTAAAGAAACAGTTGTTTCATTTTCACTGGCAATATAACGTTGGCGTATTCCTGTACGCTGAACAATCCATGAATCTGACGTTTCAACAAACTTTGCAATCTCATCATTTGATAAACTTTTCTTCGGCAAAGCACTTCCTACACCACGTATAATTGACCGAATCATTAAGCTCTTACCTTTTCTTCAAATTTTTCATTTCTATTATAAGAGCTTATCATAAGGACTCTCCATTCACTGTCTCTTCACCTTCTTGATCAAAAAGTGTTTCTTTATTCTCATGAAACCGTCGCAAATCAGCTGTTATTTTTTTCAAAAGTCCATTATTAACCATCTCATAACCAACGCGGATAGCAGAAGCAAAACCGTTAGCATTAGCACTCCCATGGCTTTTGATCACAACACCATTCAACCCCAAAAGCACTCCTCCATTCACCCTATCGGGATCCATTTTGTGTTTCAGCGTACGAAAAGCACCCCGCGATAAAAAATAGCCAAGAGATGTTAAAAAAGAACTGCGCAGTGCGGAGTTTAAAATCTCTCCTATCTGTCGCGCGGTTCCTTCTGCGGTTTTTAAAGCAATATTACCAGAAAACCCCTCTGTTACAACAACATCGACTGTTCCTTTTCCAATGTCATTGCCCTCAACAAATCCTTTATATTCCAATCCTTCTAATTGCACTTCACGCAATATCATTCCTGCTTTTTTTATTTGATAAAGTCCTTTAACCTCTTCCACCCCCACATTTAAAAGCCCAACACTTGGTCTTTCAGTGTGATATAAAGCGCGAAACATACCCGCTCCCATAACCGCCAAATCAACCAACTGACCAGCAGAGGCACCAATTGTTGCCCCAATATCCAAAACGATACTCTCACTGCGAAGTGTTGGCCAGATACCCGCAATACCAGGACGTTCAGCCTCTGCGAGCATTTTCAAACAAAAATAAGACATGGCCATGAGTGCACCCGTATTACCAGCAGAAATGCAAGCATCAGCTTCACCATTTTTTACCGCTTCAATGGCGTACCACATTGATGATTTACCACGTCCATTACGAAGTGCTTGGCTTGGCTTTTCATCCATGCGTGTATAACTTTCTGTAGGGCAAAAGCGCGATACAGAATCCAAACAAGGGTATTTTTTTAAAACTGGACGAACGTCCTCCTCTATTCCATAAAACAGAAAATAAATATTTGATAAATATTTTTGTACAATTGCTGCTCCTGCAATAGCTGCTTCTGGACCGTAATCACCGCCCATGACATCCACAGAAATTCTAATCACGCTTGCATATCCCACATCTTTTCATTTACATCTTTAAACACATATTATGATTTTTGGCTCCTGAACACTCACAAAGCAAATCTTGCAAAAATCGCTCCGCAGAAAATATCGTTTAGCATACAATAGATATTTTATGTTTTTACAATCACTTCCAATTTTTCAAAACAGAAAATGGCGAGAATTTTTGCTCTGCTTCTTCTAAATTTTCAACCATATCCATCTTTATTCTCTCTTTACGTGGATAATGATTAATAGACAACTCAAAAAACTCTTCCATGATTGCACCAATATCAATTTTATCATCATAAAACACTTCAGGAGTATCAAGCCCCTCCACATCTAAAAACAATTCTCCTGTATCCTCTGATATTTTGGGCTTCATCAAATTTGAATCTTCAGGAACAAAAACAACCTCAATATTTTCACAAAGGATATTTTCTAATGGTTCTAATGTAACAACACATAACTGTAGTATGCGCGCTTGCAACAGACCTTTTATACGTACTCCGCGTTTTTTCCACGGGAAAATATGGAAATTTCCCTCACAAGATTTTACTTCAATTAAATCATGGTTCTGAGCTAAATTTGTACATTCTTTTTTGTTTGCACAAAAATGAACCCTTATACCTTTAGCAGGTAGAGAACGTACGGATATTGGATAAGCCAAAGCAAATGTCATTTGAGGAATATTTTTAACATTCATTGACAACTCCCAAAGATAAAAACGCATAAAGCACTGTGTTTTTATTTATATCAAGTATTCATGCATTTTTTTCTTTTCTAAAGAAATTCTATATGGCATAATTCACTTTATAACAGGGAAGCTCAGTGTAAGCTACGGTAGATTAAGCTAAAATTAGAAAAAACTTGAGGTTGCCTTCTTGTCCTACATCTCAGTATAAAAAGGAGATATCATTGTTTCAAATGCCTCACATAATAGCCTTAATCAAACGTAAATTATTGATTGGTCTATCAATAACAAGCATAGGAATGCTTGCTGGATGTGGTCTTCTCGATTCTTCAGGTTCGAGCCAAATTTATAGAGAGGGCTATGTTCTTGATAGAAATGCTCTAAGTTCTATTTCTGTTGGCTCAAGTCAAGAGCAAGTTCTTTTAACTTTAGGGACCCCTTCATTAAAAACAAAATATGATAATGAAGTTTTTTATTACATCTCACAGACACGCTATCGTGGGATGCAGTTTATGAAAACAAAGATTATTGATCGCAAAGTTTTAGCCATTTACTTCAATAAAAATAATCAGGTTGCAAAAGTTGCTAATTACGGATTACAAGACGGTCAAGTGTTTGATTTTATTGCACAAACAACACCAACTGTAACAAAAGAACATCCTTTTTTAATTCAAATTATAAAAGGCCCTGCGAATTTGCCACCCCATAACTAAATCATATAGTCTACATACCGTCTCAATATTATTAGGTCTGATAATATCTGACCTAATAATGGGGGATTTCTAGCTCTTATGGGCGGACTTTTTTTGCCATACTGTCGAGAACTGCATTAACAAGTTTTGGCTCATCACCTTCAAAAAACGCCTTAGCTATGTCAACATATTCATTCATGACAACCGCAACAGGAACATCTTTACGGTTGATCAACTCCCATAAACCTGCTCGTAAAATTGCTCGCAATATAGAATCAAGACGTGAAAGAGACCACTCTGCAGAAAGCTGTTGATGAAGCAGAGGATCAAGCTGCTTTTGATCTTTTACAACACCCGTTATAATAGCCAAAAACCATTGAAAATCAGCTTCAAGATACTGGTCTCCATCGATATCTTTTCCCAAACGATAAGCTTCATACTCAGCTGCTATTTCCATCACCCCCGAACCCACGATATCCATTTGATAGAGGGCTTGAACTGCAGCGAGTCTTGCTGCTCCACGTTTATTGGCTGAACGCGGAAAATGTCTGCTTTTTATATCAGCCATATTTAACGATTATCTCCAAATCTCTTTTTTAGAGCGATCATACATAAAGCAGCTTCAGCCGCAAAACCACCTTTATTTTTGTCATCTAGATTCGCACGCACCCATGCTTGTTCTTCATTTTCAACAGTCAAAATACCATTTCCAATAGCCAAGTGCTGATGAATAGTTAAATCCATCAATGCACGACAAGAATCATTAGCAACAATTTCAAAGTGATATGTTTCGCCCCGAATAACACAACCAAGAGCAACATAACCATCATAAGATATCTTATTTTGTTCAGCAAAAGCTATTGCACTTGGTATTTCTAATGCTCCAGGAACCGTTACAACATCATAACTTGCTTCAGCTTTTTGCAAAGTATTCACTGCACCTCTCAAAAGCGCATCAGAAATCCCCTCATAAAAACGTGCTTCAACAATCAATACGTGAGGCTTTTTACGTATCTCTTTCATCATAATGGAATTCCACAAAAAACGAATCAAAAAAATCAAGGTTATAAAGCATAAAATTCTGAAAACGATCAATAGAGTTTTGGTTTATTCATCTTCTCTTTTTAAAGCAAAAAGTTTCGCAGCATAACGAGCAAGTTGATCAATTTCCAAATTGACCCGATCTCCAATTCTAGCCTGTCCCCACGTTGTCATTTCGAGTGTATGGCGAATAATAAGAACATCAAAAACACAATCCTCAACACCATTAACAGTCAAAGATGTCCCATTAAGTGCAATAGATCCCTTATTGACAATGAAAGGTATAAATTGTCTTGCAACTTTTAAATAAAAACGAATTGCATCCCCTTCATTTTTTTGATCAATGATTTCAACCAAACCATCAATATGACCAGAAACCAAATGTCCTCCCATTTCATCACCTAATCGAAGCGAACGTTCCAAATTAACAAAAGTTCCTTTTGTCCATTGTGCAAGATTCGTTAAACGTAATGTTTCTTCCCACGCCTCGACAACAAACCAATTAGAATCTTCTTGTTTTAATCCTCGCTCTACAATTGTCAGACAAATTCCTGAACAAGCAATTGATGCGCCAATTGCTAAGCTTTCTATAGCATAGCGTGTAGAAATCTTTAAACGCATCCCCTGCTTTAAAGGTTGAACATCTTCAATACAACCAATATCCGTTATAATTCCTGTGAACATAATGTCTTACGTCTCCATTTATAAAAACGGTCATTTCCAAACATTCTTGTCTCAATCTCATAAAACTGCGAGAGATAATTTCCAAAATGAGGGGCTTCAATACGATTTTTTCCTAAAACCATGGGGGTATGAAAACATATCAAATGATCAACACAACCAGCATTCAAAAACTTTTCCCCTGTCTTTACGCCCCCTTCCAATAAAACACTATTAATCCCATGTTTATAAAGCATCTGTAAAAGAGCAAAGGGTTCCACACAACCATTGTTCATCTCTACCGAATAAACAGACACACCATATTGCTCCAATGCATTTTTTTTGCTTTTCTTTGAAAGATCCACATCACAAATAACCCATGTAGGAATTTTCATAGCTGTTTGGACAACTTTTGCATCAAGGGGGATAGATAAATCTGCATCCAAAATAATACGAATTGGTGAGCGCATCTCCATCCCTGGCAAGCGGCAATTAAGTTGTGGATCATCTGCTAATATAGTACCAATACCAACGAGGATAGCATTATTTTGAGCGCGTAAAATATGCGTATGGGCATGAGAAAGTGTTCCACTAATTTTTACGCTGCCCTTTTCTCTTTTCCCAACACCATTATCAGCAGAAATTGCCATTTTAAAAGTGACCGCACAGCGTTGTATCTTCCTTATGCACCAATGCGTCCATAAAGATTCAAAAGCCTCTTCAGCTAAAATGCCCTCAACCACTTCAATACCCGCCGCTCGCAAAAGAGCAATACCATGACCATCAACACGCTTGTCACAATCAGTCAACGCAACAACAACTCGAGAAATACCTGAATCAATGAGTGCATTCACACATGGCGAAGTTTTTCCATAATGCGCACAAGGTTCTAAAGTAACATAAGCAGTCGCTCCTTGAGCCAAAGAACCAGCCATATGTAAAGCTTGCACTTCGGCGTGAGGACTCCCATGAATAGCTGTTATGCCATAGCCAACAATAAATGCCCCCGCACTATTATCGTTTCGCACAATTAACGTACCAACGGAAGGATTCTCACCTGTAAGACCGACATGACGCTCTGCTAGACGAATAGCTGCAGCCATAAACCGTTCATCTTGCAATTTTTTATTCATCAAAACGAGATTCTGTATCCGCAATACCCTTTGACAATTCATCTATAACATCGTGAAAATCGCTTGCATTACGAAAATCTCGATACACAGAAGCAAAACGAATATAAGCAATATCATCAATTCTTTTCAATGCTTCCATAACAAGATGTCCAATTTTTTCTGAAGCAATCTCCGGTTCTCCCAAACTTTCAAGCTGGCGCACAATGCCAGAAATTGCTCGTTCAATATGATCAGGATCAATATTGCGCTTACGTACAGCCACATCAACTGATCGCATTAACTTATCACGATCGAATGGTTCACATCGTCCACTTTTTTTAGCAACCAATAGCTCACGCAACTGAACACGTTCAAAAGTTGTAAAACGACCACCACAAACGGAACACACACGGCGGCGGCGAATCACTGCCCCCTCTTCTGCTGGACGTGAATCTTTAACCTGTGTATCCTCATATTGGCAGTAAGGACAGCGCATCTTTTGTGTCCTTAACGATTACTAAGATAAGAGTAAAGAGGAAATTGACTCGTTATATCTTTTACCTTTTTCTCAACAGCCATTTCAACGGCATAATTATCTTCATCACTTTTTGCGCTCCGAAGACCATCAAGAACTTCTGAAACCAGATGACCAACTTGAATAAACTCTTTTTCTGAAAAACCACGTGTTGTGGCAGCAGGTGATCCCAAGCGAATTCCCGATGTTATAGATGGCGTTTCAGGATCAAAAGGAATACCATTTTTATTGCAGGTAATATGAGCGCGCCCCAAAGCCAATTCAGCACGTTTACCTGTTAGATTTTTGGAACGTAGATCAACCAACAATAAATGATTATCTGTACCACCAGAAACAATATTAAAACCATTACTCTGTAATATTTTTGCTAAAGTTTTCGCATTAGCGACCACATTGGCACTGTAACTCTTAAAAGAGGGACGCAAAGCCTCCTCAAATGCAACAGCCTTTGCAGCAATTACATGCATTAAAGGACCACCTTGAAGACCAGGAAAAATTGCAGAATTAATTTTCCTGGATAAAGACTCATCATTTGTCAATATTAAACCACCACGAGGACCTCGAAGCGACTTATGTGTTGTTGTTGTTACAATATGCGCATGTGGAACGGGTGAAGGATGCACGCCACCAGCAACAAGACCGGCAATATGAGACATATCAACGAGTAGATGAGCACCAATCTTATCTGCAATTTCACGGAATCGTTTCCAATCCCATAGCCGTGGATAAGATGAGCCACCCGCTATAATAAGTTTGGGCTTACGTTCTTTTGCAAGTTGCTCAACCTCATCCATATCAATAATCTGATCTTCTTGACGCACACCATAGGAAACAACATCAAACCATTTTCCTGACATATTAACAGATGAACCATGCGTAAGGTGACCACCAGCATTTAAGTCTAATCCCATAAATGTGTCACCAGGCTGAAGTAAAGCTAAAAAGACAGCTTGATTCATTTGGCTACCAGAATTAGGCTGTACATTCGCAAAAGCAGCACCAAAAAGCTGTTTTGCCCTTTCAATGGCTAAATCTTCAACGACATCAACAAATTGACACCCGCCATAGTAGCGCTTTCTTGGATAACCTTCTGCATACTTATTAGTTAAAACAGACCCCTGCGCTTCAAGAACCGCTCTTGAAACAATATTCTCTGAAGCAATCAGCTCAATTTCATGTTGTTGACGCTCAAACTCCCCTCTAATTGCATCAAAGATTGCACCATCAACAGTTTGTAAATTATCATTAAAAAAGCGCTTTTGTGCGTCATTTTCTTGCTGAGTCATAAAACACATTCCTAACATAAAAAAATAAAATCACTGAACGATAACACAGCAAACCATGCAAACCAAACATTTTAAACCGCTTACACTCAAAAATAATGACGCAAATATTTATCTTATTCTTTGTTATAAAAAAAACAAAAAACTTCCCTCTCAAGAATGGTAAAAAATGAGATTACATTTCTTTTTTTACACTCTTATTTGTTTACACCTTTTACAAAAGGTATCTATAATCTAAAGAAATTCAATAATTTAATGATTAAAAATAATTTATAATGTGAAAAACTGAATATAATAGGCAAAGTTAATACAAGGCAAATAAGAATGCTAACTAAAGTTTTTATTGATGGTGAACATGGCACAACCGGACTACAAATACAAAAACGCTTAGAGGGGCGTACAGATTTAAAACTACTCTCTCTTGCTCATAAAGATCGCCATAATGTCCATCTGCGACAAGACTATCTTAATCAAGCCGATATTGCTATTTTGTGTCTTCCAGATGATGCTGCACGCGAAACAGTTCATTGGCTTAAAAAAAATAAAAACATTAGGATTATTGATAGCTCGACAGCCCACCGTGTTGCACCAGACTGGGTTTACGGTTTTCCTGAAATGACAACAGGACAAAGAAAGCGCATCCAAGCAGCACATTATGTAACCAATCCCGGGTGCTATCCTACCGGTGCCATTAGTTTGATTCGCCCACTCCGTGAAGCAGGACTGCTAGACGCCTATTATCCCATCTCGATTAATGCAATCTCCGGCTATACTGGTGGTGGAAAACAGTTGATTTTAGAAATGGAAAATCAATCTCAACAAAATATTCAGAACAATTATTTTATCTATGGTCTTAATCTTGAACACAAACATGTGCCAGAAATTAAAATCTATGGACAAATCAACCAAACCCCAATTTTCATACCAAGTGTTGGTCGTTTTCCCCAAGGGATGATTGTGAATCTTCCTCTGCATCGCCATTTATTCACAAAATCAGCAAACTGTTCTGATTTGCGCGAAATTCTCGCAAACCATTACGATGGACAAAATACCATTTTAGTTGCATCACAAGAAGAAACTGCTTCACTTCAAAGACTTAATCCAGAGTGTTTAGCCAATAAAGATAATATGAAACTGTTCGTATTTGGAAATGATCGTGAAGGTATTTTTAATCTCAGCGCCATATTCGATAATTTAGGAAAAGGCGCATCAGCTGCGGCTATCCAGAACCTCGATTTAATGCTTTCAAGCAACTAAAACTCCCTATAAATACAAACTTTTATTCAACAACGCGATATGCCCCTTTCGTTGCTCGCCAGTGCGCAACCGCAAAACATAACACTGCTAGTGCCATACTTTGGTGAATGAGCCCTAAACTTATCGGAACCTCATGTAACAGTGTTAAGATACCCAAGAGTGCTTGGATAATAATCATAACACAGATAAGAAATGCACGACGAGAATGGGTTGAATGTGGAATGTTTTTTTGTACATAGAAAGCATGAACAACTGAAACAATAAATACAAAATAAGCAAAAAATCGATGAATAAATTGAACCATTAATGAATTTTCGAATAAATTGAGCCAAACAGGACGAAGCTGCAACAAACCATCAGGAATAATCTGCCCATCCATAAGAGGCCATGTATTATAGACTTTTCCAGCATGAAGCCCTGCAACCAAAGCTCCGAAATAAATCTCTATCAAAACGAGAACAACAAGCCAAGCCGCAAAATATTGCACCTTTTTATTTGCTGGCTTTTCTGAATATTCTGCAAGTCCTCGAGATAAATAAGTAACAAAAACAATAACAAAACATGCCGTTATAAGATGAAATGCCAAACGATATTGGCTCACACTTGTTAAATTACTTTGCCCAATCCCTGAAGCAACCATCCACCAACCAATAAAGCCTTGAAAGGCGATAAGAATAGGCACGACAATAAGCGGGAGTAAGATATTTTTTTCAACACGCTTAGTCGCCCAAAACCAAATGAGCCCCAATAAAGCGACAAGACCAACAAGACGCCCAAGAACACGATGCGCCCATTCCCACCAAAATATGACCTTAAAAGCACTTAAGGTCATATCAGGATTAAGCAGCTTATATTGTGCTATCTGTTGATATTTTAAAAATTCCTCTTGCCATTGATCCACACCAATCGGTGGAATAACGCCGTGTATTGGCTTCCATTCCGTTATAGATAATCCTGATCCCGTCAAACGAGTAGCGCCACCTACTAAGACAATTGCTAAACAAAGCAATAAAATAGAGTAAAGCCACACCTGTATTTGTTTTCTATTTTTCTTTTGCACGGGCGTTAAAATGCTATTGTTTAATCTCTTTACTGCCATCTCTGATTGCCCCACGCTTCTCTCCAACTACAATGCATTTTAAAATTTAAACATCAAATCATTGTGTATTCTAGTATGTACTATAACTTTAGCAAAAAACAAGCGTACCACTATAACATGCGATACATATTTCTTTTTTATAAAGTTTATGATGCAACAACGCGATAAACAGCCTTTGGAAAGCTGCTTACCATCCGCATCATCCATTCTTGTTCATTAAGAACAGTCTTACAAATATAATAGTCTGTTAGCTCTGCAAATTGCTCAAATCCATATTTTGGTTCGCTTGCCATCTCTAGAATGATAAAATCATATTCTTTTTTAAATTCTTGTAATATATGAGAAATGTCATTTGAAAAATCTTGTGCAGAAATAGCACTTGTTAACCCCTGAGGAAGAATATCAACCCCCGTATCATAATCACGGTAAATAACATCATGCAGCTGGGCATTGCCCGTTAAAATATCACTCAGTCCGCGATGTGGACCAATGACCTTCTCTATTTGTTGACCAGAAATATCGACCAACAGAATTGTTTTGTTCTCTTTTGTGAGATGAAGTGAAAGCTTTGCCGCTGTCCGTGCAGCCTCTGGTCCAATGATTGAAATAATGGTTGAAGCACGCCATTTCAAAACATCAGATAATCCCTCTATCGTAATAAAAGCTTCAAGATTTTTCATTTCTTGAGAGACTAAAATACTCTCGTTCTTCTTAAGAGCATTTTCTTTTGATCTCAAATCCTCTTCTGAAGGTTGATCTTTTTTGCTTTTAAAGCACGGATAAAATAACAATATTCCTAGTAAAAGAGTAAGGAAGCTAGCCAATGCACTCACAAAAATATTTTTTCCATAAAGAGCCATAAAAGAAATTGGTGCTAACGTTGTTGGCATAACCACGTGGATATTTGTGTTTTGTAAAAGAAGAGGATTATCACTCAATCTCCGATATGAACCAATAATTTTTTCTCTTCGTTGAGCAGACTTACTCATCGCTTTATTTTGTGCATCGACTGCTGCTTTTATTTTATTTTCAAACTCGTTAAATATTTCATTCAAAGATTGGGATTGATCTTTTACAAAAAAGTTCATTCTTTTTTTGAGCTGTTTTTCTAATTCCGTTGCAATAACCTCATCTGAATGAACTTGATAAACGATTTGTAAAATTTTATTTTTTAATTGATGAGAAACTGTTTCTAATTCCGCAGTCATTGCTTTAATTTGAGGATGTGTCCACCCCAATTGCACCGCCATATGTGCTCTTTGCGTTTCCAAAAGATCACGTTTAGATTCCAGAGCAACAATTGCTGAATTACCTGCAATAAACGATAAAGACAATAAAGACTGTCCCTTTTCACGCATCGCGTTAATCGTTGAGTTCAAACTTGTTAAATGAATACGCTTTAAAGTTGCTTCCGTTAATTGCATAGAAAGATCATGAAGCTCTGTTTGTTTTACACCCTGCTGAATAAAAGACTCAACAGATGTACGAAATCCCTGCATGATATTAACGATTGCAGTATTATCATATTGTTTGTCTTCTAATTTATCATTTAACAAGAATTGTTTCTGTTTTATGATTGCTTGTGAAAATGCGGAAAACCAAGTTTCCAACCCACGTTGAGCTGCTTCAAGTGTCTCAGCTTCAAAAGTCAAATCGATAAAATCACCACGACGCGATAAACGGATATTTTCATGATTTTTTTTCTTATTAAAAGCACTTAAAGAAAATTGCGAATCATTGAAGAACATAGGCTGTGAAAACAAAAAAGCGATAACATTGTCTTGCTTTTTGATTGGTAACGGTTTTCCTACAGAATCAGATAATGAAAATATTAAAGTTGCTTGGTAACCACGGGGCTGAAAAAAATAATACAACCAAATCAAAGATATACATAGCATTTGTAATAGCAAAACAATCAAAATGCTTCGCCATACAGTACGTAGGAATAGTCTTTTATTACACTTAAGACTCATCTTTATTTTAACCAGCAAAATACTTCTTCATATTGTTTTATTAAGAGAAAGTAGTAACTATCCTCTTAACTTGCTGTCATATTATTTTCAGATAATAAAAACATAAAATTTAAGCACAAATGTTCAGCAATAGCTTTAAAGAACTTAATTCATATTTTTTTGATGTTCTCTAATTGTTTTTTTGCTTCAGAAGTAATAACGGCTCTAATGGTAACAGACCCATCATCATGTCCTTCTTGCATTATTTCCGAAGAGTTTTCATAAAACCAATCGATAAGCGACATTTCATGAGGTTTTAAAAGATATTCAATGCTTTGCACCTCTCCAAAAATTCGCTTTTCAATGGCTCTTAATAATTGATCGAGTCCATCCCCCTTAAGCGCTGATACCATGAGAGCAGGATTTAATCGTGTTTTTGCGCTTGTTTGTAAAACATTCAATGCCTGCTCATCCAACATATCAATCTTATTCCAAACCTCTATGATATGCTCCATATCATCAATATCGATATCAAGACTTGAAAGCACTTCTAAAACATCTTGAGCATGTGCACGATGATCAAGATCTGACATATCTCTTACATGAAGAATGAGATCCGCTTCAACCACTTCTTCAAGGGTTGCTCTAAAAGCTGCAATCAAATTTGTTGGCAAGTTAGAAATAAACCCTACAGTATCAGACAAAAGAATAGTTTTTCCATGGGGAAGAACAACTTTGCGCAAAGTCGGATCAAGCGTTGCAAATAACATATTCTTTGCTAATACATCTGCACCACTTAAACGGTTAAAGAGAGTTGATTTTCCTGTATTCGTATATCCTACCAGTGCCACAACAGGATAAGATGTTTTTTTCCTTTTTGCTCTATGTAGTGCACGTGTTTTAATAACCGTTTCCAATTCGCGTCGAATACGAATAATTTTCTCTTGTAAAAGACGCCTGTCTGCTTCAATTTGCGTTTCACCAGGTCCACCTAGAAAGCCACGTCCCCCCCGTTGCCTTTCCAAGTGCGTCCAACTACGCACAAGTCGCCCTTTTTGATAAGACAAATGCGCTAACTCTACTTGCAAAACTCCTTCTTTTGTTCGTGCACGATCCCCAAAAATTTCAAGAATCAAAGCCGTTCTATCGATAACTTTGCAATTCCATAATTTTTCTAAATTACGCTGCTGTACTGGCGTTAAAAAGTGATCTACAATCGTAAGCTCAATAGAATATTCATCTATATAACAGGTTAACGCATCTACTTTACCTTTTCCAAAGAGAGTCGCAGAGCGAGGCGTTGCAATATTAACCGTTTCATAATTAACAACTTCTAACCTTATAGCACGCGCTAAGCCTAATGACTCTTTAACACGAGAAGATATAGAACACTCTCTCAAAGAGCTTTCACTTCTATTTTCTTGAAAAATCGGTATCAAAACAAGTGCGCGCACCTGCCCTGTATTCTGCGAAAACACCCCTCCTAATCTCTCATTTTTATTTATCATAGCAATCTAAGTACTTTTAAAATGGGATAAGAGGTTTATCTTAAAATGATATGTTTACTCAGGACTTTCACCCTCAAACATCTGCACAGGCTGTCCAGGCATAATCGTAGAAATAGCATGCTTATAAACCAATTGCGCATGTCCATCTCGGCGCAAAAGAACACAAAAATTATCAAATGAAGTTACAATACCCGTGAGTTTAACGCCATTGACAAGAAAAATTGTAAGGGAAATTTTTTGCTTACGCACCGTATTTAAAAACACATCTTGCAGGTGTTGTGATCGCTCTGCCATTATTCTTACACCTTCATCTCGATTGCATAAAATATTCGTGCATGCATATCGACTGAAAAATATCTAATTGTCAACGTAGAAGCTTCAAAATTTAGCAACAAACAACTGAAATTAGAGAAAAAACGGCTCTTTAAGGCAATAATAAAGCGCAACTTACAAAAAGCTATATTAAATTAAAAATTTTTCCACGTTTATTCTTTTATAATCTTACAGTCCAAAGGCATACTTTTATATATCCTAAGCTATTACAGACTATATGTGATGATGAATCTGCTTCGTTTAGAATCAATAAAAGTAAACGGACAACAATATTTATTAACGATCATCGGTATTAATAGAGAGGTGTTCGCACCTTAACTGTGTATATAACGGCTATTAAATTATCCTT
Source organism: Bartonella sp. PS7NMGDW (assembly GCF_042193585.1). Taxonomy (NCBI): domain Bacteria; kingdom Pseudomonadati; phylum Pseudomonadota; class Alphaproteobacteria; order Hyphomicrobiales; family Bartonellaceae; genus Bartonella; species Bartonella sp. PS7NMGDW. The sequence continues at coordinate 23,269 of NZ_JBHILX010000013.1, forward strand.
GTTTCAAAGACTAGCGGCTTATAAAGTTTTTTATAAACACAAGTTGTAAACAGTATTTTTGTTTTTGTTAGATTCAAATAATAAATTGTTTTTACTATATTTTATAACATTTTTAAACAGGGTATAAGAAACCGCGTTAACTTTATCTTGATAAGTTTTTAAAATTTTTCCCTAAGCATATTCCTTTCTAAATAATTAACAGCTAGTATGTAGAGATTATGTGGAAGAGGACGTATCCCTTTTCCGTCTGTAAGAGTACGAGGCGAGTATGGCACGCAGAACCAAATTGCAAACATTTGAAGTTGAAGTTGAAGAAGCCCTCACAAAAGCTATGAACTTTGATTTCAATGACACAGAATTTGAAACAATATCATCAAATAATTCTGAAAATATTGTTAATGTCGATGATCTGATTCAAAAAATTGCAATGGCAGAAGAAGAATTCTTTGCTGAAAACGGTACGTCAACTTTTGTTTCTAATATTCATGATGAAGCTGTTGTTGATAAATCCGTTGTTGAACAGCTTTTTGCTCCAAAACCTTCACCTGATATTTCAGGTGGGACTGTTCATAATACATTGTTATCTACAAAACTTCTTCCTGCAAATGATGATATAACAACCCCTGTAAATTTTGGACTATTAAAGCAGCGTTCTTCCTCTCGAGTCTACTGGTATACAACAGCGCTTAGTGCTTTATGGGCAACGGGAGGAGCTTTTATTGCGCATAAGCTCGCACCTACCGGACTCAGCTCCTTATCCAATATCAGCACTTTTGTTACATCCCCAACAGGACTCGCTGTAGCAGCCGGAACAGCAATTCCTATCCTTATATCTTGGGGCGTTGCTCAATTAACAAAACGTTCAAACGACTTGCATAATATTGCTCTTCTTATGACAAATGCTGCGCAGCGCCTTAGTGAACCACAACATTTATCTGAAAAACAAGCTATTGCTATAGGGCAAACCATTCGTGAAGAAGTAGCGGCAATGAACGAAGGTATTGAACGTACCCTCGGACGTGCTGTTGAACTTGAAGCAATCATACAAGGTGAAGTTCACAACCTAGAACAAGCCTATGCTGAGAATGAATCACGTATTCACACATTAATCAAAGAATTGAGCAATGAACGCATCGCCATTTTGAATCACGCAGATCGCGTACAATCAACAATTAAAGGAACCCAAGAACAACTGAGTGATGAATTTGGTTTAGTTACCTCTAAAATTGTAACCAATGTTGAGAAGCTTGCACAAACTCTCTCTCAAACTTTACAAAAACAAGGTGAAGACCTTGTTGAAAAACTTTCCTATGCCGGTGATGGCGTAACAAATCAGCTTGTTGAAAAATTTAACGAAACAACAACACAAATTCAGCAGAAAAACACAGAATTTTTTCATGAATTAGGAAAAAACTTCGATGGTTTTTCAAAACGATTTGATCATAATGAAAAGCAAATAGAAAAAACCTTTAATGAAACAGCTGAAAAAGCGGAAGTACATGTTGCTAAAATTGCCACACATATACAAGCAGTAACAGATCAAACTTTGCACGCTGTCGATGAAAAGTTTAAAGCCTTGGATCAAGCTCTTATTGATCGTAATAATCAATCTCTACAGAATTTTGATGAGAAGATCTTAAAGCTCGACGACCAAGCACATAAACTCTCTTCTAAATTTGATAACGTAACCTCGCAAGCAATTGGAGCCTTTGAACAACGTTTAGCCACTGTTGATCTTTCTCTTAAAGAACATAGTGATTCCATCATTGATTCCTTTATAGAACGCAGTCAGGCTTTAGAGGATAATGCTGAAAAACTTGGTAACTTCTTGGAATCTCATGTCTTGAAAATAAATGAAAACCTCCAAGAAAAAACAGCAGACATTACCCATGCATTTACAAATGGACGTGAAGCTATTCTTTCTGCAATTGATAAAAGTAAAGAAAGCCTGAGAGAAGAAATTCAGTATGTCGACAATGCCATTGTTGATATCATCCAAGAACGTTCACAAGATTTTAAAGTACAACTTTCTGATCAACGAGCTCTTATGGCAGACATGCTCGATAACGAGAAGAATAAAATTGCGGATACATTAAGAAATCAAATTGATGTCTTGTCCCAAAACACTTCTCATATTGAAAAAGTTTTGGCTGACAATATTCAAGTCGTTGATAAACAAGCTGAAAATCATATTACAAACATCATTCAATGCACTGAAAAACTACAAGATGTCATTGTACAAAGCTGCAATACAACCCAAGATGCTTTAGAAGCACAAGCGAGAAACATTGATATCCGTGCCGATGCTCTGCGTGACTCTTTAGCGATTAATAGTTTTTCTCTCAATGAAGTTCTTGCCGATCAAGCACGCACACTTGAGCAACGCATGGAAACAATCCATAATCTCATTGCAAAAAGTGATATACGTGTCGATGTTGCATTGAAACAACAAATAGATTTAGTTGAAAGTGCAATTGTCGCCAATAATAAGAACATTACTGAAACGGTTCAAGATCATATCAAAAACCTTGAAAACCATGCCGAAATTTTAAAGAACACTCTCTCTCAATCGAGTGGTGTTTTCTTTGAAACCCTTGAAACACGTATGGAATCATTCGATACAGATCTAGAAGATCGTGCACACAAAATTTTTGAACGAACAACAACGCTAGAGGAAACCTTATCTGAAAAATTTAGCCAAATCTGTGAAGCCATTGATATGCAAACATCTGTTATTGAGGAACGTTCTGACACGTTAAAAACGTCTCTCATGCTTAATAATGAGCAAAGTCAGATAATTCAACAAGCACTGGAAAGCAGTGTTGACAATATGCGTGTAACCTTAGAAGACTCTGTTAATATAGTTACAGATAACCTGCATAATAAGATTATAAAAGCTTCTGATATTCTTTCTTCTACGAGTGAACAAATTCTTTCATCTGTTACAAATGTTACTGCACAAGCAGAAAATATTCTCTCAGAATCAGGCAATCGCATTGTATCAAATGTCAAAAAAACTGTTTATGATACCAGTGAAAAAGTTCTGTCCGTTCTGTCTGAACAAACAGCGCATACTGTCGAAGCTTTCGCAACAGCCAGTCATAATGCACAAGCATTATTGAACGAAACCATTCACACATCAACAACAGCAATAGAGCAAGTTCTTAATGAACGCTGTGATGTTCTTCATCACTCTATGCAAAATTTTAAAAATAATTTAGGTTATCAACTTTCTGATGTAACGAGCCGTCTGGAAGTTGCAGAAAATCAAACAGCAACACAAATTTCAAAACATGTTGGAAAAATAACAGAGCTGACAAATCACTTAAATCAAGCAGCGCAAAATACGACAGAATCAATTGATTCTTTAACACAGCATATCGGTGAACAACTCTCTCTCTCCACACAAGAAGCTGAACAAAGAATTTATGCACACAATGAATTTTTAGTGAATAGCTTAACAAAAGCTAACTCTGAAACACTTCAAACAATAACGGTTATGAAGGAAGAACTTGTTAATAATGTCTCATCCGTCTTAACACAGTTGAATCAATCAATTTACAATTTTCACGAAAATAGTAATGTTTTATTATCAGCTGTTCAAAATATTGATGGTCAGTTTAATGAGAGTGCGAGTAATTTTTTCCGCAACACGGACCAAGTAGCAGAGCGTCTGTCAGCCTCAAATCAAGTGCTCAATAATAATGTTGAAATTCTGCAAGGACTTTCAAAGAATACCTTTGAACAAATTAATCATATAACGAGCAGTTTTGGTGAACATGCAAAAACACTTTCCCAAACTATTCATGTTCTTGAACAGTCTGAAAATTCACTGAGTGCAACACTTGAAGAAAAACATAATACGCTTTCTGTATTAAGTGATGCTCTTGTTTCAAAGTCTCATGAAATTAATCAAATGATTGGGCATTATGAAAAAATCTTCAACTCAGCACTTGAACGCTCTGATAAGAATGCACGTAACTCCACAAATTCATTCCAACAATCACTTAATAGGCTTGTTAGTGAAGCATCGGCGCGTTTTTCAGAAGCAGCAGAAGACATACGTCGCTCCGCTGATGAAGTTCGTTTAGAGCTTTCAAAGATTAATAATGATATCAATGAAAATGTTAAAAAACTTCCGGAAAAGACAAAAGAAACAACGCAAACAATTCGCACAGCTTTGAATGAACAGATTACAGCGTTACAAGATCTAGTCAGTGTTATACAAAATGATCAAAAGGGCGCAAAAAAACAGCTGATATCAGAATTTCCTGCATCATCAATGTTTAATCAAAGAAGTGACAAATCCACTGAGTCCGTTAAAAAGATCGTACCACCTAAGCCTATTCTGCAACAAGATCAAAGCAAAAAAAGACCAAATAAATGGGTGTCAAATCTCTTAGAAAGAGCTTCACGTGAAGAAACGTTTTATGATGCTCCCCCTAGTGATGATGTTTTAACATCAGTGCAAACAAAACCATCTCCTGCAAACTGCTCTCTTAATTCATTAGCTTCTGGTATAGTGCAAGCTATTAATCACAATGCCATTGTTGAGCTATGGGATCATTATCAACGTGGACAAAAAAACATCGTAACAGAACGCCTTTATACCTTAAATGGACAAAAAATATTTGAAATGATTAAGAGAAAATATATGAGCGATTTTGAGTTTAAACGTTCAGTGAATCAATATGTTACAGATTTTGAAAAACTCTTACGTGATATATCGCGCAGTTCTGGTTCTTCCAGCTCAGTTCGCAAATACCTGATATCAGATACCGGAAAAGTTTATACTATGCTTGCTCATGCAAGTGGTCGAATCCAATAAAAAATAAAAAAAGTGGAAAAAGATATTTTTTCCACTTTTTTCCTCTCCAGTTGTTTTAATGGCTCATTGTAGAGTACTTTGCTTTTAACTGCAGCTTTGTACTTCAAAGGCTGGGATAATTGGCGTGCGGTCTTCTGTGATATCCTAAGCAATAACCCTAAAGAAGCGTAATGACTTATAAAACAACATATCATTCTAAGAATGATAAAGCATATTTTCTATTTCCTTATCTTTTTCTTAACTCCTTTATTTTTCATAGTTTCATAAAGGTACAAAATAGGTAATAATTATTTTTGCTAATTGTGAAAAAATTCCGTGCTTTTACATTAAAATAGCTCATAGAAACATTTCTATTTATTTTTTTAATGTTTTTTATCCACACATTACTCTCGTTTGAATTATGTAAGTAAATATTTTTTATTATATTAGGTGAATTTTAAATAAAAGAATCTTATTGTATTCAAATTTCCCATCCAACATACGAAATGATGCATTATAAATTATAAAGAAAAGCGTTATGGAAAATATATGATTTTCATGTTATAAAATCCGCAATTACAGCCATTTCAGCCATATCTTTGTTTATTAAAACACATAATTGTTAGTATATAAAAAATACAGCTTTCACTATTAAGAATCCAATTAAACAATGAACAACACCACTTCCATTTTCAACATTCCAGTCTCCTTTAAAATAGCTGAATAAACAATTTATAAATTACAAATTGTTATTTAAAATTTCTTGTACCTCCGTATGAAACTTTAAATAAAATATATATTTTATAAAAAATGGATGAAATTGATAGGAAATGTTCTTCTGTTCTTTCCTTATTTTGTAAACATTGCAAAAAAATAATGGCTTGATAATGTAATCGTTAGAAAATATTTTATTTTTTTGTAAACTAATCAATTTTTATGAGTTTTATTAAGGAGAGAGAAAGAAAAGTGCTGCTATCAATGAAATTATTCATGCACACAAACAAAAAGAATCATCAAACTGGTTTTACGATCCAGAAGAGTTTGCTCATGCTCATGCATTTTGATATTCAGAGAAATGAGGATCTATTAGTGGACAAAACCTTATCGTAGATGGAACATTTCATATACACATACGCTAACTTGGATATCATAAAAATGCCTAGAGAACGAAATAGTGATTTCAGTTCACCAAAAGCTGAACTTGACAGTGCCGCACTTTTTTATCACCAATACCCAAAACCTGGAAAATTGGAAATACAAGCAACAAAACCTCTTGATAATCAACGTGATTTAGCTCTTGCTTACTCTCCAGGCGTTGCAGCACCATGTCTTGCGATTCATGAAGATCCCAATCTTGCTGCTCAATATACCTCCCGTGCTAATTTAGTCGCTGTTATATCCAATGGAACTGCTGTTCTTGGTTTAGGAAACATTGGTCCACTGGCGTCAAAGCCAGTTATGGAAGGCAAAGCAGTTTTATTTAAAAAATTTGCGAATATTGATGTTTTTGATATTGAAATTGATGCATCCGATATAGAACAAATGGTGCAAACAATATCGACCTTAGAACCTACATTTGGTGGTATTAATCTTGAAGACATTAAGGCTCCTGAATGTTTTGACATCGAAGAAAAGCTTCGTGCTAAAATGAATATTCCAGTTTTTCATGATGACCAACATGGAACTGCCATTATTGTTTCTGCGGCTGTATTAAATGCCTTAAATCTTTCAGGAAAAAAAATTGAAAATGCAAAAATAGTTACCTCAGGTGCAGGTGCTGCTGCCCTAGCTTGTCTTAATCTTTTGGTTCGTCTTGGGGCGAAAGTTGAAAATATTTGGCTTAGTGACTTAGAGGGAGTTGTTTATGAAGATCGCAAGACCCTTATGGATCGTTGGAAAATCAATTACGCACAAAAAACAGACGCACGAACTTTATCTGATATTATTGATGATGCAGATATTTTTCTAGGCCTATCTGCGGGTGGTGTTTTAAAGCCTGAATATCTTAAAAGAATGGCTCAAAATCCACTCATTTTAGCACTGGCTAATCCAGTACCAGAAATTATGCCTGAAGAAGCACGCTCTATACGACCAGACGCAATGATCTGTACAGGACGCTCTGATTATCCCAATCAAGTTAATAATGTCCTTTGTTTTCCCTATATCTTCCGTGGTGCATTAGACGTAGGTGCTAGTGCAATTAATGAAGAAATGAAAATGGCCGCTGTTCATGCGATTGCTGCCCTTGCACGTGAAGAAACTTCAGATGTTGTAGCACGTGCATACTCAAAAGAACCACCCAATTTTGGACCAGACTATCTGATCCCCTCTCCTTTTGATCCGCGTTTAATACTGCGTATTGCTCCCGCTGTTGCTAAAGCAGCAATGGCAACTGGTGTCGCCATTCGTCCCATTGAAGATATGGAAGCCTACTATGATATCCTCAATCGATTTGTCTTTCTTTCTGGTTTAACAATGAAACCTGTTTTTGCTGCAGCAAAAACAGCAAAACGTAAACGCGTCATCTATGCGAATGGTGAAGATGAACGCGTCCTTCGTGCAGCACAAGTTGTCATTGAAGAACAAACAGCAACGCCTCTCCTTATCGGCCGTCCACATGTCGTAGAAGCGAGATTAAAACGCTTTGGTTTAAGAATTCGTCCTGGTATAGATTTTGAATTAACAAACCCTGAAGATGATCCACGTTTTCGTGATTATGTTAATTTATTTTTTCATTATACAGGAAGACGTGGTGTTACGCCTGAAATGGCAAAAACTGTAGTGAGAACATCAACAACGGCTATTGCTGCCCTTGCTGTCATGCGTGAAGAAGCAGATGCAATGATTTGCGGCTTAGAAGGACGTTTTGAACGTCAACTTGAATTAATTGAACAAATTATTGGTCTTGATCCTAATGTTCACCGTTTTTCTGCTATGAGTTTGCTTATCTCTCAACAACGTACTCTTTTCCTCACAGATACTTACGTCAATGAAAATCCTTCTGCAGAAGAAATCGCTGAAATGACTGTATTGGCAGCTCAAGAAGTTGAAGCATTTGGAATAACACCAAAAGCAGCCTTATTATCACACTCAAACTTTGGTTCTAAAAACACAGAAAGTGCGCGTAAAATGCGACGTGCAACAGAAATTCTTGCCAAATTACACCCTGAATTAGAAGCAGATGGTGAAATGCATGGTGATACTGCTCTTTCCAAAGTTTTTCGTGATCGTGTTTTTCCTGATTCTCGTCTTAAAAGTGAAGCTAATTTGCTTGTCTTTCCAACACTTGATGCAGCCAATATCACGCTCAACACTGTTAAAAGCCTCACAAATGCACTCCATGTTGGTCCTATTCTAATCGGGGCAGCACGTCCCGCCCATATCTTAACGCCTTCAGTAACTTCACGGGGAGTTGTTAATATAACAGCCCTTGCTGTCCTTGCGGCCAATAGAAAAAATAGTCTCGTAAAATAAATGCGCAATAAAATTTCAAAGTTTTTTAAAAATTGAGATATAGTGTTTCATGTACTGTAAACCTCTTATCTCTATAGATACTGTAAACCTCTTATCTCTATAGATAAAGACAGCTATATTTTGGATTAAGTCTTTTTTTAAAATAAAAAAAAGGCTAGAAGAACAATATTAAATGTATTTTGAATTTACTAACTCTATAATAAGGAATCCGTACATTGCCTTCCACGTTTGATAAAGTTGCTGATATCATTGCAGAAATCAGTGAAATTGATCGCAATACAATTACACCTGAAAGTCATACAATTGACGATCTAGGAATCGACAGTCTTGATTTTCTTGATATTGTTTTCGCTATTGATAAAGCTTTCGGAATAAAAGTCCCTCTAGAACAATGGACACAAGAAGTCAACGAAGGTACCGTTGCAACAGAAGAATACTTTGTTCTTAAAAACCTTTGTACAAAAATTGATGATCTCGTTGCCTTAAAACAGGCGGAGTAATTTTTTCACCATGCATGATCAATCTGTATTCATCACTGGTATAGGCCTCATAAGCTCTCTGGGGGAAGGAACTGATCAACATTGGAATCTTTTAAACGATCCAATCCGTACACCAAACCTAGATTGTACAACTTTTTCACCCTACACGGTTCATAAATTGCCCGAAATTGATTGGAGTTTACAAATTCCTAAAAAAAGTGATCAACGGCAAATGGGAACATGGCAGCGTCTTGGTACCTATGCGGCTGGTCTTGCTCTTGATGATGCTGGCATGAAAAATAATGAACAACTCACTTCAACAATGGATATGATCGTAGCAGCAAGTGGAGGAGAGCGTGATATTACTGTTGATACACAGATTCTTTCTAAAGCGCGCACAGTTGCCGATCATGCTTCTATGTTAAATGTTGCTCTTTCAACCGAACTTCGTCCAACATTATTTTTAGCACAACTTTCAAACCTTTTGGCAGGAAACATTTCAATTGTTCATAAAGTCACTGGATCATCTCGTACATTTATGGGAGAAGAAGGTAGTGGGCTTTCTGCGCTTCAAATTGCTGTAGCTCGTATTAAATCAGGTCAAAGTACCCATGCTCTTGTAGGAGGTTCCTATAATGCACAAAGTTATGATATGTTGTTGGCGCATGAGCTTGGTGGTCTTTTAACCCATAATGGATGGAGCCCAGTGTGGAATCGTGAAATCCACCCCGGCGGCGGTATTATAGCCGGTTCTGGTGGTATCTTCCTAGTTCTTGAAAGTGGAGAACATGCAGAAAAGCGCAACGCACGTGCTTATGCTGAAATTAGCCAAATTATTACAGACCAAACAGATAGAACCAAAATTCCACTTAGAGAATCAATTGCAACAATGTTAAAAACTGCGAGTGCTAAATCTGCCCTAGCCATTTCAGCAGCCTCAGGAGCTCACGAAGCAACAAAAGCAGAACAAAATGCTCTTGATGATGCTGATCTATCTTACCGTGGCATTACAACATTATTTGGTTATATGCGGGAAGCACAATTTCCTCTAGCTCTAGCTCTTGCAGCACTTTCAATTGAAAAAAAACACTGTTTTCCAGCGTTAAGTCCTCATGAAAAACCTTTTTCTAAAGAAGTACGTGAAATATTTGTTACAACTATTGGCATAAAAAGAGCTGAAGGTATTGTGCGTCTTACAGCTGTTTGAAGGGGATTTCTATCGTGAAATATCATGATCATTTTGGGCGTCCACTTGTCGCAATAACTGGGGCAGGCATTGTCACATCACTGGGACAAGGGAAACATGAAAATTGGCAAAAATTAACAAGCGGTATAAGCGGTATCCACAAAATAACACGTTTTCCCGTTGAGGGATTAAATACATATATTGCTGGAACAATTGATTTTCTCAAAGAAAGTACACTTGGTGCTTCAGCTCTTTCTGAGAAGCTTGCACATCTTGCTGCTGAAGAAGCTTTGGAACAAGCTGCTATTGATATAAAAAATTTTAATGGACCACTCTTTCTAGCAGCTCCTCCTGTTGAACTTGAATGGACCGCACGTTTTAGTCTTGATCAAGAGCAAGAATTCAATAATGAACCTTCTTATGCACATCTTCTTAAAGTCTGTAAGGATAAACTCCATGAAACGCTTTTTGAAACCACACAATTTGGTGCAATTGCAGAAAAACTTCAAAAAACATTTGGCACAAAAGGACTTCCTGTTACACTTTCCACTGCTTGTGCATCTGGTGCAACAGCAATTCAATTAGGTGTTGAGTCTATTAGACGGGGAGAGACAAATCGAGCTCTCATAATTGCGACAGATGGATCAGTTTCAGCAGAATCTCTCATCCGTTTTTCGTTACTATCCGCTCTTTCAACCCAAAATGATCCTGCTGAAAAAGCAGCAAAACCCTTTAGCCGTGATCGAGATGGATTTGTTATGGCAGAAGGCTCAGGTGCTTTTGTTCTTGAATCTCTTCAAAGCGCATTAAACCGTAATGCTACAGTTTTAGGAATTTTAGCTGGCTGTGGAGAAACAGCCGATGATTTCCACCGTACACGTTCAAAACCCGATGCATCACCAGCAATTGAATCCGTTCGCAAAGCTTTAGACGATGCAAAAATAACCATCAATGAAATTGATTATATTAATGCACATGGAACTTCAACACCTGAAAATGAGAAAATGGAATATCTTGCATTATCAACAGTATTCGGTGATCTTTTAGAGCATATTCCAGTCTCTTCTAATAAATCAATGATTGGGCATACATTAACTGCTGCTGGTGCAATAGAAGCGGTTTTTTCGCTTTTAACCATTCAATCGGGGATACTTCCACCTACAATAAATTATGATAATCCTGACCCTGCTATCCCTTTAGATGTTGTTCCTCATCATAGCCGTAAAGCCTGTGTCAATGCGGTTTTGTCCAACTCATTTGGATTTGGTGGTCAAAATATGAGTCTTGTCATCACTGCATATAAAGGATAATCCTTTAATAATAAAATTTTATAACGCTAACCTAATAACATATTTAAAGGGGATGGTAATGCGTGCACTGCAGCTCTTCGATGATCGTCGGCTTGAAATCACTAATATTTCCCCGCCATCTTCACCTAGTCTAGGTGAAGTAACTGTGCGGATAAAAGCCGTTGCTCTTAATCATATTGATGTATGGGGATGGCGTGGCATGGCTTTTGCGAAAAGAAAAATGCCACTCATCATTGGTGCAGAAGCCTCTGGTGAGGTTATACAAATAGGAGATGGCGTTGAACATCTCCAACTTGGACAGATTGTCTCAATTTATGGTGCACAAACCTGCGGAGTATGCCAAGCTTGTCATGAAGGACGGGATAATCTTTGCAGCCATGTAAAGGGAGTCTACGGTTTTCACCTTGATGGATTTGCGTGTGAGCTTGTCAATTTGCCAGCACGTTTATTAGTTCCATCACCTCCTCAATGTGATGAATTGCAGGCAGCGGTTGCTCCAATTACTTTTGGTACCGTAGAACATATGCTTTTCGATAACGCAAAACTACAAGCAGGAGAAACAATCCTGATACAGGCTGGTGGTTCAGGTATTGGCTCTGCAGCCATTCAACTTGCAAAACACATGGGCTGTACAGTTATCACAACTGTAGGTTCAGATGAAAAAATTGCAAAAGCACACTCTCTTGGAGCAGATCATGTGATTAATTATCGTAAAGATCGTTTTGAAGGTATAGTGCGTAAATTAACCCAAAAAAAAGGTGTTGACGTTGTTTTTGAGCATGTTGGTGTAGATACATGGAACGGTTCTTTGTTATGTATGAAAAAAGGAGCACGCTTAGTGACTTGCGGTTCTACCTCTGGTGTTTCAGCACCAATAAATCTCATGCAATTATTCCAGCAACAGCTTAAGATATTCGGTTCATTTGGCTGCCGTATGGAAAATATGAAAAATGCCATGCAAAAAATGGCACAAAAAGCCGTACACCCTGTCATTGATACAATTGTTGGGCTGGATGAAATTGATACAGCTTTAAAACGAATGGAGAGTCGTGATGTTTTTGGTAAAATTATCCTTAAAGTCGATTAAATCATGATGAAGCTTTCTCTTAAAAATCTCATATATCTTATTAAAATTATAGCTAAAAAAATATCCTACTTGTTATGGGCGTATCTGCTCTTTGGTTCTTTATTTATTCTAAAATGCTTTCCTGCCAAAATGGGAGTCTCTTTTTTTTCTTGGTTGGTAAAAAAAATTGGTCCCCTTTTACATCGTCATCAAATCACACTTACAAATCTTAGAGGTGCATATCCAGAAAAAACAGAGCAAGAACTCCATGCGATTGCAATAGAAATGTGGGAAAATATAGGACGTTTCCTAGCCGAATATATTTTTCTTGATAAAATTTTTGATTTTGATCCTCATGCGGACGAGCCAGGTTTCATTGAAGTTAAAGGCGTTGAAATATTTGAGCGATTAAAAAATGAAAAAAAACCACATATTTTTTTCACCGCACATACTGGAAATTTTGAACTTCTGCCTATTTGTGCACAAAGTTTTGATCTTAATGTTACGGTATTATTTAGACCACCCAATAATCCCTATGTTGCCAAACGAGTCCTTAAAGCACGACAAACTTCTATGGGGCATCTTATTCCCTCCAAGGCCGGTGCAGCATGGGCACTAGCAGCCAAATTAGAAGAAGGTGAAAATGTTGGTATGCTCGTTGATCAAAAATTTCGCCGCGGTATCATGGGAACATTTTTTAACAGACCTCTTAAAACAAATCCCTTAATTATAAAACTTGCTCGACAATATGACTGTGATATTTATCCAGCACGTTGTATTCGTTTGCCCAATGGACGTCATCGTTTAGAATTATATGAACATATAGAACTTCCACGTGATGAAAAAAATGATATCGATATAGCTGCTTCTACGCAAAAATTAAATGATATTGTTGAATCTTGGGTCCGTGAATATCCTGGACAATGGATGTGGTTACATAGACGTTGGGACATCTAACATAAGGCTCTATTGCTTACAAAGGAAGTGCAAATGTTAGCCTCAAAAGACATCAAAGATCTCGTTGCAATTATCACTGCATTACGAAATTCTGATAGCGGTTGTATCTGGCATAAAAAACAAACTTTTGAATCCCTCATACCCTATATGCTCGAAGAAGTTTACGAAGTCATCGATGCCATTGAACGAAAAAACCGAAAGGATCTCTGTGAAGAACTTGGAGATCTCCTTTTACAAGTTATCTATCATGCTACCATTGCACAAGAAGAAGGCAGCTTTACTTTTGAAGATGTTGTTTATGCAATCACGGCAAAAATGATTCGACGCCATTCTCACGTTTTTGGAAATGCCGAGCAAAAAAAACGAGGATTTATAAAAGAGGAGTGGGAATATATAAAAAAAAGAGAACAGGTTGAACAAAAAAGTTTGTGCGAAGAAAAAAACAACAATTCCTCCACAAGCATACTCGCACAAGTAAAACAAATCCAGCCAGCAAACCAAGAGGCACTTTCTTTACAAGAAGCAGCAGCTAAAGTAGGTTTTGATTGGAAAAAAAGTGATAAAGTTTTTGAAAAAATAGAAGAAGAACTCGAAGAGCTTAAAGAAGCCATCAAAAATAAACAAAATTCAGAGATAGAAGAAGAGTTTGGAGATCTCTACTTTATTCTCCTTAATCTCGCACGCCACTTAGGGATAGATTCACAAAAAGCATTAAAAAAAACGAATATAAAATTTCGAAACCGTTTTGCCTATATTGAAGAAAAGCTATCCACTCAATCTAAAACACTCACTGACGCATCCCTGAATGAAATGGAAGCGCTTTGGAAGCAAGCTAAAAATGAACAATAAAAAATACTAGATTTCTTCTACCTCAAAGAACAAGTTCCTCTAAAATTACTGAATTATAATTCAGCTCAGCTCAATTTGTTTTATATTGATCCTGCGTAGCAGGACGAAGTTCCACCGATTCGCCACACCCACATGCTGAAACTTGATTAGGATTTTTAAAGACAAAACCAGAACGAAGCGTTGTCACTTCATAATCCATCTGCGTCCCTAATAAAAATAACACCGCATCATGTGCTACGAAAACACGGGCACCATTCACTTCAACAACATCCGCATCTATCCCCTTTTCTTTGACAAGAGTAATTGTATACTCCATCCCTGCACAACCACCTTTTTTGATACCAACAAGAATACCCTGTGCATCTTTTGCATCCATAATCGCTTTAACACGATCCACTGCTGCTTCTGTCAAATTTATTACCGAAAAACGGCTCATCATTTACTCTTTTCTTAGTTCAATAGACACTTTGAAAGTTTTTCCTCTATAGTATTTTAGAAAAAAAACAACAAAACATAAATTAAAGTATTCTGACCTTGTTTATTTGGATAAAAACGCGTACCCGTAAAATGAGATTTATGATTATACAATCCAGAACTTACAATTTTTTGTCCACATAAAACGCAAAATACCTCGTCTATAAAAACTCTAAACAAAGGAAAACGTTTCAATACCATAATTCCCTCCTCTCCTTTTGAAAATCTTTATCTTTTTAGAAAAGTAACGATTAGATAAGGAAAAAATATACCTCCCGTACTCATTTGCTCCCCCCTTCTCCAATTCATACCCCTAAAGCCACCAATCTTACCCTTCACAATCTGCAAAAGTAATTAAATGCATAGATCTATTAACTATAGAGCTAAAAATTTAATGATTACAAAGAATTTTACAGATTCGTTATGTATCTTGAATTGATAACAAAATAGTGATGTCTAAAATTTTTACTTTCAAAAGCTCTAAGTGCAAGAGCATTTTAGATTTTATTCTGTTTATTTTTTCTCTTGCCTTTAAAGAAACAGTCATTTAATCGTTTTACACAAACTCGGAGCGTAGCGCAGCTTGGTAGCGCACTTGACTGGGGGTCAAGGGGTCGTGGGTTCAAATCCCGCCGCTCCGACCATTTTTTAAATGCTATAAAATAAAAAAATAAGCTTACTTAAAAAGTGGATTATCATGCATTTCAATTAGCACATACATGGATTTTTTCTTCAACTTAGAATAATGTTCAATAACATTTTATCATAAACTCGAAATAAGCGGTTTTATTAAAATAAGCTTCGTTCTGAGGAGAACACACACACAAAACGCGAGACCTTTTGCCTCGCGTTTTTTATTCTTCAGAAAAATTTATAATTATTCGGTCTCATATTTTCTAAATTTTCCTACACGACAATATCGCTGTTATCATTTTTTGTAATGGATGGTGACATCTGTACGGTTATTTTTTTGGGTTTTAATTCAGCTGGCATTTCCCTTTTAAGCTGAATATGAAGAAGCCCATCTCCAAGTTCTGCTCCAATAACCTTAACATGATCAGCCAAATGAAAACGCCGTTCAAAAGCACGCGAAGCGATACCTCGATAAAGGAACTCTCGCTCTTCATCATCATTTTCAGACTTTCTGTCTCCCTTAACGATCAGCTGGTTACAATGCGTTTCAATATCAATTTCATCTTGAGAGAAACCAGCAACAGCCATAGAAATTCTATAAGAATCTTCAGTTAAACGCTCGATATTATAAGGGGGATAAGAAGAAACTTCATTTGGTTGTGTTCTAGAATCAAACCAGTTAAAAAGATGATCAAAACCTACTGTGGAACGATAAAATGGTGAAAAATCTACCTGACGCATAATATTGCCCTCCTCTAGAGCGACTATAATTTAACAATTAATTCACAAAGTTCCCAAATGGCAAACTTACTTGTGAACCTGCGGCCCCATCATGGCAACCACACTATATTATCTGGTAATTGTTTTTCTTTATTTCAACTCTTTGGAACCTAAATTGATAAAAACTATCTAAAAAGCAATATACCCCTTTTTAAATCCTTTTTCTTCATTACATAAATGTCAAAGTCCTATCATTATCTCACGTTGCACTAAGCGGCAAATACACTGTAAAGGATTTCAATTGGAAACACCTATTTATCCCATAGACTGGGCTTCCACTCCTCCTAATATCCATCATGGTACTCTTAAAATAGCAATAGATCACGAAATTCGTTTTGCGATAACATATCCTGAGGTAGAAAAATCTAAAGGAACAATTGTTATTCTAAAAAGCTACGCAAGTACTTTAGAAAAATATTTTTTATTAATAAATGAAATTTCTAACCGCGGTTTTCATACAGCAATATTTGACTGGTTTGATCAAGAAAAAAAATCCTTCAAGATAAGAAAACAAAGCCGACATCATTGTTTTGATATAAATAGTGATATTAATGACTTATATGAATTTCTTAAAAATATTGTTTATCCTAATTGTCCGCCTCCTTACTCTATGCTCGCCTATGGTATAGGTGGATTGATGGCACTTAGCGGATTAGATCTCATTAATCATCGGTTTAATAAATTGCTCTGTGTTTCTCCCCTTTTTGCTCCATTCGGTAATAAAACGAATGGTTTTCAACATAAATTAACACAATTTCTTTCTGATATAGGTCTTGGCTTTATACCAGCGAAAGATGGGAAAAAATTAAACAAAACAAAACAAAACAATATACAATTGGGACACATGCATAAAGTGCCGTTCCATTCCATTAAGCCCCCAACATCCCAATGGATGGCATCGGTATTTAATGCGATCGATTCTATGAAAAGAAATGTACTCCACGGAGATTTACGAATTCCAACACTCTTTATTCTTGCCAATCAAAACAATATTGCAAATAACATTGAAGTGCGGCAATTATGCCAACACACACACCTGACAGAAAGTATTACTATTACAGGCGCTGAACTGGACACAATCATGGTTAATGAAAATTATAAAAAGCAATTTTGGGCTGCATTTGATGCATTTATTCCCGATAATGTATCTGTAAAATAACACTAAATCTTAATTTCCACTCCGCCCCATAAAAAAATTTCTACGAGTGTTGGATCTACAAACACTTCTTAATACAACGGATTTTACTTTCCAACCACTCATATGATTCGTTTTCTAGCCTCTACAGGCAAGCCATGACCTAAATATTTCACCAGGCATTCTAATAAAAACTATTATATAAATAAAAATATTTTGTATAATTAATAAAAATGAAGATAATAAATCTATCTTAATATAGCATGATACATATTTATAAATAAATCATCAAAATACTATTTTTGATATATTATTAAGTGTTAATTTAATATTATATTTAGAAAAATAATAGTTTTTATCTATTTAAGGAAAAAAAACTGAAAATAAAGCGCATTTATAATATTTATTACAAATCTCTATAAAAACAAATAACTATAAAATTTCTATTTTTAGGAGAACTTTTTAAAAACAATAAATTAACATAATATTCTTCTAATTTCTCGATATAGCAAGTCCCTACAGTAACGGTTTTCATAAGTTTTTTAATGAAATTCTGATAACAATCAGCGAATTTAAAAGATAGCAATGAATCACCTTAAAAGTTCTAGAGAACCCCTTCTTTTTTCAAAATCACATATATTTTGAATTTAACCAACTCACAACGAATATGCTGTATTCTGAATAAGAATGTAAGAATTAACCATTTTGCCATTCATTTCAATTATGAGCATTTTACCGTCTTTTTTATAAATACTCTATATTGTATAATTGATGCGGCAAAACTCTGACAAATGGAGCCATTGGAACATAATCATGAAACGAATCCTGCTCGCAGAAGATGATAACGATATGCGTCGCTTTCTCGTAAAAGCCTTAGAACGTGCAGGCTACGAAGTCGCCGATTTCGATAATGGTATTAGCGCGTATGAACGTTTACAAGAAGAGCCATTTTCCCTTCTCCTGACTGATATTGTGATGCCAGAGATGGACGGAATCGAACTCGCACGACGTGCTACTGAGATTGACCCCGATTTACGAGTAATGTTCATTACAGGTTTTGCAGCGGTAGCACTCAATTCAAATAGTGATGCCCCTCCTGATGCAAAGGTTCTCTCTAAGCCATTTCACTTACGTGAACTCGTCAATGAGGTTGAAAAGATCCTTATCGCTGCTTAAAAAGTATTTTTTAAGTTATTTGCATCTGTTGAAAGAGAAAACGAAATTAGGCATTGACGTTTGTCATTCTATATGGTGTATGCAACATCAATGAATGGGCGTGTAGCTCAGCGGGAGAGCACTACGTTGACATCGTAGGGGTCACAGGTTCAATCCCTGTCACGCCCACCAGATTCTTTTTCTTATCCTATAACTTGCTGTATTTATACATCTTTTTTACTGTGAGGAATGTCTGAATAAAGTTAGAGGAATAGGGTTTTTTAACATTTCTCTACAAAGGTAGCATTTTTCTCTCTGTTTGATTCGCGAATTACTTCTGGTATTTGTTTGAATTTTTCTAAATCCTCTTGTGTAAAAATATCTATAAATCTAGAAAACATGCCAACAGCTTCACGCCTCAACCGATCAGAAGTCTTGATTGTAAAACTTTTGCGACAAGCATAAGCTGCTTTTCTTAAGAGTAAAGCCTTCTCTTGATCTAAAGCATAGAGTTCAATTATCTTTTGTCCTACAGGAACAGATTTTTTGCCAATCTCGACAGAAGATAAAAATGCTACAGATATGTCTAATTTCTTAGCCATATCTAAGAGGCGTTCTGAGTGATCAAGACAAAGTTTCCGTAAAATTTTACCAAAGGATGTAAGCATCAAAAAAGTCCTGTTAGAGAAAAAATATTTCTTCTGATTCTAACAAATCTTTTTATGATTTTTTTCAGTTATTACGAATCAAGAGTTCTTTTCGAAGAGTTTTTTTTAGCAAAACCAGATGTCCAAAGGGCCTCTAATTCTAAAAAGTCAAAATCCCTAAAGATCTCTCGAACCTCATCACTATCATTCAGACTCAAGACAAATTTACCTTGGATGCTTTTGAGAACTTTTGCCATACTCACAAAATCATCTTCAACAAAATTCCCAGAGCTGTAACACTTCTTCTTTAC
>NZ_JBHILX010000130.1:0-558 GCF_042193585.1 Bartonella sp. PS7NMGDW
TTGCAATAATAATAAAGAAAGGGAGGTGAAGTATGTCAACTAAGTTGCCATGGACGAGGCTTTTTGCAGACAAGTGGGCAATAGTTGTTGATTATTTGCCTGCTGTAGAGGGCAATATCTATATGCGATTACGGTTACGTATGTTGCATACTGGTGAACCTCTTTTTTATAATATTAAAGTTTTATCTAATTACACGGGTTATTCAGTGAAGAAGTTTGAAGCGGCACTGAATGTTTTGCTTGAAGAAGGATATTTCATTCGTTTAGCAGATGGTCGCTTGTGGAATTTAGATGTTGAGGAAGAACTCAATAACTCTAATGAGAATTTAGATAAAGCTTCGGAAAAGGCTTCAAAAGCAGCAAAAGCTAGATGGGATAAAAACAAAGATAAAAGTAATGACGATGCACGTGCAATGCATGAGCAATGCACAAGCAATGCATACGCAATGCACGAGCAATGCTTGGAAATGCACAATAACATTAACATTAACAATAACAAAAAAAATAAAAATATTATTTTATCAAAAAGAGAAATTGATTTTGAAAATTTAGAAACAA
>NZ_JBHILX010000131.1:0-551 GCF_042193585.1 Bartonella sp. PS7NMGDW
TTTCTGGTGTGAGTGCTGGATCACTCTTAGAAGACTCAAGCGAAGCGGTTAATGGCTCACAGCTTTTTACCACCAATAAAAATGTTACTACAGTTGCTGAGCATACAGCAAAATATTTGGGCGGAGGTGCTAAGTATGAGAGTGGAGAGTGGACTGCTCCCACTTTTAAGGTTAAGACCGTTAAGGAAGATGGTAGTGATGTTGAAGAGCAGAGCTATGCAAGTGTTGCGGAAGCCTTTGAGGGTGTAGGTACTTCTTTCAAGAACATTCATAAAGAGATTACACAAAGCAATACGACGGTTACTGAAAACATTAAGCAGAATGCGTTGATGTGGGGTGAGAAAGAGGGAGCCTTTGTAGCCTTGCATGGAGAAGAAAATAGTAAAACCAATAGCAAGATTAAGTATCTTGCGAATGGAGACATTACTGTAGACTCAAGTGATGCGGTTAATGGTTCACAGCTTTATTCCATGAATAAGATGTTTGCGGAGTATTTTGGTGGAGGTGCTGGCTATAATGATAAGGGCGAGTGGAGTGCTCCAAGTTTCAAG
>NZ_JBHILX010000132.1:0-546 GCF_042193585.1 Bartonella sp. PS7NMGDW
AGAGAGTGATGATGATAATCCTTTGATGACGCAATTCATGCGGGCGTTTTACGGACCATTTTACCGGAATTAGGATTCACGAGAGATGTCAACGATTTATGATTGGTCGCTTAGAGCGGCGGATAATACGCGCGTGGATGATTTGATTGATTGGTCAGAAGGACAGTATCCTAGCAGTGTGAATACGAGCGCCCGTGTGATGATGCAAAGGATAAGTGAGTATTTGTCAGACACGGGTGGAGAGCTTGAAGGCATTGTTACAAATGATCATGTCCAACAAACGAGTGTGATAAGGCTTGCAAGCACTTCACAGTTTTTAGAGTATAAGAATGGTATCGTTTTGCGCTTTATGGCGACGGGCAGGAATGTTGGAGCGACCACGATTGTCTTAAATGATTTAGATGGCAAGCCTGTTTATAAAGCAACAGAATTAGGCATCAGTGCATTATCGGGAGGGGAAATCCAACAAGGGTGCATTTATACATTGTTTTATAATGGAGATCATTGGCATCTTGTTAATCCTACCTCTATTCCTTTGGAAGAAGA
>NZ_JBHILX010000133.1:0-539 GCF_042193585.1 Bartonella sp. PS7NMGDW
TGACTGGACCAATCGTGCTCTGCTCCCAAGCCAATATTGCGCTTCTCATCCCATTTCTCGTGATACCAGTTCAGTGCTTTGCGCCCTGCTACGGTCGTCTCTTCATTGAACCAAACAGAAGGCAAAATACGTCGCACTGCCTCTATTCGCATTTTGACAGCACCAGCCCCTTGATTGGGAATGACCTGCGTTTCAAAACCCGCATCATTTAAAGCACTCTCAAAACTCACATTGTGCACACGGTCTCTGGTCGCCCCATCATGGGGAAGAACCATCAACGCCTTCTCATAACCGTTTTGACGCAACCAGCCTATATGCTCCGATAATGGTTGTCCTTGTGCTTCGTAATAATCAAGCACTCTGATCTCTCTGCCAACAAATTGCGCTATCCATATCGCTGTGGCATCTGCCTTGGCGCCCGTGCCCCCAATATCCCAAAAGGCGCGTATCTGCATTAAAGGATCACGAGCAACACGCCCTATCCGCCCCTCTTGCTCGGCTGCCAACATTTCCTTTTGATAATAAGCGCCTTGAACCGC
>NZ_JBHILX010000134.1:0-535 GCF_042193585.1 Bartonella sp. PS7NMGDW
CACTCACACCAGAAATGGTCCGATTAGCACCGTCTTTGTTTAAAACACTGAGTTTAGTGCCGCCTGATCCCTTACCAATGGTGATAATAGTCGCTCCCCCCGAACGGAGACTACGCGCTAAAGTAACCTCTTCTTCTTCCTTAACAAGGATACTGTCTCTTACATCGACAATCTCTTCATTCAAAGTGGTGAAAGTACTGTTAACACCTTCAAAAGCATCAGCAACATTGTGATAAGTATTCTTCTCACCTTCTGTGCCATCAGCATCAAATTGCGCAACTTTGAAATCAGGTTTTGTCCATTTGCCTTCCTCATACTTAGTATCGCCACCAAAATATTTAGCAAGGGCTGTGTTCGTAGAATGGAGCTGTGAGCCATTCACCGCATCGGTTGATTTTTTTGAGAGCTCACCATCCTTAAGAAACGTGATCTTGCTGTTTGTTTTCTCATCTTCTTTTTCTCCATGTTTTGCAGTAAAGGCATTTTCATCTTTGTTCCATGATAAAGAATCTTGTGCAACACCTTGTGTCACATC
>NZ_JBHILX010000135.1:0-533 GCF_042193585.1 Bartonella sp. PS7NMGDW
GGGGCGCTTGTCTGTACCTGCTTTTGTTCTGTTGTTGCTGGTGTCTTGCTCCCCATTTCACAATTCCTTCCTGTAATAAAGCATATCTATGCTGTAACCTTGCTTGTTCAGTGCACGTTTCCAACCCAAACGACCCAAGATCTCCATTTCAAAAGCGCCATTCTCACGCGCCCAATCCTCTACAACTTGCAAATTGTCAACTTGATCAAGAACGCCCTTCCCACTACATTCACAAATCAGAGCGCGTTTCTTTCCTAAAACTGTCTGTTGTATCTGGGTCGTGACGACCGCTAAAAAGCGCTCTTCATCATCCAAAACAAGCCATAACTGTTTCTTACCACTGCAAATAGATTCAATGAGTTCTTGCAACGTAATTTCATGTTTGAAACGCTCTACATACTCTCTAAAAGATGCAATGATTTCTTCAAGATAAGGGGCTATACGCTCTATATCCCAAGAACTGGTCAAAAAGACTTTTGCCATTATCCTCTACCAAAAGGACGTAAATCCACATTAAAACCCGTAATCATCGT
>NZ_JBHILX010000136.1:0-524 GCF_042193585.1 Bartonella sp. PS7NMGDW
AGGCCAGCGAATCATTGCCTATAGCAATACCTCTATTCCCCTTTGCATTTGCTTGATAACCCATGGCTATACTATTTTTTGTTGTAGCCTTTGTAAAGGGACCTATAGCAATAGCACTGCTAGCCGATACCAATGAATTAACACCAATAGCGATCCCCTGTTTTTCCTTAGCTTCAGCTGATAAACCTATAGCAATTGCTCTTTCAGCTGTTGCCAACGCTCCAACACAACCAGTTTTACCGCCTATATTTTTACAATCTGGGTCATCTCTACCTATTGCAATACTTGAATAAGTAGTTGCCTTTGCAGTATCGCCCAACATAATACCTTTATCAGCTTTCGTGTCTCGCTGCAGTTCACTAACAGGAATAAGTTGTCTTGTTGTCAAAGTATTTATTGTGGAATTATTATCACTGTTACTAGAAAGAGTATTGACCAGAAAATTTACGTAGTCACTGGTAGCATCCACCTTAGGTGTTGTCGCAACATTCAACGCTGTTATATAATTTTCCTTTGATGCATTA
>NZ_JBHILX010000137.1:0-523 GCF_042193585.1 Bartonella sp. PS7NMGDW
GATTTTAGCTGGTATTTCTGGTTTTGCAGGAAAAAAGTGAGGTAGTTATGCAAAATAGTAACGATAACATTTTATCACGACTAATTAAGTCTATGTATGCAATGGACCCATTCGCGTCGCGTATACTAATGCAAAATCAACGTATGGAAAATGCACAACAACAGGCAAATAATTTGCCTTATTTAATCCCTTCTTCATCTGTACCAACTTTTGGTTCACAATCAAATCCTTTAGGTTTATCGAAGGATATGGAACCTTTGCCAGATGTAAGTTCGTCTTTAAGATCGGCAGGCAGAAAACCGTATGTACCGTCTTCAGTCCCTTCTTTACCAGTAGCGACCTTTGGTTCACAACCAAATCCTTTAGGTATGGAACCTTTGCCTAATGCAATTGAAACTTCAGATTTGGCATCATTGCAACCAAAGCAGTCTCAATTACCAGAGTCTATTTCACCTGTAGAACCACAGCAGTTTGCACAGCCACAACAGAGTACTGTTCCTCACCAAGATGCTGGTTCTCAACA
>NZ_JBHILX010000138.1:0-522 GCF_042193585.1 Bartonella sp. PS7NMGDW
TTAATGCATGGTTTGTCTTTTAAGCTCTTGAGACAGCACACCAATTCCTTTTGCTGTGATTTTTGCGCAAGGAATGACTTTTTCTATTCCACTTGCGGTTTGAAGTGTGATGGTTGGACAATCCATAAGTTTCTTTTGGATTTTGTCTTGATAAGGAAGCAAATTTCCACCTGCTGCTCGTCTGTAAACCCAACCTTTTTGCTGTAAGAATTGAATGAATTGTTTTGGTTGCATCTCGAGTATTTTAGCGGTTTCTGTAAGACCAAAGAGTCCATTATGACGCTGTAAGCTTTCAAGAGCCATGGCTTTTGGTGTTAAATCTTCAATGATGGTGTCTTTTTGATCTATTTGACCTTGTAGGTAATTCAAAAAGCCAATCATAGCCTTTGGACTTGAATAGTCGATTTGTGGTATTACTGCTTGCTTTTCCAATTCTTGCCAACGGTCTATAATCCTAGCGCGTAATGTCATGCTGTAACCAGAAACTAAAATGAGGCATTCACGTTTAGGAAGGTTGTAACA
>NZ_JBHILX010000139.1:0-522 GCF_042193585.1 Bartonella sp. PS7NMGDW
TTTTCTATAAATAAAACATCTTTCTAAATGAACCAAAATGTGGTTAATAAATAGTTATGATTTGTTACCATTTTTTGATAGAAAGGATTTTAGTATGACAGAAAATGATATTCTTTTGACAGACCGTGAAAGTGCAAAATTGCTTCATATGAGTGTCTCAACATTCCGGCGTCATGTAACCAATGGCTCTCTCCCAAAACCTTTAAAATTTGGTTTTTTATCCCGTTGGTTACAATCGGATCTTTTGAATGTAATCGAACAAGCAAAACAGCAACGTCAAAGTGACGCGGCATAAAAAAACCTTGTCACGTAAGGACGGACAAGGCTTTCTCAAACTCATCACCCTAGAGATAGCACAATCCGTCCTATGACGCAACGTTATAGGATTTAAAATGATGTGTTCTTTTAAGAATGCGCGGGGTATCACACGTGCCTTGCGTGGTACTTGGCATGGGCGTTATGGAATAGCCCGTTGCCCTGCTCATGATGATAGGCTGCCTAGCTTATCCCTTGCCAATGGAC
>NZ_JBHILX010000014.1:0-24987 GCF_042193585.1 Bartonella sp. PS7NMGDW
AACAAATTAGGTAAAATTATATAAACTGTAGAAGGTGGTCTAAAAGGTGGTCTGAAAATGGCTATTTAAAGAAAAAAGCTATATATTTCAATATGTTAAACACAAAAAGTGGTGCCCAGACGCGGATTCGAACCACGGACACGCGGATTTTCAGTCCGCTGCTCTACCAACTGAGCTATCTGGGCATGCTTCATAAAAAATATAAAGCGTTTGCGGTTATAACATTAAAATTTTCTCTGTCCAGTCATCAAAAGAAAAATAATTGATTTTTTAATAAGTTTATCTCCCTATTCTAGAGAGTTATCAATGAATCTTTATCATAAAATAAATTTGATAGGCATATTGGACGCGTTAGTGTATTGTTAGTAGAATGCTGTCTTATCGTGGTGATGATACAAAAAAATAAAAGAATCAATCGAGAAGCATGATTAAGAAAGATTTTTTTATAAAGTTTCCGTGAATTTTAAGCATACGAAATAATAGAAAATATTTTTGACTTTTTTCTAAAAAGATTATTGATTAGTCTTTATAATAATTTGTTTTTCTTTATAAAGAAAGAAAAACATCTAAAAGGGGAGAAATAATGATAATGTTACAAAAACCAAGCAGTCGTCCCAATAATACTAATTTTTCTTCAGGTCCTTGTAGCAAACGGCCTGGTTGGACTCTTGATGTTCTTAAAAATGCATTAGTTGGGCGTTCGCATAGATCTAGAGAAGCAGAATTAAAACTTGCTGAAGTTATTAATTTAACCCGTGAGATTCTTGAGGTTCCTTCTGATCATCGTATAGGAATTATGCCTGGTTCAGATACCGGTGCTGTTGAGGCTGCTCTATGGTCTCTATTAGGTGAGCGTGGCATTGATATGGCGGCGTGGGAAAGTTTTGGATTTGGGTGGAATAAAGATGTTGTCGAGCAATTAAAGCTTTCTGATGTACGTCGTTTTGAAGCTCCTTATGGTGAAATACCAGATTTAACACAACTTGACTTTGATCGTGATGTTGTTTTTACATGGAATGGGACAACTTCTGGTGTGCGTATTCCTAATGCAGATTTCATTCCCCATAAGCGGGCTGGATTGACCATTTGTGATGCAACATCTGCAGCTTTTGCGCAATATCTTGATTTTTCAAAATTAGATGTTGTTACTTTTTCATGGCAGAAAGTTTTGGGAGGTGAGGCTGCGCATGGTATGGTGATTTTAAGTCCTCGTGCTGTTGAGAGGCTTGAGAATTATGTTCCAGCTTGGCCTATGCCTCAACTTTTCTATATGACAAAAAATGGAAAATTGAACGAAGATATTTTTAAAGGAAAGATAATCAATACACCTTCTATGCTTTGTGTTGAGGATTTTCTTGATGGGTTGAAGTGGGCAAAATCTCTAGGAGGTTCAGCGGCATTAAGAGCACGGGTGGAGAAAAACTTTTCTGTACTTGATGCTTTTGTTCGCAAAACACCATGGCTAGAATATTTGGCAAAAGATCCTGAAGTGCGTTCTAACACCGCTATTTGTTTAGATATTGTGGATCCAGTGATTACTGCTTTGGATACGGAAAAGCGAGTATCTTTCATAAAAGCGGTTGTGAAACGTCTTGATGAGGAAGGAGTTGCTTATGATATTGGTTCGTATCGCGATGCTCCTCCGGGGCTTCGAATTTGGGCGGGTATAACAATTGAGGCTTCCGATCTTGAAATTTTAACACAATGGCTTGAGTGGGCGTTCCAAGTTGAAAAAGCACAGCTTTAAATAATTACTGGTGATTTTCACAACGTGTTTTTAAACAGAAAAAGAATACGAGAGATCATGATAATCTTTCGTATTCTTGTATCAGACAAACAGCCTCTAAATATTACATGAATTGTAAAAGATTAAGAGGAGGAATGAATGCTCTGTCAGGTGTTGGATACGCACAAATTAAAATCTCTAATTTTTTACTTTTTGTAGCAAAAATGACAGATTTAAAATATTTTGGTATTTCCTTATCTTTATTATCATAAATTTGAAAATTTAATCACTTGAAGATTGAGAAAAATCTGAAATGAGGAGTCGCACTTGCTCTAAGGTTTCGTTATAAAGAAGTATTTGTTTTTGAATGCTGGTTTTTTGACCAAACACGACGGAGAAAGTTATGGCCAATGTAGTTGTTGTCGGTACACAATGGGGTGATGAAGGCAAAGGTAAAATTGTAGATTGGTTGTCTGAGAGAGCAGATATCGTGGTGAGATATCAGGGGGGGCATAATGCTGGCCACACATTGGTTATTGATGGAGTTAGTTATAAATTATCACTTTTACCGTCTGGTTTAGTGCGTGGCAAATTATCAATTATTGGGAATGGTGTTGTAGTTGATCCCCATCATTTTGTAGCAGAGTTGAAAAAGCTACGTGATCAGGGCGTGGAAATTACACCGGAAATTTTACGTATTGCTGAAAATGCTCCTTTGATTCTTTCTTTGCATCGTGATCTTGATGCAATTCGAGAAAGCGGTTTATCTGGTTTAAAGATTGGTACAACAAAGCGTGGTATTGGACCGGCTTATGAAGATAAGGTGGGACGTCGTGCTATCCGAGTGATGGATTTAGCAGAAAAAGATACACTTATGGCTAAGATTGAGCGGCTTTTGAGGCATCATAATGCTTTGCGTCGTGGGATGGGGGGGGAAGAGATTGATTCTCAAGCGCTTTATGATGAATTGATGCAAGTTGCGGATAAAGTTTTGCCCTTTATGGATTGTACGTGGCGTCTTTTAGATGAAGGTTATAGAGGAGGGAAACACATTCTTTTTGAAGGTGCGCAAGGTGCTTTACTCGATAATGATTTTGGAACTTATCCTTACGTAACATCATCGAATACAGTTTCTGGGCAGGCATGTACAGGTTCAGGGATGGGACCTAGTGCAATTCATTATGTTTTGGGTATTGCAAAAGCGTATACCACACGTGTTGGAGAAGGGCCTTTTCCTACAGAGCAGATAAATGATATTGGTGAATTTCTGGGAGTGCGTGGGCATGAATTTGGTGTTGTAACGGGTCGAAAGCGTCGATGTGGTTGGTTTGATGCTGTCTTAGTCCGTCAGATGGTAGTAGTTTGCGGTGTTCAAGGTATAGCATTGACAAAACTTGATGTTTTGGATGGTTTGGATGAAATAAAAGTTTGTATTGGTTACGAGCTTGATGGTAGAAGGATTGATTATTTACCTTCTTCCATGGGAGCCCAAGCCCGTGTGAAGCCTGTTTATGAAACATTAGAAGGTTGGAAGGAAAAAACAGCCCATGCATTGAGGTGGGAAGATTTACCAATGCAGGCTGTTAAATATATACGCTATATTGAAGAACTGATTAACACAAAAGTGGCTTTATTATCTACGAGTCCAGAACGTGAAGATACTATTCTTATTACAGATCCTTTTGCAAATTGATTATTATTTTTAGGTTTCCATATAGATCTTTTGTTCACTTCTATATCTTTTAACAAAAAGAGTTTTTAAGAGTGCGTGAAAGAAAGGTGTAAAATGACATTGTTTATTTTTCATATTCATTTTACACTATGACAATAGTTGTACCAATATAAATGACAATAAACTTATGAGCCTAAAATAAAGCTGTTTTAGCCTGAGTGCTAGGGTTTCTTTGCTTAGTTTAAGAGAGATTATAGAGGAAATGGTAGATTTCGTTGGAATCTTAAAAAAGGCAATTAATGCACAAAATAATGTTACACCACAAGTGCGTAAGCGGATTTATAAACGGGCTATCGAAACACTAGAATATCAATTTGTAACAGCAAAAATACCACAAGCAATAGCAGATGAACAAAGAAAGATTCTTCATAGTGCTATTGCAACTGTTGAAGAAGAATATTTAGCAGTTGAAAAGAAGTTGCTTTCTTCAGTTATTGGGTGGAATCCCACAAATATAAATGAAGATAAGAAATATACAAAAACAACTATATTACCAAAGAATAATGAATTTTCAGTGGTAGACATAAAAAGAAAGCAGGATTTTGTTACACATCCAAAGGATAGAAAGTTATTTGATGAGCCTTTGGTATCAGATATACCAGATGCAGAGCCTGTTAATATGGAGGCTGACGTGCCTTCTCAGCATGTTAATAACTGTGCGTTAAAGATTTCTTCGTCGCAAGAAGATAATCCTCATATTGTTTCGCATATTTTTTCTCAGGCTTTACGTCGTGCCAATAAATCATTGGTGCAAAGGCGTATTGTGATAAGTGCTGTTTCTGTTGTTAGTTTTGCTGTTTTAACTATTGGTATTTTTTTTATTGGTGGGCGTGTATTTGTATCAAATGATTATCAGGTATTAGGAGAAAATCTTCAAGTTTCTCACGAAGTACCAAAGGCACTTTCGGTTAAGAGAAAGTTAACACAACGTTTATTAGAGGATGGGAGTGAAATTGATGTCGGTTTAAAACAAGCGACAGATTCTTCGGATGAAGAAGGAATCTCAACCGTTGTTTCCAGCAATTTGCAATCGCTTGATAAATTAGGTGAAGCTGTTTTTTATCAAGCACGTACAAATTATGATGCAGAAAAGATAGCAACCGGAAGTGTTCGCTGGACGCTTATAAAGGAGTCTTATGTGAAAGGGGCTCCAGAAGAAACAGCCATACAAGGTGATATAACAATTCCTGATGAAGGGCTATCATTACGGTTAATTTTACGTCGCAATACCGATCGGTCATTTCCTGCTGCATATATTATGGATCTTATTTTTATTCTTTCTGATAAATTCTCAGGTAAAGCTATAAGCAGTGTTCAAGCATTAACCTTTAAAGCAAGCGAACAATCTATTGGGCAGCCTTTAGTAAGAACTATTTCTACAAAAATTAACGATGATTTTTTTCTTGTTGCATTGAGTGGTAATCATCCATTTCTTGATCGAAATTTGCAATTGATGCGAGAATTAGATTGGGTGCGTTTAGTGTTAACGGATAAAAAGGGACGTATAAATGAATTAACTTTTGCAAAAGGACCAACAGGTGAGTCTATTTTCAATAAAGTTATTGGACAATGGCTTGCACAACAAGATAAGCTAACAGTTCTTGATCAGAAAAATAGAACATAGATGCAAATAAAATAAAAGGTTATTTCTCGATATTGATTTTTATTAGTTATATCAAACACGCTCAATAAAATTGTATACTATAACTCAAAGGATTCTACAGACTAATTTACAAGTACAAAGCCAATGTACGCTTTTCTCATTTCTACTTTAAAAATGCGCAAACAATTGGCTTCATACCTAATTCTAGAGTCTTATACTTGACTTTGAGACAAAGCAGAATCTCTGATAGAATTTTGCACTTTTTCAAATGCACGCATTTCAATTTGTCTTACTCGTTCTCGACTAATGTTAAATTCACCAGAGAGTTCTTCTAGAGTTAATGGTATATCGTTTAAACGACGTGCTTTGAATATACGTCTTTCGCGTTCATTGAGATTGTCCATGGCATTTATAAGCATGGAACGACGATTTTCCAATTCACTTTTTTCAATTAAAATTTGTTCTTGATCGTTAGATTCATCCACCAACCAATCTTGCAACTCGCTGTTTTCCCCTTCTTTTGTACGAAGGGGTGCGTTGAGTGAAGTGTCACCACCAAGTCGGCGGTTCATTGATATAACTTCATCTTCTGAGACATGCAACTGAGTTGCAATTTCTTTTACTTGTTCTGCATTGAGATCACCGTTATCAAGTGCTTGAAGTTTACTTTTTAATTTACGAAGGTTAAAAAACAAGCGCTTTTGATTAGCTGTTGTCCCCATCTTCACCAAACTCCAAGACCGCAATACATATTCTTGAATTGATGCTTTAATCCACCATATTGCATAGGTTGCAAGACGAAAACCACGTTCTGGCTCAAAACGCTTAACAGCTTGCATGAGTCCAACATTGCCTTCTGAAATGACTTCCCCAATGGGAAGTCCATAGCCGCGATATCCCATCGCGATTTTAGCTACAAGACGCAAATGACTGGTTACCAGCCTATGCGCTGCTTTTAAATCATTATGCTCACGATAACGTTGAGCTAACATATATTCTTCTTTTGGATCAAGCATTGGAAAACGACGCACCTCTTCCAAATAACGGTTTAATCCACCATCGCCTGTGGTTACTGATAACAAATTCATATGGGCCATAATAGCACCCTCCTTTTGTCTGAATTCCCTGATAAGGCAAATTCGATGTTTCAGATAGTAATACCTGCGTGCATTCACTTTAGCATATTTTTCAATTTTGTTCAAAAAAAGATATTTTATTGTGAAATCTTGAGAAGGAGAAAAGTTTCAATTCATTTTTTTAAAATGCTTAATAAGTTTAGCCATATCTTGAGGTAGTGGTGTGGAAAACGACATAACTTTACCGGTAGAAGGGTGTTCAAAAGTGAGACTTGCGGCATGAAGTGCCTGTCTGTTGAATTGATCGATTGCATTTCTAATAGTGGGGTTGAATGCGTTTGATTTTGTTTTAAAAGCGTTGCCATAAACTGTATCGCCTATGAGTGGATGCCCAATATGAGCCATATGAACGCGGATTTGATGGGTGCGTCCAGTTTCCAAGCGACATTCCAGAAGGCTAGCAAAAGATGTTGAGTCTGCATGAGAGCCATATTTTTCTAGCAAAGAAAAATGTGTAACAGCATGACGAGCATAAGGGTTTTGGTTATGGATAACAGCTTGCTTTGTTCGGTTATGGGGCGAACGGCCAAGTGATGCATCAATTGTCCAAACATTGCGGTGAGGTGTCCCCCAAATCAAGGCATGATAGCGTCGGTCTAATGCACAGGTACGTCCATGATCAGAAAATTGAGCACTGAGACTTTTATGAGCCAGATCATTTTTTGCAACCACCATAACACCACTTGTGTTTTTATCGAGACGATGGACAATGCCAGGGCGTTTAACACCACCTATACCAGATAAACTATTACCGCAGTGATAGATAAGGGCATTAACCAACGTACCGGTCCAATTTCCATTGCCAGGATGAACAACAAGACCTGCTGGTTTGTTAATAACAATGATATGATCATCTTCAAAAAGGATGTCCAATGCAATAGCTTCAGCACTAGGTTCTGCATCACGAAGGTCAGGCATTGCCAATTCAATTATTTGCTTAGGTCTTAATTTTGTTTTTGGTTCCTTTATGAATTGACCATCAATTTTAAGATAGCCTTCACGGATGAGGGTTTGCAAACGCGAACGTGAGAACACATTATGATATTGTTTTGCGAGCCACTGATCAAGACGTTGCCCAAGAGCACCTTCATCCGTTATTTTTTGTATTACCATACGATTCCTATTAAGTTTTTAATAAGATTTTACCAGTACGAAATTGCTTTACTATCGAGAAATTCTTTAATTCCCCAATGTCCTCCTTCACGAGCGCGCCCAGAAAATTTTACACCTCCAAAGTAGCTTCCACTGGGTAATCCATGTCCATTAACTTCTACCATACCAGAGCGTACTTGTGCCGCAATACGACGACATTTGTTGCGATCTTGCGATTGAATATAGTTTGTAAGACCATACTCAGTCTCATTCGCTAAAGCGACGGCTTCTTCTTCTGTACTAAAAGAAAGAATCGAGAGAACTGGACCAAAGATTTCTTCTTTAAAAATACGCATATGAGGTTTTACATCAGCAAAGACTGTTGGACGGACATAATAACCGCGTTCCATTCCTTTTGGTAAACCAGTCCCGCCTGCAACAAGAGTTGCACCTTCATCAATTCCCGATTGGATAAGATCTTGAATTTTATCATATTGTTTTTTTGAAACAACGGGTCCAATATGATTTCCTTCTTGGCAGTTTGGTCCTATTTTTGTTGTTTCTGCAATATCTTTGGCTATTTTTATGGCTTTGTCATAGATGCTCTGTTCCACAAGCATACGAGTCGGTGCATTACAACTTTGTCCACTATTATAAAAGCAATGTCGTGCACCACGTTGAATAGCATCTGAGTCGGCATCAGCAAAGATAATATTCGCTCCTTTTCCTCCAAGTTCCAGACAGACTCTTTTTAAAGTAGCGCTGGCATTTTTAGAAATATCTTTTCCTGCTCTAGTTGAACCAGTAAAGCTGATCATTTCTAAATCTGGATGTGCAGAGAGGTAAGAGCCGACAGTCGCACCATCACCATTGATTAAATTAAAAACACCGGCTGGAAGTGCGGCTTCATCTAAAAATTCAGCAAAAAGCATAGCAGAAAGAGGCGCAATTTCAGAGGGCTTTAACACCATGGTACAGCCAGCCAAGAGAGCAGGAATAACTTTAAGAGTTACTTGATTCATGGGCCAATTCCATGGTGTAATTAATCCTACGACGCCGATAGGATCGTAGTGAAGGATTGCTTGCTCATTTCCCTTTATTAAAGTTTCTTGGAACGAAAACTCTTTATAAGCTTCGATAAAATTGCGAATATGGGAACTTCCGGTTGCAGTTTGCGCATTAAGCGCCATATCAATCGGTGCTCCCATTTCCATTGAAATGGTTTTTGCCATGTCTTTGGAACGTTTTTCGTAGATCTCTAGAATTTTTTCAACAAATCCAAGACGCTCATTTGGTGACGTTGTTTTCCATTTTTGAAACGCTTCTTTAGCCGCATTAATTGCTTTATCGGCATCTTTTGTACTTCCAAGGCTAATGACAGCACAAGCCTCCTCTGTTGATGGATTAATGACGTCAAAATCGTGAGGAATGCTTGGCTCATCCCATAGACCATTGATATAAAATTTCCGTTTATTAAACATAATTCACTCCCTTTTTTCTATTTGTATTTATGTAATTATGATTGTCTTAGTCTAAGCCTTTTTAAACGAGGATAACAAGGGTAATCTTATAAAAACGCGAGAAATTAGATTATATCGTGATAATTGAGCATGGAGAATTCAATAGAGCAATGCTTATTGTATTATTGAGACTAGTTTCTTTTATGAAAAGGGAGAGAAAGAGAGGCATAGACAATTTTCTTGAAGCTTTTTTATCATGAAGTTTTCTTCAAAAAAAATGAAATACGAGCTCTATGACACCATAAACTGAGCAATTTATATCGTAAATATGCAGAAGGGGGATTATGAATATGCATTATGGCATTATTTTTTTCATTAAAAAGTGACCATCAGCAAAAGGTTATTAACCTTCGTATGATAGTTTCTACGAATTCTTTTTGAAAAGGTTATTTTTCTCATTGCTATAAATTTGTTGGGTGCCATGCATAATTCGAAAACAAAATCTATTTCTACGCCTTCTTTTTCTGATGATGGTACGAAAGGTGCATCAAGAGAAGATTTATCTGTTAAGATTACGGAGATATTTCCTTATCCGGAAGTATGGAAAAAGGCATTTACCCTCGGAAAAAATGTCCGTTTCACGCGAACCCCAGAAGTTGAGATTTTGCGTCGTCGTATAGAAACAGATCCAGTTTTTGCAAAGCAGTTTAAAATTTTTACGAAGCAAGATCAAAAAAAAATTACAGATACAGATATTGCACGTTGTAACAAGAAAACAACAAGCGTTTCATCGACAAAAAAAGTCATTAATCCTCAATCAATAGAAAATAAAACGTCGGTTTGTCATTCAACAGTTTTGAAGCAGTTGTCACGACAAGTTACTCGTATACCATCAGAAAATATCCCACTTGAGGAGGGTAAACAAGAGCATAAATTACCAGTAGAAAATATGCTACAAAAAATGAATCCTGCTTGGCATCTTTCCGATGATGCATTTTTTGAATGCGTATCTTTGATATTTGAACATATGGATACTCAAACTTCAAAAGAGGATCAAACATCGATTGACACGACAAATGAAATTACATCCGATATTCCTTCTATCTTTGATGAGTCAATAACTGCTCTTTACCGTGTTCTCGAATACCGCTTTCCGCAACTCTATGATTCAATTACATCAGAATCTCCAGCGGAAAGGATGCGAGGCGTTGAGCAAATTTCTGATTTAATGCATACGAATAATGATATTACTAAAGAATGTCATTCTAAGCTTTCTGTTGAAGATTCCGCTCATACGTTAAGTAATGCAAGGGCGTTAAACGATACTGTGGCACTAAGCGACGCTGAGTCTAATATAGAGACGAAAAAAACCAATAATAATATTGTCGACTGCATAACAAAGAATGTCACACCAAATTTAAAAGATTTGTCTGTGATGCAAACAAACGGTAAAACGAAAATATTGCAATCTGCCCGCGTGCCATTAAGCAATTATGATTCTGCTTTTATGCAAAATATTCAATCTATTGACAGTGATGCTTATGAGTTTCCTCCGATCAATTTATTACAGGAACCTGTTTTTCATGAAGGTACGATGATTCCTCAGGAAACATTGGAACGCGGTGCTGGGTTTTTGGAAAGTGTTTTGGAAGATTTTGGCATTAAGGGTGAAGTTATCCATGTACATCCAGGGCCAGTGGTTACAATGTATGAATTTGAGCCTGCTGCGGGTGTAAAATCATCGCGCGTTATTAATCTTTCTGATGATATTGCGCGTTCTATGTCTGCTATTTCTACACGCGTTGCTGTCATTCCTGGACGGAATGTTATAGGGATTGAGTTACCCAATGCGGTTCGTGAAACCGTTTATCTACGGGAATTAATTCAAACACGTTCTTTTCGTGAAAGTGAATTTAAACTTGCTCTTGCTTTGGGGAAAGGGATTAGTGGTGAGCCGGTCATTGTAGAATTAGCAAAAATGCCTCATTTATTGGTTGCAGGAACAACAGGATCAGGTAAGTCTGTAGCAATTAATACAATGATTTTGTCGATTCTTTATCGTATGACACCAAAACAGTGTCGTTTGATCATGGTTGATCCTAAAATGCTAGAGCTCTCTGTTTATGATGGCATTCCACATCTTTTAACACCTGTTGTAACAGATCCTAAAAAAGCGGTAACAGCTTTAAAATGGGCGGTTCGTGAAATGGAAGAGCGTTATCGCAAAATGGCTAAGTTAGGTGTACGTAATATTGATGGTTTTAATGCACGTGTTGCACTTGCGGCTCAAAAAGGTGAAACGATCATGTGTACTGTACAGTCGGGTTTTGATAAGGAAACAGGGGAAATGCTTTATCATGAAGAAGCCATGGATCTTACGCAGCTTCCTTATATTGTTGTGATTGTTGATGAGATGGCTGATCTCATGATGGTGGCAGGGAAAGAAATAGAGAATGCCATTCAGCGCCTAGCACAAATGGCGCGTGCGGCTGGTATTCATCTTATTATGGCAACGCAGCGCCCTTCTGTTGATGTTATCACAGGGACAATTAAAGCGAACTTTCCTACCCGCATTTCTTTTCAAGTGACATCAAAAATTGACAGTCGTACGATCCTAGGTGAACAAGGTGCTGAAACGCTTTTAGGTCAAGGAGATATGCTTCATATGGCGGGTGGGGGGCGTATTGTACGCGTTCATGGACCTTTTGTCTCTGATGAAGAAGTTGAATCCATTGTTGCACATCTTAAACTGCAAGGAAAACCTGATTATTTAGCAACCGTCACAGATAACGAAGATGATAACAAAGAGGATGCTTCTGCCGATTCAACGGTTGAAGTTTCTGAGGAAGAAAATTTTGATGAAGAGGGAGAGGAGCTTTATAATCAAGCTGTAAAGATTGTTATGCGTGATAAAAAATGTTCAACATCTTATATTCAGCGCCGACTTTCAATCGGCTATAATAAAGCAGCTTCTCTTGTTGAGAGGATGGAAGAAAACGGCATTGTTGGAGCCGCTAATCATGTGGGAAAACGTGAAATTTTACTCAATACAGGGAAATAAAAAAGCACATTAAAATGTGCGATTTTTAAAATGTTTGACAGACATTATTTAAATAGCGAATGCTTGTTTTATTTTTTAAAGCAGATGTGACCATGTATTTATAATAATATTAAAAAATTGAATGAAGAGTAATAAAACAAAAGTGATCTTTTGACTGCTGATACCAAAAGGGGAGGTATTTTTAACATTTCTAGATGATCTGGGATGTAAAGAAATTAAACAAATCTTTATATGAGAACAGATGATTTTTGTTCTCTTTTCTGATTGCAGAAAAATTCTTTGGTTAAATAATGCAGTGGTATATTTTTTTGTTTTCTCTTCTATAGCGGTTCTGATGAAAGAAAGGTCTTTTGGGGATTATGGAGAGCATCATAAGAAGAGTATCTAATATGCAAGTTTTGTTGCATTGGGTGTTTTAAAGCACTATGCTAAATTTGTTATTATTTGATATTATTGGTACAAGAAAGGTGTTCTTACGAGAAACTTTATTTGAAAAAGAAATTTTAATTTCTATTTTTATAATGCAATTTATTGATTTATAATAATAATTTATCATTATAAATATTGAATGAAAGTTTCAAATATCGTAAGATTTTTTTATTTCAAATCTGTTTCTGTTGAAACAAATAAAACGATTTTCTTGCGTATCGTAATGAATGTAGGGGTAAAAAGTTAAAAAAAAGAAATAAAAATGCCGCTTATGAACGCCTTCAAATGCCAAGAACTATTGGTGACATTAGGGGTTAAAATTAGTATAATGATGGTCCTAACCAGCTCTTTTATAAGCATAAAAATGTAATGTACAATGCCTTGCTATCTGTTATGCGGGCCTTTACATTCTACCATTTACGGATGCCGTCGTAAAATAAGCTTGGGGAGCTTGGGGGATATCTTTTTAAAACAGGCACATGAATGCGTAAAATAAGTGTATTCTTTTTGAGTACTATTTATGCGAGGGAGATGTTACCATTATTGTAACAAGTTTGTTACAATAATGGGTGAATAAGCAACAGGAGTTGGAGGATTCTTTTTATTCTTGTTTTGTTGATGAAACAGTCAAAATTTTGCTACAGACAATTGATATGAGATATCAAGTTATTTTAACCAGAACAGGTAATTGTAAACAAATTAGCATTATTTATTTGAGAGTAAATCCAACACTTTTTAGTTTTAGTTATGCCATTAAAAGCAGATGAATTGAAGTTAAATACAAATGAATTAAAATGTCAGCAAGGAGCTTTTCGTTTTACACCAGAGCTTTTGCCTCGGCCTTTTACGTGGGAAATCGATCATAATGGTTTATTTTGTGAAGTCTCAAAAGAGCTAGCTGAAGTTGTTGGTCCTCTCTCTTCCTCTATTTTAGGATGTAGCTTTCATGAGCTTGCTCATCAATTTAATGATGATCGATATCTGGTTCTCAGTCATTTTATTGAAGCTGCTATGCCTTGGAGTAAAGAGATTGTTCAATGGCCTGTTGATGGTTGCTTACAATGGCTTGATGTTGAGTTGTCGGCTTTGCCAATTTTTGATGTTAAAAAGCAGCTTAAGGGGTTTCGTGGCTTTGGTGTTTTAAAAATACGAAAAGAAGTCCAAGAAAAAATAGATGAAAAGCTGGAAACAGAAATGCCATGTCTTACGGAGATAGAACGTTCAGCTTTTCATGAAATTGCAGAGAAATTACGTGATGAATTGAATTCATCGGTAAAAGAAAAAAAATTAGTTGAAGAAACAGCTATTCAGTTACCATATACACAAACATTGCCGGTAAATGCTATAGAACAAGCTCTCGTAAAAGAGCCCGCAGCAGTTTTATCATTGTTGGATACAGCAACAGATGGTGTTTTATGGTTGGATGAAGAGGGCTTTATTCAATCAGCAAGTAGGGCAGCCTTAGCATTAATGGGTTATGAAATAAATGAACTACGAGGACAGCCACTCTCTTCATTATTTACTTTGCAAAGCCGATTTTTTGTTGAAAAATATTTTAAATCAATCCGTGTGGAGGGGAAAAATCAGGTTTTAAATCGCAGAGAAACAGCTGATTTAATGACGAAAAATCATAAAAATATAACCGTTTTGATAACGATTGTATTTTTGGCACAGCAAGGCAATTATGCTGTTATGTTGCGTGATAGGGCACAAATAGTTCCATCAGGAGGAAAAAAAGCAGAAGAGGATAAAATTGTTGGGGTTGTTCATGAAATACGAACACCTTTGAATGCTCTTATTGGTTTTGCAGAAATTATGAGAGAAGGCCGTTTTGGTTCGATAGAAAATGAGCGCTATCGTGGATATTTACGCGATATTATTTCCTCTGGAAAACATATATTATTGCTGATTAATCAATTACTAGAGTGCTCGAAGATAAATTATTCTGTTTCCAATAACCAGATTGATTCTTCCATTATTTCTGAAACATTTGATGTGATATCTTGTTTACGTGCGACGATAGCTTTTCTTGAAACTCAAGCCAATCAGAACGGCATTATCATGCGTATTGTTGCTCCACCTCATGTTCCATTTATTCCTGTATCACAACAAGTGTTTCGCCAGATTGTATGGAATCTTCTTTCCAATGCTATTCGTTTTACACCTTTGGGTGGACAGATCATTGTTCACGTTTCTTATAGAAAAGAACGTGTAAAAATTTCAGTGAGTGATAATGGTATAGGGATGAACGAAGAAGAGATTATAAAGGCACTGCAGCCTTATGGTCAAGTAGAGCGCAAAGATGGCCGATCTGGTGATAGCGCTTTTATAGGAACAGGTTTAGGCCTCCCAATGTGTAAAGCAATGGTGGAAGAAAGAGGGGGACAATTTTTATTGTTCTCAAAACCCAATCATGGAACAACTGTGGAAATGTTTTTTCCTCGTGTTCCATGATGTAAATCTTGCATAAAATTATTTTTTCTTAGCCAAAAGATCTCTAATTTCTATTAAAAGTTGTTCTTCTGAAGACGTTTTTTTTGGGCTTTCTTCTTCTTTTCTACGGATTTTATTCATAGCTTTAACGAATAAAAAAAGAACCCAAGCGATAATGAGAAAATTGATAAGTAAAGTAATAAAGTGTCCATAGCTAATGGTTGCTCCAGTTGCTTTGGCGGCACTCAATGTTGCTTGTTTTTCGCCAGCAAGTTGAATAAACATATTAGAAAAATCAATTCCACCTGTAATCAGCCCAATGATTGGCATAAAAATATCATTGACAATTGAGTTAACCAAGTTACCAAAAGCACCTCCTATAATCACACCGATAGCAAGATCAATCATATTACCTTTTAGGGCAAATTCTTTGAATTCTTTAAGCATTGCGTTTTCCCCTTTATGTAAGCGATATACGGTAATTTACTTACCGCTTTTGATGAAAAAGGAAAGGGCAGATTTTATTTTTAGGATTATATTACAATATTAATGTTATTTTCAAAGAACTTTATAAGGTTTAATAACGAGCATTAGGGCTCTATTTGAATGTACATAGAACCTTTCTGAGAGAAAAGCTTTTTTGATAAAAACTATATCTGCTTTTTTCAACAGAAAGTAGAAAACCGTAACTTAATTTATATAATTGCCTCAAGATTTTTATGATAACATTAAAAAAAAGATTTTCACAGAATACCACAAAATGAGCAGCGTTGAAAGTTGAGCTATCAGGACACTTCTCAGATGAAGTGCATATATTGGTATAACATATTGTTATAAAAAGATAATTTTTAAATAAAAAATATATTTCAGTATTGATGGAAGAAATGGATAGATGAGGCAGGAGAAAACTTATAATTTAGTTCCTCTTAATTTAGTAAGCGATAATGGCAATTAGGAGGGCATTATGGCTTATCTAAAAGCTATTTTTACTGGGGTGCATGAGCTAAAATGGCGATAATTCTGATGGAAGAAACACATTTCATCTACTGGAAGATTGTATTAGTTTATAAATAGCAGAGCTCTAGGGTTTGCAAGATCATTTTGGTTTGGAAATCGTTGG
The DNA here is from genome assembly GCF_042193585.1 of Bartonella sp. PS7NMGDW. Classification (NCBI taxonomy): domain Bacteria; kingdom Pseudomonadati; phylum Pseudomonadota; class Alphaproteobacteria; order Hyphomicrobiales; family Bartonellaceae; genus Bartonella; species Bartonella sp. PS7NMGDW. The sequence continues at coordinate 15,793 of NZ_JBHILX010000014.1, forward strand.
TATGATAGGTGGGAGTTCAATGATCAACTGTCATTACTTAAAATATATGTTAGACAGAGCACTTATAGATGCAGAATTATATTTAGCGCATCAGAAATGGCAAAGCAAACAATGCAGTTTCTTTAAAATTTTATCAATAGAGTACAAATGATTGAATACCCTGTTGCTAATAAATAGCGCAACAATAGTATGAATTTAGATAATTTTATGAACTATGTATTCTATAAATGCTAGGAAAAATAGCTTTATAGAGCAAGCTCTGTTTCTATTGGCAACAATATCACACAAAGGAACTGTGGGAATAGGGATAATTTGCGTGCATTTTTAAGAGAATTATGAGCTTTACTGCATGAGATGTCACAAAACCATGGCTATGGTGAAGAGCCATTGATGTTTCAATTCATGCTGCATTCTATAAGATTAGGATTCACATTTTAATCTTTAAAAAATGTCGAAAAAGAGAAACGTTTTTTAAGAATAAAAATTTTTTATACAGTATACATCAAATAAACATGTATGGCTATTGTGTAATGAATTTTCTTCTAGAAGGGAAATGTTATTTGGATAATATGCTCTCTTTGATTGGTGATCTTTTGTGTTAAAAGATATAGGTGAGGTGCGATAGATCATTTTTATGTTGTGGAGAAGGATTGATGAGTTTTTTTCGTTGTATTGGCCGTTCTGCCTTATTTATGTTGGATCCAGAGCAAGCACACAGTTTAGCGATTCTCGGGCTGAAAAGTGGATTAAATGGCTGTCAAAAGGTTATCGATAAACGTTTGTGTGTAACTGTTTCTGGTCTTGAGTTTGAAAATTTTATTGGTTTAGCAGCGGGATTTGATAAAAATGCAGAGGTTGTGGATGGTATTTTTCGTTTAGGATTTGGTTTTACTGAAATTGGGACAGTGACACCAAAGCCTCAGATTGGAAATCCTAAACCACGGCTTTTTCGTTTAAAAGAAGATGAAGCGATTATTAATAGAATGGGCTTTAATAATGATGGACATCAAGTTGTTTACAACAGATTGCGTGCGCGTAAAAAAACTGGTGTTGTAGGAGTCAACATTGGAGCCAATAAGGATACGGTCGATAAGATTGATGATTATACTGTTGGTATTGCTCATTTTTATGATGTTGCTGATTATTTTACGGTTAATATTTCTTCTCCCAATACACCAGGTTTACGTGATTTACAGGCCCGTGACAGTTTGCATCTTTTGTTGAGTGCAGTTTCGCAAGCGCGAAATGAGCAAGAGAACAAGCATGGATTCTCCATTCCTATTTTTTTAAAAATTGCACCCGATTTATCAGAGAAAGAATTAGATGATGTTGCTGAAGAAATAAAACTTTCTGATTTTAATGGACTGATTGTTTCTAATACAACTCTTGCACGCCAAGGTCTTAGCAATAGTCACCTCAGTAATGAAGAGGGGGGGCTTTCTGGACGTCCACTTTTTGAGTGTTCTACGATTGTGCTTGCAAAAATGCGTAAAAAATTAGGGAAGGACATTGCAATTATTGGTGTTGGCGGTGTAAAGGATGCACAAACCGCTTTGGAAAAAGTAAAAGCTGGTGCAGATTTAATTCAATTATATAGTGGGATGGTTTATGAAGGTCCAAATCTTGCTATAACTATTCTGCAAGAGATTTTGCAGATGATGCAACAAGACGGTGTTGATAACATAAAAGACTATCGTGATCATAGTCTTGAGCATTGGGCAAAATGTTCTTTGTAAAAAAACGCTTTTTTCTTCACAAAAAATTGCGAGATTTTTTTAAAGGGGCTTGCAAACTTTGTTGATCTTCCTTATGTCACATAAGCGAAGAATAAATGTTTACGAAATCGTGAACAGTTATGATACATTTGCTTTTTATGCGGTTGTAGCTCAGTTGGTTAGAGCGCTGGTTTGTGGCACCAGAGGTCGTAGGTTCAAATCCCACCAACCGTACCATTTGTCTTGTTACAACTTTTCTAATTCTTATTTTTGGCGTTTTGTGAGGCGGTTAAAAGCCGTGCTTGGCGGGCTTTTTTGCGTGTGAGCTGTCACGGAGCAGAGACCTTGCGCGGATGATTTTTCTCAAATTTTGTCCAAAACGGAATGATACGATCAATAATCGCTTGAAATATAAACGGGTTAACTAAATCTATAATTCTGATTGCAATTGCAACAATAAATATCTCTATCAGTATATTTACATACTTTTAGTATATTTTGTAAACCAAGAGAATCTTATTTAACTTTCATTATTATTGCTCATAATATAAACTATTAAGTTTAAACACATAAAATAAGTAAGCATAAATTTACTAAAATATGCCATATTTTTGACACAATATCCTTGATTTTGTCAACTATATATTATAAATGCGAACTTGCATGAAAATGCATTCATATCTCCAGGGGTGTTTCGGTGGTTGATTATGGGTAGGCCATTTTGGCGCGGGGACATAAGTAACCTTGGGGGAATTTATTTATACACTAAATTGGAGAAAATAAATAGGAAGTTCAAATCGTTCGCACGATTATTGCAGTGCCGATAATTTTAGTAGCAAATATAACTCTGGTACTGCGTTTGGTAGCAAGTATGGTGGTAAGGTTGGCCTTGCGGGTGGTTTTTTCGCAGGATGGGCAGGGGGGCGTAATCCTATGGCTACCATGACCTCAGCAGGCTTTGGGCAAATTGTAGGCAATGAATTCGGAGACACCATAGGCGGTTATCTTGGTTATGGTATGGCTGCTGCCCAGTGTGGCACACAGTTTTTGGGTCAATCTTTTGCTAATTCAGGTGGTGGGATGTTGATGCACTTTTGATGTAGTTCTTTGGGTTATCCTAAAGCCTAGAACGGTGGTACTGTAAAAGGTGCCACCTTTATGTTTGGAATATTGCACAGGAGGAGCTATGGGCGCGTTTGGTTTAGTGCTCGTTTATTTTTGTCTATTGTTTGTCATGTATCTATTCTTCAAAACTATTGCTATTAATGGAAAAAGCATGTTATACAGGAGCATGGTTGCATTCATAGTGGCGGCATTGGTTACCCCTCCCCTCATGTATGCCTTTGAGTATATAGTCGGTGTGCCCATAACATCTCCTCCTGTTATTATAATTATGTTCTTTCTTTCTTTTTGCATTGAATTTATACCCAATATAGTAAACAATATAAAATGCTTTAGTTTGGCCATTATCGCAAGTTGCCCCATTTTTTTCATCGCAGCTGGTTTTATTGTTATGAGTGATGACCTTCTGTTAGATTTTTTTGATCTGCAGCTTTCGGGCTATATTTATCTGCTTTTCATTATTCCGTTGATGATAGGGGGGGCTCGCTATGTCCTAATTGCTAAAGCTTTGAAGGAAAAATCTATGTCAGTGCTAGATTTAAGCATTTGTATTGGCTGTGGGTTTGCCATAGGCATCTTTTTTGTGTCATCACTGCTTTTATCAGACCTTCGAGAAATCTATCAACAGATAGGTTTTGCAAACAGGGAGGCAGTGAAAAAAATGTTTGATTATGCGGTGTTTGGTTTCGCTATTCTAACGGGCCAAGTTTTTTTGACATTTTTGATGGTTCTCTTTGTTACTACAAAGAAATATTATTGGTTGCTCCTTGATGTTCTTGCAGAGCTGTTTTTTAGCCTCTTTGTTTCTTATTATGTAGCGTTTGTTCATACAGATGATGACTATGGAATGGTTAGAAGTTGGATTTGTTTGATGTTTGTTGTTTATGTGTGCGCGCGTTACATTAAATCAAAGAATGTGAAGCTTAGCGTGATTAACCCGTTTAAAAAGAAAACTGAGTGAGAAGACAGGAGGCTATAGTTCTTTGGGTTATCCTAAAGCCTAGAGCAGCCACCCCAGGAGGGGCAGTTTCTAGAGCAATAGTAGGCGGGGTCCGTGGTGCATCCGCGAGTATTGCTAAAGCTGGTTGGGATTGTGTTCGCTTCTAAGTGGTGAAATTGTTGTTTGACCTGGCTTTTTTAACAAGGTAAAGGCCTTGCTAAGGGGTACACTATCAGCCTCTTAGCAGGGAGTTTTTCTCCCGCAATAATATCTTGGTATGCTTGGGAGGGCAAGGCGCTTTAAGGAAATTATATGTCTGACTTAATTTTTGGAATGCTGCTTAGTTTTGGGATAAGTTCCAGCCCTCGTCTCCTTAAAAACAATGGCTTGTTGGGCGAGCACGTCATTTTGGGGGGGCTAGCTGGCCTTTCCTGCGCTATCATCTTCGCTTATCCACATAGTGAAAGTGGGCTTCCAGACTTATCTTTGCTTTTGGTATGTTATCTTGGCATTCTTTTAATTCTGCACGAGCACTACTTATATAAATATTTAGTTCTTGGGTTCTGTGGTGCAGTTGCTACCTTGTGTATTGGGGCAGGTTTTGTATATTTGAGCTCTTTGTTGCCATTGCCTGCTTTGTCTGCTGCTAATAATAGCCAGCAGCAGGTGGTGCATTACATGAGTTTGGTTGCTGCAAACTATCCCTTTTTTATCCTTTTGATATCAGTTTTAACTGCGGAGCTTTTGCGTTTGTGGTTGCTTCGCGTATATAAGCCAGAATTAGCTGCGCGTGAGGTCCTTTATTTCGGGCTGGGCTGTAGGGGTGTTCTAGACTTATGCTATAAGACCCTCCCAGCTCTTTTTCTTTACTTGAATTACCGTGTTGATAGGGCGCCACAAATGGTGGGCTATGTCGCATTTGAATCTTGTCCACAAGCGATCAGCTATCTTATTGCCGCGGGCATGATTGTATTGATGCATGTTGTAAATACGCGTTTTATGTATCTTGGTTTCCAAGATAAGCGCAAGGTCTATTTCTATCTGCCTTTTGTAATTCATTTTGCGGTTGGTCTTTTGTTTATGTTTGACATTTCTTCAGGCTATGCAATATTAATAAATTCTATTTTTGAGGTTTGCAATAATGCTTGACAAATTGACATTATCTGTTATCGGCGCCGTTTTTTGTCTGGTGCTGATTATTTTTCCTTTGATGAAGAAAAAAACATTGGTTGAACATTTGGTTTTCTTGCTCGTTGTTTTGTGTCTTGTTTTTCTTTATGTTTATGGCGCTACGAGTTATTTTCCTTATTATGTTTTGGCGCTTTCGCTTATATTGGGGTACCGCTGGTTACTCTCTTTGGTTAAAACGTTTAAAGGCACGAAGGCGATTATTGGGTCAAGCGCTGGTTGTTATGTGCTTTTGATTTTTTTTCTATACGGCTTTATGCGTATGATAGGCAGTTTGATTTTAGATTTTTCTGCTTATAGTACGCCTAATATTGTTTTTGCTGTTGGTCTATTCCCTATAGGCATGGCGATTATGCAGTTTTTTTTGCTCTCTCATTGGGTGGCAGAAGATAATGGCAATGGTGTAGAGGCAGGACTGGGCGTGGGAATGGGGATTTGGGGGGCTGCTATAGGGCTTGTACTGCTTACATCTCTACCAGAAGCTGTGATGATCCTAAAAGGGGCCTTTAGTCTTGATAGGGATGCCTTACTTTCTTTACTTGAGACGGTAATATATTATGCGTTTATTATAGGTCTGAATCTTTTATCAACTTTCTTAATGCTTGTGGTTTGCCTTGACAAGAAATGGCGTTTTTTTGTTCTTATCCTGCTTTTACAATGCTTGGCGGCTTGGGCGCGCTTTTCATGGCAGGCCGCTGAGCCAGAACTTCTTGCAATTGGGCATTATACAATCGCTACTATTCTTATGTTTGCTCTTATGCGGCAAATTTATGATTTTGTGCAAGACAGATTATCCATGAAGAAAAATAGCAGTTACGTTGTAGTAAATGAGGGGGCATAATAATGTTGGTTTTATTTATTACTTCGCTTCTCGCAGGCCTTATTTATGGCGCTGTCATTTATAATTTTTTTCGCTCTACGTTTAGTTGGATAAATGTGCTGTTGAGCGGCATAGTTTTTGGGGTGATTGTTCTGTTAGTATGGCGTTACTCGGAAACAGAACATAAACTTGATGCCTTACGTTTACTGCAAGTGCTTGGCGTTGTTTTTCTTCTATGTGTGTTTCATCATTTTCTGAAGTTCAAATTGGTTGTCGCTGGTGCTGTGGGATGGTTTGTTGCTAGCTGCATTGTTTTCGGGCTTATTGCTTTTTGGGAGCAATCTGTAATAAAAACGCTTTATATGATGAATATTGTTGAAACCAAGAGTCGTGCAGAGCAGGGGCTGGCGCTTGTTTTTTTATTTTTAACATTTTCGGTTTTTTTTGTTGTAGCAGAAGAAGCTATGCGTCGTTGGTTAGTTACTAAGTTTTATCGGTGCTCGCCTAGTTTTTTGTGGCGTTTGCCGCTGAATATTGGCATAGGCTGGGGTTTATGCGAATTAGTTTATAAGGCGCTAGGGCCTTTCCTTGTTTATAATGGCTGGCCTATTCGATCTAGGTTATTAGCCGGTGAATATGTAATTTTTTATTCCTGGACGCAAGCGAGTATTTTTTTGTGTGCTTTAATGAGCGTTATACTCATGCATATTTTCAATACATGCTTGGCGTATCGTGGTGTTGTTACGCGCTCTAAATTTTATGCGTGTGCGCCTTTTTTTGTCCACGCTATTGCTAACTGTTTCGGTGCAACAGTGATGGTTACAGAGAAGGTTTGGTTTAATGTTGGGGGCAGCTTGTTTATTCTACTTTGTGTGATATTGTTCGTATATTTTGAAAGCAAAAATCCTTTAATACAAAACATAAAATTGCGCGCTTAAAGTGTTGTAGAGTGATGAATAACTTTGCGTACTCTAAGTATGGCTAGAGAGCCTGATACGCGCTTTCTGTTCTGCAAAAAATAGAGAAGGTTAGCACCGACGTAACGCGTCCAGTACCAAGAGCGACGTCATTTCTGCACTAATTGGGGGGAGGGTGTGCTACTGGCCACGCGCATATGGGAGCCTAAAAATATGCTATCATGCGACTTTCTAGTGTCCTCCATGAGATTGAAGCCGGGAATTTTGAGGCGGCGGTAACGCATTATTGCAAAGATAAACTCTGGCTAGGGTTTGGTCATCCGATTATGCAATGGGATGTCCGGGTTGATTTCTTTTTTTCACGCTTTCAGGTGCCTATGCGCCCCTTCAGTTCTCTTGTGCGATCTATTTCAGACAATACAGGACTGCAACCCAATGTCGATTTTCTAATTGCAAGCATCATGAGTAAATATCGGGCTTCTCATGAGCTGGGATTGTTGGCTTTTTTCGTTTGTCGTATGCCGATACTTCTCGCGCACTATCAAGCGCGGTTTAGCGCTCATTCCTTCGGTTTATCATCAAAGGATTTAAGAGAAAAATATAAAAAGGTCTCCCAATTATGGCTATAAAGCATCGCACCGAGCCAAATTTCTTGGGTATATGTCAGAGTATCACCTTAACCGCACCGATGCGTGCTTGCGGGCAAATCGATATTTCTCACTGGGAGTTAGCCCATAACTATTTGAAGCAGGGCTTGTTACTCGAAGCCTTGCATCAGTTTTCAGTTCGATTCGCCACCATGGTGGCTAAAAACTCGGATCTCACTTATCGCTATCTCCCTGTTATGGTTGAACAGTTTTTCTCTACCACCCATTTTGATAGCGATCGGTTACACGTTGAAGGACATATTGAACGCATTAATGAGGCCTACCGTATTCACTGTAAGGCTAGCACATATGACAATGGAAAGGCCGTTATTGCGCAGGCAATCATCATGGTCAGTAAGGTCCGCTTCCTTGGCTCGTGTTCTGAGAAAGCCGCTCTTCCATTACTAGGTGATTTATGTAAGATTTCCTCCGTAACCGGAGATTCTTGTACTTTTTCCTTTAATGCGCATCACCCGCTTTTTGAGGAACATTTCCCCTCCCGCGCCGTATGTCCTGGTTCACTATTGATTGAGATGGTTCTGGCTTTAGCCACGCAGGGTAGGACGAAAAATATCGCATCTGTTGCGCTGAAAAAAGTAAAGTTCATTGAAGCAGTTTATCCGGGAGATACCTATCAGTTGACCATTAAACAGGATACAAAGTGTGAACCGGGTGGCGTTTTTTATATTCATACGGAAACTAAAAAACGAAGCACTTGCGGTAAGTTTTCTATCAAATATAAAAAGGAGGATGCACCATGTTTAACATAATAATCTCTTTTATTCCGTGGAGTATTTACTCCTGGGTTATCAATGGAAACGTTTTAACTCAGGTTGAACGCTCTCTCATCTTAACTGTGATTTTATTGTTCATTATTGCTGTGAATATTAAAATTGTCCGGCAGGGAGAACCCGTGATGATTACTAACATTCTGACAGTTATTGTCCTGTTTGTTAATTATTTCGCTGGATGGTCTACACTTTTACTGAACTACCCCACAGTTTTTTGCTATCTGTCACTTGCTCTGGTTTCATTGATTAGCTTGCTGGTAAAGAAACCCTTTACCATTTTTTATGCCAGGGCTGGTGTTTCTGAAGAAAAACGCAAACATATCCTCTTTTATCTCATCAATAAATATATTACATGGATTTGGGTAATCATCTTTTTTGCCAATGGTCTTCTAGTGGCTTTTTTTGCATGGACCCCCCAGATTTGGTTAATCACTATGGGTTTAGTTTGTGCTGGTATTCTTTTTTCTAAATATCTTCCTAACATCATGCAATATTTTTATCGCATCAAACATCATGGAGCATAATATGTCATTGTTTAATATTCTGACCGGAACCCCTTTATGGGCTTGGGTTTTGCTTATTTTTCTCATCGCGAGGGGAATAATCGCATTGAAAGATAGGGAAACGAAGGTTTACCGCCTTTTTCTCTTGCCGTTAGTCTTTCTTTTTTTGGGTGCAAGCGATGTGATTAACCAGCTGGCCTTCCCGCGCTGGGGAGCAATCGCAATGTTGGCAGGGCTGATGATCGGCTTTGGCGTTGGCTGGTTGCTCTGGCGTGCTACTCCGCGTTTAAAAATCAAAGAGGGAACGGATTTCATTATTCTGCCTGGTACACGGTTGACGCTGACATTTATTCTTATCGCTTTTGTCATCAAATTCACATTGATTGTTTTTCTCAAGGTTGAACCTGATTTGAAATATGCCTTTGATTTTAACCTTCTTTTTGGTCTTTTAAGTGGGTTTACTGGTGGTGTGTTGTGGGGCGGCACATTAAATTTATATATAGCATTTCGAAAGAATCCAAATTAATCCCTATACCATTAGCTGTGGGTGCT
>NZ_JBHILX010000140.1:0-505 GCF_042193585.1 Bartonella sp. PS7NMGDW
TTCTCTCCATGCGTCGCTACAAAGGCATGTGCTGTGTCGCTCCAATTCAAGGAATCACTCTTTGCTTCAGAAATATCTTTGCTAATTTCATTCTTAATATTCGTAAGAGAATTATTCACATTCGCGAAAGAAGTTCCTACACCAGCAAACGCTGTTGCTACATCATGATACTCTTTATCTTCTGTTTTGCCATCTTCCTTCACGCTCTTAACTGTGAATGTAGGCGCACTCCAAGTTCCATTCTCATACTTAGCTTTACCACCTAAAGACTTCGCAACACCGCTCCCTAGTGCATATAGCTGGTTACCCGCTACAGCATCACTTGAGTCTCTAGTTATAGATCCATTGGCAAGCGATGTTATCTTGCTGCTTGCATTCTCTTCACCATGCGTCGCTACAAACGCACCTTTATGATCATTCCATAATAACGCATCATCTTGAATACCTTGGGAAACTTCATCTACCTTTTTATCAAAATCCTTAACGGCATTTGATAAATGATCAT
>NZ_JBHILX010000015.1:0-22427 GCF_042193585.1 Bartonella sp. PS7NMGDW
GCATTCTTTATGGTTATGAACGCATATAAAATGCATTGCTATAAACATATCATAAAAGAGAGAGTAAAATAAAAAAAAGCCGTGCCAAGTGATATGACGCGGCTTTCAAATAGCGTTTTTTATTGATTAAAATGAATCATCCACAATGGAGTAATGAATGCATATATACAAAACGTATCATATTGCAAGCGCTCTATGAGAGATATGAAAACTTATCAAAAGAAACGTAAATGTGCGTATGATCTTTAAGCACTCATTTGAATGAGAGAGCCTATAAACGCTTGTTATGGCTATTAAACGGATCAAACAAATCAAAATGCTCGGTAGCTTTATCAATCCAATCAAAAGCAAATGCATATTAAGTGAATATCTTATAACAAAACGGTTTTTTACATTTACGAGCATTGGTTTTCAAAACCATCTCTCATAAGACAATAAACAACCTATTTTATCAAACGCAAGGCTTTAAAAACTGTTATAAACATCAGTTTCAAACGTTTAAACGTGCATTTAGAAAAGCTTTCATAAGCGTATTTTCATTTTGCACTCAAATGTAACTTCTTTGCAAATTAATCGCTCTATATTTGGCTAGCAAAATTAAGTAAAATCCCATGCCTTATAATGTTAAATATTTTTGAATTTTGCTTGCTTATCTTTGTCTCAATAGCTGCCCCCAATTTTGGGGTGAGTAAATCACTCAGTCCATATTTGGCTCTGTGCTTTTAAACGGTAACTTTTAAAACGTTTTCTAGTACCATGTCTAAGTAGATAGTATTTTACTGCTATTGCATTGTTCGTTTCCATTTTTTTGTGGAAGCGAATACAGTTTCGTTTTTAAAATTAGCATAGCTGTTGTGATGATACTATATTTATGCTTCTTACTTATCGTTCTAAATTTTTAGAAAGCGTTTTTAAAAGCGATCTTGTCTTTAAATCCTTTTATGCAATCTTTATAAATTAAACCTATAAGCTTATAAAAGTTTTAAATGATTACCTTCTTATAGGATAATCTAATGTTGCGATAACATCTTTAGATTTTACGCTTCTCAATTTTGAGAACTGTAATTTTATGTTTTTATCATGGGATTAACAATCCAATCATTAAAACAAAATGTGATCTTTAAACGTATGTTATCGATAATTCCAAACAACTAAATTTTTAACAGTGTAATTTGTGCTGTGATAAAAACGTATCATAAAATTTATAAACTGTTATGAGTGATATCGGCTTTTCATTTCGTCTGAATGCACACATGCGTTATAATATTTGCATTTTTAGGATCTATTCATACATGGCAATCTTATATAAAAAAGGGTCAAATGGATCATGCATAAAAGTGTGGATTCTTAAGTGGATTCTTATAAAATAATTGCATATAACACACTGAATTTATTATGTTTTTATGGAATAAGCGTTTCCGGGGTCTGGAAGTGCTGAAACCGAGCCAGCCTCTTGCTTTTAGTGCTGAAAGCACTTGGACACAACAAGAACCCCCGGAAATTCCGGGATATCCGCAAAAAGCGGGTTTATTTTATACTCGGTTTCAGGGCTTCCAGGCCCTATTGATCGCTGCGTATACGACCAAAAACACAAGTTCATTCATAGGATAATTTCTTTAAATCGTCAACCAGAGTGACAGCAGTTGTTTTGGTTGTTTTTTGCAAAGTTTACGTGCAACTGTTGCAATGCATCCCTTTATTTTGATGAAATTTAGGACAATTTCTTGGTGATCATTATGGGGTATGTTTAAAATTGTAACTATAAGACTTTATCTATTTATTTTGTATAAAAACGGAAGCTTCTTTTCGCATTTAGAAGCAAAAGACTTTTTAGAGTAAGTATAACATTTGAAGTTGGTAAAGAGGGGAGTTGGTAAAGAGAATGCTGGTGCTGGCGTGTAATGGATTAGCACTAATATTAAAAAGATTGCATGAGCAAAAGAGAGCTTTTCATAGAGCAGTGATTGATAACAGTTTTCTCCAGAAAAAATGAACGAAATTTTCTTATTTTTTATAGGCTACGTTTTCATTGTTTTGCAAAGGGCGCGCTTCTGAGGCAAGCATAATGGGGACGCCATCACGAATAGGATAGGCAAGTTTGGCTTTGAGAGAAATGAGCTCTTGTGTTTTTCGGTTGTAAGAGAGTGTTCCTCTCGTTATTGGACAAACGAGCAATTCGAGCATTTTGGGATCTGTGGTCATTTTTTTCATGTTTTGACGTTTATTAGTTTAAACGGTAATCTGTACCTGTTTGTTTCATGAGTGAGCGTTCTGTTAATGCAAGAAGAGTTTGGGCACGGCTTTCGATATCTGGAGCTTCAAGGAGAGCTTGTTTTTCTGCTGGTGTAAAGGGGATAAGAGCTGAAAAAGCATTAACCAATATAGGTGTAGGGGCTTCTATGATACTGCTCCAATTATATTCCATTTCATGTATGGTTAGATATTTTTCTACAACGTCAAGTAAGCTTTCTCGGTTAATGCTTTCTTCAACATCAAATTCTTGCAAGTCTTTTATGTTTGATTGGATAAGAGCTGTTCGATAGGATTTTGTGTTTGTCAATTCTTGTTCTAAGGTGAAGCGGCAAACACCTTGTAAGATAATGAACAGTTGTCCATTTCCTGTTTCACTGTAGTTTGTAATGCGCCCTATACAGCCTGTTTTATAAAGTTGTGTAGAGAAGCGGTCTGTATTCGATGAAAGTGGTTGAATAATGCCCAATAGACGATCGGTTACCATAACGTTTTCAATCATTTCAAGTGATTCTGGTTCAAAAATGTTGAGTGATAAAAAACCACCGGGTAGTAAGAGTGCACCTTCTAAAGGAAAAAGGGCAATTTGCTTTGGAAGATCATTTTCGCAATTGTAAGAGATATTACCAGCTTTCATGAGTATTTTGTCACCTTTGTTCGGTAGTTTTAGTCTGTAAATAGTTGCAATTTATGACACTATTGAGAAAGCAGAAAACCCACTTCTTGTGCATTAAAATCATACTTATAAAATACTTGAAGTCCTAATTCTAAAAAAGAATATGAGACCCTATCTTTAAGGTTGACTGCGCGCGAAAGAATATTGCTTTGCGGTCTTTTTAGTGTGTGACGTTTTGCATGATTTTCAAGAGGTATTTTTGTTTATAGCTTTTGATTTTTTTCTTAAATTTCCTAAAATGTGTTCCTTGCAATTTTTGTAAGGTTCAAAAGGGTACTATTATAAATCTTTTGAAGCAGCTTATGCAAGTTTTAAAATGAGAACATTTTCATCACTTTACTAATGACAGTGTGATAAAGATAGGCTATAGGTTAAAATATGCTGGAAAGAGCGTTATCGTTTCTTTCATTCTTTTGCGGGAGAGTGCAGATTGCGAATTTTCGCATTGCCGCCGAAGGGGAAATAGCCCATAATCTCTCAGGCTTTAAGGACCGTAAAAGGAAGAAGGCAGATCTGGAAAGTCGGGAGAGCCCGCGCCGAAGGTGTAAGCGAAAAATCTTTTCGCGAGTCTCTCAGGTTGATGACAGAGGGGGCAGAGACGGCCATATTCTGTGGGCGTTAGCGCAGCTTTGGAGTTATTATGGGCACAGCACAAGAAACATCTTTTTTAAAAACACTTCCTTTATATGATTTGCATGAAAAAGCAGGAGCAAAATTTGGTGCTTTTGCGGGGTGGAACATGCCCTTAACTTATCCTCTTGGCGTTTTGAAAGAGCATCTTCATACGCGTGCACATGCAGGACTTTTTGATATTTCTCATATGAAATTGATTGCCGTTGAAGGGGCACAAGCCGTGGAATTTTTGTCCTATGCTTTTCCCATTGATGCAGCAGCTTTAAAGATTGGGCATTCACGGTATAATTATTTGCTTAATGAGCAGGCTGGTATTCTTGATGATCTTATCATTACCCGTTTGGAAGAGAGCCGTTTTATGTTGGTCGCCAATGCTGGGAATGCACAGGCTGATTTTGTAGAATTGGAAAAGCGTGCGGTTGATTTTGAATGTCAAGTGATTGCTCTTGAAAGGGTATTGCTTGCTCTTCAAGGTCCTGAAGCGGCTGCTGTTCTTGCTGATGCTGATTTACCAGGGAATGAATTGTTCTTTATGCAAGGATTCGAACCACAACAAGATTGGTTTATAACGCGTTCTGGCTATACGGGAGAGGATGGTTTTGAAATTGCTTTGCCTATAGGGCATGCGCATATGTTGGCTGAAAAATTGCTGAGTGATTCTCGTGTTGAGTGGATTGGACTTGCAGCACGCGATAGCTTGCGGTTGGAAGCAGGGCTGTGTTTGCATGGAAATGATATTACCCCTGATACGACACCTATTGATGCGGCTCTAACATGGGCTGTTCCTAAAAGTGTTCGAGAAAAAGCACAATTTTATGGTGCGAAGGCTTTTCTTGAAGCACTGCAAAAAGGACCTGCTCGTTGTCGTGTTGGATTAAAACCGCAAACGCGTCAACCTATTCGTGCTGGTGCGGTGCTTCTTGATGATCAAGGTAATGAGATTGGCATTGTAACATCAGGTGGTTTTGGTCCTTCTTTTGATGGTCCTGTCGCGATGGGTTATGTTCCTGTTGATTGTAAAGTTGAAGGGACACAAGTCTTTACAGAACTGCGAGGCAAAAAGATTGTATTATCAGTTCATTCACTTCCCTTTGTTGAACAACGTTATTTTAAAGGATGATTTTTTATGTCTAAAACTTATTTTACACAAGACCATGAATGGCTTAGCGTTGAAGGAAAAGTGGTGACTGTTGGGGTTACGCATTATGCGCAAGAGCAATTAGGAGATTTGGTTTTTGTTGATTTACCACAAAGTGGGACAAAACTTTCCAAAGGAGAGGCGGCGGCTGTTGTGGAATCGGTGAAAGCGGCTTCAGATGTTTATGCTCCTCTTGATGGTGAAGTGGTCGAAATAAATGAAGCATTGGCTGATAATCCTGAATTGGTAAATCAGAAAGCCGAAACAGAAGGCTGGTTATGGAAAATGACATTGCAGGATGAGACACAACTGGAAGGGTTGTTGGATAAAGATGCTTATAAGGCTTTGATTGGATGAGTATCATGATCGAGCGTTCTTTTTCTTCTCGACATATTGGGCTGCGACCTGATGAAACACAAAAAATGCTTGATGTTTTAGAGCTTGATTGTGTTGATACACTCATTTCTCAAGCTGTTCCACATTCTATCCATTTGGGACGTTCATTGAATCTTCCAGAGGCTGCTAGTGACGGACAAGCCTTGGAAGAACTTTCCAAGATGATGGAGCGTAATTGTGTGCACAAAAGTTTTATTGGGCAAGGATATCATGGAACTCATGTGCCTCCAGTTATTTTACGAAATCTGTTTGAAAATCCTGCTTGGTATACTGCTTATACGCCTTATCAAGCAGAAATTAGCCAGGGTCGTTTAGAACTTTTGTTTTATTTTCAGACATTGGTGAGTGAACTCACAGGTTTGCCTGTTGCTGCTGCTTCCCTTCTTGATGAAGCAACCGCTTTAGCTGAAGCCAATGCCCTCGCTCTTCGCTTTTCTCGTGAGAAAAAGACGAAGATTTCTGTTCAGAGTCTTTTACATCCTCAGACTTTAAGTGTTGCGCAAACGCGTGCTGAAACACAAGGGATTCAGATTAGCCAAAAGAGGAAAATTTGTTCTAATACAGCGGCAATTGTTTTATCTTGGCCAGATACAAAAGGTGCTTTTCATGATTACAGTGAGATCATAAAAGAGGCAAAGGAAAAAGGAGCTTTAGTTATCGTTGTGGCTGATCCTTTAGCACTTACCCTTATGGAGCCACCTGCTCAATGGGGGGCAGATATCGTTGTTGGCTCTATGCAGCGTTATGGCGTTCCGATGGGATTTGGTGGTCCACATGCTGGTTACCTTGCAGTGAGTGATGCGTTAACGCGTCTTATTCCAGGGCGTATTGTTGGTCAATCCGTGGATACGAGAGGGCGTGTTGGTTTTCGTTTAGCTTTGCAAACACGTGAACAACATATTCGACGCGATAAAGCGACGTCAAATATTTGTACAGCTCAGGCGTTGTTGGCTAATATGGCAACTGCTTATGCTGTTTGGCATGGGCCGAAAGGCTTACAAGCAATTGCGCAGCGAATTCATCATTTAACATGCCGTTTTGTTGCTGGTTTAAAGGCTGCAGGTGTTTTTTGTGAAGGAGAATCTTTTTTTGATTGCGTAAGCGTTGTTGTGAAGGGAAAAGCGCGAGAGATTGCGCATCAAGCCAAAATAGGTGGGCGCCTTATTCGTGTTCTCGATGATGACACTATTGCAATTAATTTTGATGAATTATCAACAGAAGAAGATGCTGGTGCTTTAGCGCAGCTTTTGGGGGCACAATTAGGCGATCAGGTTTCTCCTCGACTCTTTGGCAAAATGCGGGATGCTGCTTTTCTTTCTCAGCCTTTTTTTCATGCGGTTCATTCAGAGACAGATATGATGCGCTTTTTGCGTCGCTTGGCAGATAAGGATTTGGCGCTGGATCGTGCTATGATTCCTCTTGGTTCTTGTACAATGAAGCTTAATGCGGCGGCTGAATTGATGCCTGTGAGTTGGGCTAGTATGGCCAATATACACCCTTTTGTTTCACAAGAGGATGCAGCGGGTTATTTGGAGATGATCGATCAGTTAAATGCGTGGTTGTGCGAAATTACAGGATTTGCGCAAGTTTCTTTTCAGCCAAATTCTGGTGCTCAAGGTGAATATGCGGGGCTTTTGGCTATCCGACGATATTACCAATCACGGGGAGAACATCAACGTACAGTTTGTCTTATTCCTGCATCTGCGCATGGTACCAATCCAGCTTCGGCGCATATGGCAGGTATGGAAGTCGTTGTGGTAAAATGTTTAAGCGATGGTGATGTTGATGTAGACGATCTTAAAATGAAAGCGCAATTGCATAAGGATAAATTGGCTGCTCTCATGATCACTTATCCTTCAACACATGGTGTTTATGAGGAAAGCATTAAGGAGATTTGTTCTATTATTCATGAAAATGGCGGACAAGTTTATTTCGATGGCGCTAATCTCAATGCGCTTGTGGGGCTTGCTCGTCCTGCAGATATTGGCGCTGATGTTTGTCATATGAATCTTCATAAAACATTTGCCATTCCCCACGGAGGTGGTGGTCCTGGTATGGGACCAATTGGAGTTGCAGCGCATCTCAAACCATTCTTACCAGGGCATGAACAGGATAGGACAACACATGCGATTGCGGCAGCTCCTTATGGAAGTGCGTCTATTCTTGCGATTACGTGGATGTATATTCGAATGATGGGGGCTGATGGCTTAAAATATGCAACACAAATAGCCATTTTAAATGCCAATTATATTGCTGCACGTCTTTCACCCGCTTATTCCATTCTTTATCGGGGCAAGCATGGACGTGTTGCTCATGAATGTATTGTGGATACACGTGTGTTGAAAGAGCAGTATGGGGTGAGTGTTGATGATATTGCAAAACGTCTCATTGATTATGGATTCCACGCGCCCACGATGTCATTCCCTGTTCCGGGAACTTTGATGATTGAGCCAACGGAATCAGAACCAAAAGCAGAAATTGATCGTTTCTGTGATGCTTTACTCTCTATTGCTGAAGAAGCAAAGAAAGTTGGTCGTGGGGTTTGGCCAAAAGACAATAATCCATTGGTGAATGCCCCTCATACAGTGGCAGATACTTTAGATGATGCTTGGGCACGACCCTATTCGCGACAAGAAGCTGCTTTTCCCAACAGTTCTCTTGATCCAGCCAATAAATATTGGCCTCCTGTATCGCGTATTGATAATGTTGCGGGAGACAGAATGCTTATTTGTTCGTGTCCGCCATTGGGAAATACCTATTAAATAAAAATATGTATTTACTTCGTTTATTTGTATAAACAAAAAAGCCCACACATTTTGTGTGGGTTTTTTACTTATTGATCATGTTATTGTGGAGTTATTTGTCTATTTTCTAGAATTTTGCATAGTTTTTTATAACATGAGAAAAATCGAAAAAGTTGACAAAAAAGCTGTGTTTTGTGGGCAATAGGCATGCTCTTCTTTGCCTTCTATCGTATGACATGGTTTTAGTGACTAGATGCATTGGTCTAGCCAGCTAATTCACGTAAACGAGAGTGAAACCTACGGGGATAGGGTCCAGTCTGTTGCATGTGTTGTGACATATTACTCTCACTAAGGTGACTACGACCGGTTGCAGAAAGAATAAAATCAATTTTAGTGCTTTTGATGATAAAGCCCCGCGAAACTCTATTGTTGCATCTTCTTAAGTCAAGAATTGCCTAAATATTTCTCTTTAATCTGCTTTTTATAACTATGACGCAAAAATATGTAAGAACACCTGTCAGAATGAGTAAATGCAAAACCAAATGTATTATGGTTGTTTTTTACAGAGTATCTTATAAAAAGCCGGCACATCTTTCCAATCAATTGTAAGTCAGTTTGTGACTTTACGATGTTGTTTTCCTAAGAGCCCGTGTGTTTTAGCTGTTGTCTGTAAATCCACATCCAATTTCAGAGAAATATAAAGCCGTAAAGGTGAAACTCAATCCTCAGTTTGTCATCTCCCTTTCAGCTTTACGGCTATCAGAAGCATCTAAAGCAATGTTTTTTAATGGGTGCCCAACCTTTATGTAAAACAGAACACTCCAAAAAGAATATGCTTTGGTTGTTAATTCACGTGTTTGTTTTAAAGAGACATTTCGCTCCCAATCCCATTTCGCGACGGCGCTCGTGAATGATACAACGATAAATCTATTGAGAGCTCCCAATCTTTAGGCTCTATGAAGGAAGAAGTTGGCACTATCATACACTTTTTCAGCCGCTTAATGTTATAGCTATTGGCACTTGAGATGGTTCATAAGAGGTATTCTTTTCTTAAATCATTTTTATCTACACATAGTCCAGTTTGTGGTATGCAAGCGAATGATTTTGATTGCTTCACTATGAACAAAGCTGAACATAAGAGAAACTTACAAGACTGGATGTTTTGTTTGATATCTAGAGAATTAATATTTTGGTTTAATTGGGCAATTAATTTTAAAAACTTTGCAGTAGATTCTTTTTTGTCAATTTATGGAGAAAAGGCTAAGCTTTTATATTTTGAGTGAAAGCTACTTCCATAAAACAGTTCATCAATTTGTCTATTTTGAGATTTCTGTGAATGTGCGGTGTCTTTTATGTGATTGATTGTTTAAAATCTTTCGTAAAAGCTCCTCAATTTTCTAAAATGATGATTTTTATCAATTTATTTTTTAAAAGAGTTTTTATGTGTAAATGTATTTATAGCGGGAGCCAAGAGATGTTAGAATTTCATTGGGAAGGGTACTGGCATCTGTAGATACTTTTTCAAGTGTTTGATGGGGTCCAATGAGTTCTACCCAGTCACCTGTTTGAGGTTTTTGATCAAGATCGGTCGTATTTACAATAATGGAATCCATAGAAACCCGCCCAACCATGGGAAGTTTGTGCCCGTTGAAATAAACTGTTCCTTTATTCGAAAGAGCACGGAGCCAGCCGTCTGCGTAGCCTATAGAAATGGTTGCAAGAGTGCTTGGTCTGTTGGTTATAAAGCTTTCTCCATAACCAACAGGTTCTCCTGCATCAACAACGCGGTTTTGAATAACTTGGGCTTCAAGTTTTAAAACAGGTTTCAGAGGTGATGGGTATTTCCCTCGCGGATCAACTCCGTAAAGTGCAATGCCTGGACGAACAAGATCAAAATAAAAATCTGATCCTAGAAAGATACCTCCAGAATTAGCAAAGGAAACTTTGCAAGCAGGCAATTGCGCAAGGATGGTTTTTAAAGTAGCCAATTGTGTATAATTGGATGAATGTGTTTTGTCTTCTCCATTCGCGAGGTGACTGAGAATATATTTTATTTCTGCTTTTTCGAAAATTGTAGGGTGTTTGATGAGTTTTTGTAATTCTTTTTGATCCAGTCCTAATCGGTTCATATGGGTATCGATTTGAACAATTGCTGGAAATTTTTTATCTTTTTTTTGACAAATTTTTTGCCAATTTTCAATGGCATTCCAAGAGTTTAGAACAGGAACAATACCAGATTGTGCGACAAATTCTTCTGCTAAGTGTGGAAGTCCATTCAGAAGAGCAATCGTGACATTTGATGGTAAAATGCTTTTTAATTGGAGTGCTTCTATGATTTGGGCGACAAAAAAAGTGCGACAACCAGCTTGATAAAGGGCAGGAGCAATTTTGTGAGCTCCTAATCCATAGGCATTTGCCTTTACAACTGCTGAACATTGTGTTGGAGCTACACGTTTGGCTAAAGTGATATAATTGGAAACAATGGCACTGACATCGATGGTTGCTACAGCTACATAGAGTGATGTATTGATTTCATCATTAACGGATTTTTTCATTTTAAAAGCTTATCTGTGTTCGTGAAATACGGAGTTTTTTGGTTATTTCATTGAGGTTCTTTACGATATAGGGAAAGACACTATTTTCCATGGTCAAAATCATAAGGAGCTTATACTGAATTACACACCATTAAAGTCGTTTTTTATGTAAAATGGTACTCTGGATATAAGAGATATTTTAGTTTTATTTGTGTTATTAGCAACACGGTATCTTCTAATAATTTGTAAAACATAGACTTTTGTTTTTTACTTATTTTTCCTAGTTGAGGCATATAAAAAAATAAAACATAGTTTATTGTATTGTATCATTTTGAAGAGTGCAATATTAGGCTGTTGTTGCTGGTGCGATTGTTTGGATTAAACATTGCATGGGCTGCTTATTCAGAGAAGGTAAAATGATTAAATTAACCACTCTAAATCAATGCATTACAAGTTTTCTATCATGGGGGAAAGATCACTTATCTGTGCAATTTTGGATGTCGTCTCATGCACTTAAAGTTATTTTTGTTAAATGGAAAACAGTGTGTAAACACTTTCTGATACATTAAAAACTGTTGATTTAGAAAGCCCGTTGATTTGGATGTTGTTGGTTTTCAAGATGGATTGGGTATCCAATATTTACTTTCTATTGTTTGATTGGTTTTTAGTGAAATCAATTTTATCGCTTTATAGTGCGCGTTAGACTCTTTTATTTATGGATATTTATCGAAAGAGCAGTGTAAAAAGGTCAGTAAGGAAAACAATAGATGTAATACCGGAAATCTTGTTGAAGATTCGTGCGGTTATCGTTCAATCAACAAAAATTTATCTCTCTTATTTAAAGGTTTTGGGTCATAAGTTTTGTTAAGCGAGAGAGTGTTATAGCGTTACAATGGAAAAATATGCATTATGTGTTAAAGGGAAAAGAGCCCCATGACTGTTTAATACTCAAAGTTTTTGTTTTTCTTTGAATGGGATTTGTATCCGCATTTTCCTCATTCGTTTAATAAAGTGTTAATCTTGAGATTTTTGTTTTAAAAAAATTGTTGGCAGATGGTTATGCAAGTACTATATCACGTCAAGGATTCGAAATTTAACGTTCAATAAAGATATGGGGAAGAGTATGAATACGTCTGCTACCAATGTTCCGTCAAACATCAGCAGCGTTGCAAATTTTTCGATTCCTGAGAATGTGTTCGCCCTTACTGTCCAAGAGGTTTGTCACTATACAGATCGGTTATTTAAATTCCGTTTGAATCGTCCGGACAGTTTTCGTTTTCGTTCGGGTGAGTTTGTTATGATCGGTTTGCCAAATGCAGAAAAGCCGGTTTATCGCGCTTATTCGATTGCAAGTCCCTTTTGGGACGAACAGCTTGAGTTTTTTTCGATAAAAGTTCCAGGGGGGCCTTTAACCGAGCATCTCCAAAAAATTAAAATTGGTGATACAGTTCTCATGCGTAAAAAATCTACAGGAACACTGGTTCTTGATGCTCTTATTCCTGGAAAACGTCTTTATCTTCTTTCAACTGGGACGGGGGTTGCTCCTTTTGCAAGTCTTATTCGTGATCCTGAAACTTATGAAAAATTTTCAGAAGTTGTCCTTATTCAAACAACGCGTGAGCAGAGTGAGTTAGTTTATGCAAAAGATCTTGTTTCCTCTTTGCAACACGATCCTCTCATTGGGGGATATGCACAACAGTTGAAATTTTATCCTATGACTACTCGTGAACCTTCTGAGCATATGGGGCGTATTACGACTGTTATGGAGAGCGGGTGCTTTTTTGAAACAACTGGCCTTCCTAAAATTCATCCTGATGAAGATCGGGTGATGATTTGTGGTTCCATGGCAATGTTAAAAGATTGTGCAAGGATGTGTGAAAGTTTTGGTCTTGTTGAAGGGGCCAATAATGCTCCTGCTACTTATGTTGTAGAGCGCGCTTTTGTGGGATAATGAGTGAGGAAGTTGATGCTTTATCTTCTTTCAAACCGGTACGGTTTTTTTTCCTTTTGCAAGCCTTATTCGTGATCCTGACACTTATGAAAAATTTTCAGAAGTTGTCCTTATTTAAATAATCCGTGAGCAGAATGAGTTAATTTATGCAAAAGATCTTTTTTCCTCTTTGCAACAAGATCCACTCATTGGAGCATATGCACAACAGTTGAAATTTTATTTTATGACCATGTGCGAACTTTCTAAGCCGATGGGGCGTATTACGACTGTTATGGAGAGCGGGTGCTTTTTTGAAACAAGCGGCTTTGAAACAATAGCACTCCCCAAATTTCATCTCGCTGAAGATCGGGTGATGATTTGTGGTTCTATGGCAATGTTAAAAGATTGTGCAAGGATGTTTGAAAGCTTTGATTTTGTTGAAGGGGCTGATGTTCTTGCACTTTACATTATATTGTAGAAAGAGCTTTTTTCGAGGGAGAGGGAAGTTGTGATGCAGTATATGCTAATGCAGTAATCGAATCCCAATCACTTATTGCAATAAGTTGTTGGGGCGCTATCCAAGAACCACCAACGCAGAAGACGTTAGGCAGTTGGAGCCATTGTGTTGCACTTTTTTGTGTAATACCGCCTGTTGGGCAAAACCGGATATCAGAGAAGGGAGATGCTAAAGCTTCGATGAAGGAAATACCTCCAGCGGCTTCAGCTGGGAAAAATTTAAGATATGAATAGCCTTTGTTTAATGCTTGCATGAGTTCACTTGGGGTCATTGCAGCGGGAAGAAGGGGAATTTCACTATTTTTTGCACAATTGATTAATTCATTGGATAATCCGGGGCTTACAATAAACTTGGCTCCAGCTTGTTCGGCTTTTTCGTAATGTGTTGTGTTGAGAATTGTTCCGGCTCCAACAATTGCTTCAGGGACTTCTTGTGTAATTTTCTGAATTGCTTTGAGGGCATTTGGTGTTCGCAAGGTGATCTCAATTGTTTTTAATCCACCTTTGACAAGAGCGCGTGTTAAGGGTACAGCACTTTGTAGATTGTCAATGAGCAAAACAGGTATAACAGTTTGTCCTTGGAGATATAATAAAAGCTTTTCTCTTTTTTGGCACATGATATTTTTTCTTCTTGGAGATGATATTATTTGTATCGTTTGATTAAGCACAATATGTTAAAGAGTACATGAATAAATCTTGAAATTGAATGAAACGCGCGTTATGGCAAAACACATGGAAAAGAATTTTAAAGTTGCTGCACTTTATTGCTTTGCAGATTTGAAGCATTATCATCAATTACAAAAACCTTTGCAGGATTTATGTCAAGCAAAGGATATCAAAGGCACTTTGCTTTTAGCACAAGAGGGAATTAATGGAACGGTTGCTGGTTCTTGTGCTGCGATTGAGGCGTTGGTGGATTTTCTTACCGCTGAGCCAGCGTTTCAAACGCCAGAGATTAAATATTCATGGGCATCAAAAATGCCTTTTCATCGCATGAAAGTGCGGTTGAAAAAAGAGATTGTGACAATGGGGGTTGAAGGGGTTGATCCGCTAAAAGTTGTGGGTACTTATGTGGATCCTGAAGATTGGAATGCTCTTATTCAAGATGAAGAGACAATTTTGATCGATACGCGTAATGATTATGAATATGCGATTGGAAGTTTTCAAGGAGCGATTGATCCGCAGATTAAAACATTTCGCGAATTTCCTGAATGGGTTCTCAAGCACGAAGCTGATTTAAAGAAGAAAAAGAAAATTGCTATGTTTTGTACAGGCGGTATTCGGTGTGAAAAATCAACAGCTTATGTTCGTGAGCTTGGTTATGATCAGGTGTACCATTTAAAAGGAGGTATTCTAAAATATTTAGAAAAAATTCCAAAAGAGGAAAGTTTATGGTGGGGTGAGTGTTTTGTTTTTGATGAGCGTGTTTCTGTTCAACATGGTCTTGAAGAATGTGGACGCGAATTATGTCGCGCATGTCGTTCTCCTATCAATGCTGAAAGCAAATTATCGCCTCATTATGAGGAAGGTGTTTCCTGTGATGCTTGTTATAACACGCGTAGTGAAGCCGATAGAGAGCGCTTTCGTGAGCGCCATAGGCAGTTTCAATTGTTGAAGTTGCGTGCAATTGATTCTCATCAAGGGACGTAAGGATAGCGCAGTGTAGCGCTGTAAATTTTAGCATTTTTCTCTTAAATTTAAGAGAGAAGCGTTTTTTATATTGGTAAAAAAATATTTTATAAGACCGGATATTATTCGGTCTTTTTGTTTATGTTAAATTATTTGATTTATAAATAATCATTATAGATCGTTTTCTCTCCTGACATTTTATAGGATTGAGTTTTTAAATACTTTTCATTTTAAAATAGAAACTCTCTTCACCAACAGTGCAGGGGAGGGAGATTTATAGCTTAAGAGAAAAGCGTATGAATAAGATGTGATTAATAAGAGGAGATGAAAAAGCAGATGCTAGGTGGGAAAAATAAAATGATAATAGGAATTTATGATTCCAGAATTTAATATAATACATTAATTTATAATGATAATTTATTTTGATTTGAATAAATAGAGTTAAATATTGTGAACTTTATTGCTTCCAGATTAGATGAGAATGATCGCGTAAAACTCATTCACTTGTACGTTGCAAATGGAAGCAACGTGTGGACAAAAATCATTTTAGAGAAGGTGTTATGAAACATTTCAATGTAGGAGTTTCTGCAATGTTGGGAGTTGGCAGATAGAATGGGGGCGTTTGTTTTTAATTTGATAAGTATAAAGAGGGTGAGATGTAGTTGATCTATATCATACAAGTTATATTATACGGGGAATTCTTCATGATATTTTGCTTAAGTGATGCTGTAAAATGGATGTGGAAGCAGGGATGTTTTTTTAGGATTTAAATAAGAAAGATAATGGTATTTGTTGGAGAAGGGCATCATTATCTTTAAAGATGATGGTGCTTCAGTCGTGTTACTATCCCCAGTTTTCAATTTTGCTTATCCTTGCATTTGAGAGGATGTATAAGAGGTACTCCTTTTTTCAATTGTTTTTTATTTGTGATGTGCAAAAGAATGATTTTCATTGATTCATTGTAAGAGGGGTGAAATAAGAGAATTTTATGTTGAGATTTTTGTTTAAGGGCAAAATAATAAATTATCATTATAAATTAATGTGTTGAGTAATTTATTTTGCGTTATTTTCTGCTGCGGATATTAGGAGATAGAATAGGGCAAAGAAACGAGGGGCTTTAAAAGCAAGACAGTGATTTATGTTGCACGGATGATGTAAGGGGTGTGATCTCATGAAAGCGGATGGATAGCTTTGTCTGGTGGAGGAGAGTGTTGTTTTTTCGCATCATTTTATCTTTAAGAATTAAAAAATGTTTAAAATTAAAAAAATGATTGAAATGAGCAAGAATTCGTTTTATAGGACTCCTTGCCCAAAGTCGCACGTGCCTGTGGGTGTCCGCTGGTTCTCAAATGGTGAGATTAACCGGTACGGTACCTGGAACTAACCGCTCCAGTCATTCTTACAGCCAATTGCAAGAATGAGGACATCTTGAAGCAACGACGGTGCGGGCCTTTCTGGTGTCTTCCAGCTTTTAAATGCTGGGATAACTATAGAGGCACACCTCATTGCCTTCAGTGCGGAAGTGGTTTTCTCAACTCCAATCAAAAAGGCAGATAAAATAGAATAACGCGGTTTCGCGCTGTTCTTTCGCTGCATGCAATGCTAATTTCTGGTTTTTTGTAATCAGAATGGGGATGGTTGTTGTGTGTTTTTTGTCCTTTAGCTTTTGGCAGCTTTGGCTGTCCAAGCATAGAGTGGGGGAGTTTTCCCTCAAGGAGAATTGCAGATGGCAACGCAACGTATTCGCGATTTTCTTGCAACACATCGTTCTGAAGGTCCATGCTTAATTGTTGACCTTGATGTTGTTCGTGACAACTATTTAAATTTTGAAAAAGCTCTGCCTCAGTCTCGTATTTTTTACGCAATAAAGGCCAATCCAGCTCCTGAAATCTTGCGTTTGCTGAGTTCTTTAGGATCTTCTTTTGATGCGGCGTCTGTTGCAGAAATTGAAATGGCTTTAAAAGCAGGAGCAACGTCAGAGCGTATTTCTTTTGGGAATACGATTAAAAAAGAGCGTGATATTGCACGAGCATATGCATTGGGAGTTTCACTTTATGCCGTTGATTGTGTTGAAGAAGTAGAAAAAATTGCGCGTGTTGCTCCAGGAGCACGTGTTTTTTGCCGTGTTCTTACTGATGGAAAAGGTGCAGAGTGGCCATTGTCACGCAAATTTGGTTGTGTTCCAGATATGGCGGTTGATGTTCTAAGACGGGCACACCAATTGGGTTTGCAAGCCTATGGTGTCTCTTTTCATGTTGGATCTCAGCAGGTTGATTTGAGTGCGTGGGATCGTGCTTTATCGGATGCTGCTACAGTTTTTAAGCGTTTGGAACAAGAAGGTATTTCGCTGAGGTTGGTGAATATGGGGGGCGGTTTTCCAACGCGTTATTTGAAAGATGTCCCTACAGAACAAGCTTATGGTACAGCAGTTTTTGATTCATTGAAAAAGCATTTTGGTAATCGTATTCCTGAGACGATTATTGAGCCTGGGCGTGCGATGGTTGGCAATGCTGGTGTTATTCGTACAGAAGTTGTTCTAATATCCAAAAAAGCTGATAACGATAATGTACGATGGGTTTATCTTGATATTGGAAAATTTAATGGTCTTGCTGAGACTATGGATGAAGCCATTCGTTATCCTATTGAGACACCTCATGATGATAAGGTTATGGAGCCTTGTATTTTGGCTGGACCAACATGCGATTCCGCAGATGTTCTTTATGAAAAAACACCTTATCCGCTTCCTCTATCCCTAACGATAGGAGATGAAATATTGATTCATGGAACGGGGGCTTACACAACAACTTATGCATCGGTTGCTTTTAATGGTTTTGAGCCTTTACGATCATATGTGATCTGACATTTCCTTTTAACTATAGGTTTTTTGGATTTTTTGCTATGCTCGTCATGGCGCTATAAGAGGGCGGTTATAGAGATGAACATGATGAATTTTCAAACAAAAGATGGGGCATGTTTTACACTTTCATTGGAGCAAGAAGCCGATAAGCCTTATCGAGAAATTTTGCTTGATTCAACGATGGGGTATGGACGTAAACGTAAATCATCAGAGGCTTTACGTCGTGGGCGGTTAGCTGCTCAAGGGCTTTCTTTTGTGGTTAAAAATGCGCTTGGAGAGCTTGTGGGAAGTGTCCGTCTTTGGCATGTTTCTTTTTCTAAAGGAAAAAATAAAACACAACATGCTTTACTTTTGGGCCCCTTGGCTGTTGCATCTGAATGTGCTGGTATGGGAATAGGATCAATCTTAGTCCGCCATGTAATTGAAACAGCAAAAAAATTAGGATATGGCGCCATTTTGCTGGTAGGGGATTTTGAATTTTATCAACGTTTTGGCTTTTCAAATAGTTTAACAGAAAATTTGGCAATGCCTGGTCCTTATGAAAAGCATCGCTTTCAAGCGTTGGAACTGATACCACATTATCTTTCTGGGTGTTATGGCACTTTAGTTCCTAGTGGAGAACGAGAAGTTTCAAATGGTTTTCAGCATCATAAAGTGGCTTGAGGATAGTGTTTATTTTGTTTTTTAACAGCTGGCATTGAGGAGAGCATACTGTTTTGGCGAGTGCCAAAGCATTTAGCGGTACAAAGTTTTTGGGGAGTTGTATTGCGATTTTATTATATGACTTTTTCTTTATGTGGCTGATTTCTTATTTTTGATAATTTCAGTTAAGTGACTAGGAATATATTTAAAGCTCATTTTTGGGGAATAGCGTCCTATTTTATAATATTAAAGGAACTGGATTTTTGAGTGATCTTGTATTCTTTTAAAGCCGGTATCATCATACAGTTTTCCAGTTTTCAATATCGTTGGTAGATCTTGCATCAAAACGGTTGGATATTTTACTTTTTTCTTAAACAGTTTTTATCTCTTTGCTTTTTATGTAAAAGGGAATAGTTGCAATTGGCATGAGAGTATCTCATACAAAATGATTTTCTCATGTAAAATTTCGCATTCAGAATCAAAAAATGTTACCCTACACATTATAAGGGAAATAGGTGTGTGAATAAAAATCACAAGAATCATCAATCTTTTATGAATATTCGTGTGAGAATCAAAAGAGTGAAGGACAAAGAATCTTACAGAATAGTTTTTATGAAGATAGTAGCGTAAAAAGGGGGGGGTAAATAGATGAGAGATTTAATGACAGGCGCAAATATTGTTTTAACGTTTTTTTCTCTATGGTGATAAATCAGAAATCTTATAGAAATAGCTGCTTTATCTTTATGGTGTGGAGCACTTTAGATAAGCTCTTTATTTATTATCATCTAAGATAATTTTTGTATGCGAGAAGTTATTTTTAAATGCGTAAAGAGCCCGCATTGAACTGAATTTTTATCAGAAAAATCATTTAGAATCACAAGTTGATTTATACTGTCTCTTGAAAAGAGATAAAGTACATAGGAAGCTCTAAAGTCATAAGGATGAAAAATATTTCTCAATTTTAATTAAGTTTAGTGATTTGGTGGTGAATCCATGAGAGGTGGTATTTTTTTAAGAAAAATGGTCATAACTGTCAAAGTACCAAAGATAATGGTTATGATAAAGAAAATATCACTAAAAGCCATAATCGTTGCTTGTATGCGTACCATACCAAACAATTGAGAAAGAGCCAGAGTATAGGAATCAAAGGTTTCTGTTTTGAAAAACAAAGTAAGCTTTGAAAGCATTTCTGTTGCTTGTCTGTTTCCGTGGTTAAGCGTTTCAGCTATTCGTTCATAATGGAAGTCTGTGCGTTTTGTCATGAGAGTGCTGATAATGGCAAGCCCTACAGCACCACCTAGATTCCGTGTGAGATTAAAGAGTCCAGAAGCATTTTGCATTCGTTCTGGCGGGAGTGTTCCCAAGGCAATATTATTAATAGGAACCATACACAACATCACAGAAGCACCACGGAAAACTTGCGGCCAAAAGAGTTGCAAAAAATCCCAGTTATCTGTGATAGAGCTCGCCATCCAAGTGCCTACTGCAAAACCCAAAAGTCCTATTGCCATCATTAAACGTGCATCCATTCGTGCTGAAAGAAATCCAGCAAGTGGAGCAGTTAATAACATGGCGAATCCTGAAAGAAACAATGTTTCTCCAATCATGAGCGCATCATAATGGCGGATTTGGCTTAAATAGACAGGATAAAGATATGTAAGTCCATAAAGACCTATTCCTAGTGCAAAGGAAAAAATGGATGCAGCAGAAAAATTAAAATTAGAAAAAGTAGAGAGATCTACAATGGGTTCTTTTGCTGTAAAAGCACGCCAGAAGAATAAGGCTGCAGCAAGAATCATAATAATGAACAAATCCCGAATCAGCCTATCACTCAGCCAATCATGACGTGCTCCTTCTTCTAGAACATACTCTAAAGTTCCCAAGAAAGTAGCCATAGAAATGAGTCCTAACCAATCAAATTTCTTCATTAAAGAGGGATCAGCTTTATCAAAATCAATTAATTTCCAAGCGAGAATTGATATGATAATCCCGAAGGGTACATTGATGAGAAAGAGCCAATGCCATGATGAGAGATGACAAATGTAACCTCCCACGGTTGGACCAATGGTGGGGGCTAATGTTGCGACCAGTCCGACGATAGGGGTAACAATGGGACGTTTGGAAGGAGGAAAAAGGACATAGGAGGCAACAAAAACACTAGGGATAATTCCACCACCAATAAAACCTTGTAGTGCGCGATATAAAATCATCTCTCCGATAGATGTTGCCGTTGCACAAAGAACAGAAGTAATCGTAAAACCGATAGCTGATAAGGTAAAGAAAACACGTGTTGAAAGCAATCGTCCTAAAAATCCAGAAAGCGGCAACATGATGACTTCAGCGATAAGGTAGGAGGTTTGAACCCATGAAATTTCTTCAGAGCTTGCTGCAAGCCCCGCTTGAATTTCAGCTAAAGAAGAGGAAACGATTTGGATATCTAAGATTGCCATAAACATGCCAAAAGACATAGCAATAAAAACTACAATTTTGTGCAATCCAATGCTTTCTTGAGACTGTATGGGCTCTGGTATGGAAGATGTCATCGTAAGATCTTCTACTTTTTTGTTATAAGAGACTTTTATCTTGTGGCTTTGTACGTGTGTCAACTTTCACTGAAACACTCATTCCTGCTCGGATATGTCCGTTTTTTAAGACTTCTTCTGGAATAGAAATACGTACGGGAATGCGCTGGACAATCTTTGTAAAGTTACCAGTAGCATTTTGTGGAGGCAAAAGAGAAAAAACAGCGCCTGTTGCGGGCGAAATAGAAAGCACTTTTCCTGTAAAAAACTCCTTTTTGAAGGCATCAATAGCAATATAAGCCTTTTGTCCTGGGTGAATATTTTGCAACTGTGTTTCTTTATAGTTTGCTTCAATATAAAGTGCATGTATGGGGACTAACGCCGCAAGACGTTGGCCATTTACAACAAAATCTCCCGTTTTTGCTGTTAAATTTCCTATAACTCCATCAAATGGCGCTCGTATAATGGTCGAATCAAGATCACGTTGTGCTTTTTCACGCGAGAGTTCTAAACTCTTTGTTTGGCTTTCTATTTCACTTCGTTGCGCTTCTAGCACTCGGATATTTGCACGTGCTGCAGCTATTTGTGCATCCGCTCTGTTAACATTCGCAATGGCTTGTTCATAAGCTGATTTGGCATCATCAACATCGGATTGAGGAGCATAACGATTTTTTTTCAGTTCTGTTACACGTTTTAAGCTGAGTTGTGCATTGGTTGCTATGGCTGAAGCAGCGGCTTTTTGTGCTTTTGCATCATCTAAAGCACTACGAGCGGCTGTGATTTGTGCATCAATGCGTAGAAGTGTTTTTTTCTGTGTGTTAAGATGCGCTTCTGTTTGATCCAAGGCTATTTGATAATCACCATTGTCTAGGTAAAATAAAACATCGTCCTTTTTTACAACTTGGTTGGCTTTAATGGCAATTTTTTCAATATATCCATTTAATTTAGTCGCAATAGCTGCTATATCTCCTTGCACATAGGCATCTTCAGTAGCGAGTATATAACGCCATTGCGTTACCCACTTATAGCTAAACCAAATAACAAAAAGTGCAAAGATAATAAGAAGAGCCTTGATTGCTTTCTTTTGTTGCGTTTTATTGAAATTTTTGGTCGAAAAAATTGTCTCAGCTACGGACATGATTTTATACTTTCAATATTTATGTTCCACTGAGTATAATAAACCTATCGCTATAGACTAGGGTGATATACATGCAAGGACGATAAGAGCTTTTCAAACAATAAGATAATTTCCGAAACATAATGCTAAAAATATGAACTTGCAAGTTCAAGGTCTTATTTTGTTACGCATTTTTTACAAAGACCTCGTACTTCTAGGGTGCTTTTGTGGGCTTGGAAGTCAACAGCTTGAACCATCTGTTTTAAACTTGATACAATCGTTTGATTTTGTATTTCATTGACTGTACCACAGTTTTCGCAAATTATAAACGTTGTAAGTTCATGTTGACAGTTTTCAGGGTGTAAACAGACCATAAAGGCATTTACACTTTCAAGACGATGAATACACTTTAACTGTACGAGTTTTTCTAACGCACGATAAACTTGGAGAGGTGCACGAAAGCCTTCTTCGCGTAAGTGATTGAGAATCGCATAAGCACTTAAAGGCCCTTTTGCATTTTTTAAAGTGTTTAAAACCAATGTTTGGTTACGCGTCAGTTTAGATGACATTGACATCTTCCTTTTGCTCTCATGGCAAAGCATAAAGCGTGTAAGAGGTTTATGCAATGGTGATTATAGAATATGTACTCTATCTTTAGCCTTTTACATGACATCATTGTGATATGTAAGAAAAGTTGCAATCGTTGTGAGGGGAGGGGTATTATAATCTGAAAGCCGCTGTTATCTAGTAAGGAACTTTTATATGCTTTTTATTTTAGTGTAATGTATTGAAATACAACCAGATGTTTATGTTATTTTATTTTAAAAAAAGTAAAAAATGATA